>NZ_JBQQBO010000006.1:0-302973 GCF_052246905.1 Saccharopolyspora antiqui
TCGGCGCAGTGCTCGCCGATCCCGAGGCCGCCGCGCGAAACGCCGCCAAAGCACGCGCGGCGGCGCGCGCGGAGTTCGGTGCGGACGGAATGGTGGAGCGCTACCTAGTGGTGTACCAGCAGGTACGACGCGCGCCCCCGCCCGCCCGCGCGCCCCCCCCCGCCCCCCCCCACGACCCGTTTCACGTGGAACGATGCGCCAGTAGGCCATCTCGGTGCACTCCGGAACAGGTCGCAACCACCGAACGAGATCACACGTCAGAGTTCTAGAGGTAGTTGATCGACTACCTTTCGTGTGGGTCGTCGGGTTGGACAAGTTCGGGAGCACGGGTGCCGGTCGTCAAGCCGTGGGACAGCAACAGTCCGCTGACCGCTGCCGAGCAGCGGTTCGAGGAACTGCTCAGGCAGGGCAGGACGGATCGCGCCGCCCAGGACGCCGGTCCGCCGCTGGACGTGCACGCCGAGCAGCACGACCAGGACTGCGAGATCCGCGGCGAATACCTCAGCCGACGCCTGGTCGAATCGCTGGAAGAAACCGGCAGCTGGCGGCCGTTCTCCCGGCGCACCGGCCAGCAGCCGGTCATCGCCATCGAGAACGCGGTGATCACCGGCCGACTGGACCTGCGCGCCACGGATCTGCCGTACCTGCTGGAATTCGTGCGCTGCCGGTTCGAGAACGCACCCGACCTGCGGCAGGCCACCATCGCCGGACTGGTGCTCTGGCACTGCCGGTTCCCCGGACTCGACGCCCGCAACCTCAACACCAGCAACGACACCCTGCTGCGCAACTGCACGAGCATCGGTGGCATCGACCTCGCGGACGCGCAGCTCGGCGGTTCGCTGGTGCTCAACGACAGCGAGCTGCGCAATCCCGGTGGCCGCGCGATTTACGCCGACCGGCTGTCGGTCTCCGGCGCGGTGCTCGGGCTGCGGCTGCAGGTGTCCGGGGAGATCCGGATCCCCGGCGCGAAGGTCGGCGGCAACCTCAACCTCTCCGGCGGCGCGCTGCGCAACCGCGGCCGATACGCGTTGAACGCCAACGGCATCCAGATCGGCGGCAGCCTGCGCTGCGACGTCGACCCGCTCGACCGGGGGCCGTTCACCGTCGCCGGGCTGCTCTTCATGCCCAGCGCGCACATCGCGGGCGACCTGCGGTTGCGGGACGCGGTGCTGGAACCCGGTGTTGCTCCGCCGCGTCGTGGCGAGTCGCAGCACGACGACCCGACCAGCACGCTCGTCGCCGACCGCAGCGATGTGCGCGGCGACGTGCAGATCGACCAGGGTTTCCGCAGCGGTGGCACGATCCGGATGGTGAGCGCGCGGATCGGCGGCGATCTGCGGATGTCCGGCGCGCACGTCGACCTGGGCTGGTCCCGTTCCGCGCGGGCCTCGGTCGAGCAGCCGCTGCGCGCGCTGCACATCGACGGCACCGAGATCCTCGGCAACCTGGAGGCGTCGCGGGCCGACCTGCACGGCCAGGTGCGGATGATCGACGTCCGGGTGCACGGCAGCTTCCAGCTCAACCGCGCGAAGGTGCGCGGCCCGCGCACCGATGTGCTGCAGGCCAGTCGGTTAGTGGTCGGCAGCAACCTGGACTGCCGGGAGGCCGACATCGTCGGCTCGATCCAACTGCAGGGCGCCCAGATCGGCGCCAACCTGGATCTGCGTTCGGCGCGGCTGACCAAACCCGCGTGGCACCGGCACCGGCTGGCGTACAAGTCCTCGGTGGACCTGCGCGCCGCCCGCATCGCCCGCGACCTGGTGTGCGCGGAGGGCACTCGGCCGTTCCTCGCGGAAGGCGAGATCCAGTTGCGGCGCGCCGAGATCGGGCGGCAGGCGAACTTCTGGGGCGCTCGGCTCGGCGATGGCTCCAGCCGCAACGCGATCAACGCGTTCGGCCTGGTCGTCCAGGAACTCACCTTGGTACCGGGAGCGGCGCCGCAGGGCCGGATCCTGCTGCGGCAGGCGCAGTGCGAGCTGCTCGCGGACAACGCGGCGCTGTGGGAGGCCTCCGGCGGGGTGGACGTCGAGGACTTCGCCTACGACAACTTCACCGAAAC
Organism: Saccharopolyspora antiqui; assembly: GCF_052246905.1. NCBI lineage: Bacteria > Bacillati > Actinomycetota > Actinomycetes > Pseudonocardiales > Pseudonocardiaceae > Saccharopolyspora > Saccharopolyspora antiqui. The sequence goes on from NZ_JBQQBO010000006.1 coordinate 2,060, forward strand.
CATCGAGCTGACCGATAGCACCGCGGTGCTGGAGCGGCTGAGCTGGCTGCGGTCCAGCGGCCGCCGGTACCAGCCGGGGCCGTACGACCAGTTGGCGCGGGTGTTCCGCGGCAACGGCAACGAGGAACACGCCGTGACGGTGCTGATCGAGAAGCAGCGGCGCCGGTACCAGGCGATCGCGGCGGCGACCCGTCCGGCGTTCCGATTACCGGTGCGGTTGTGGAGCATGCTGCAGCTGATCACCGTCAGCTACGGCTTCCGCCCGCTGCGCGCGCTGATCTGGTTAGTGCTGCTGACCGCGGCGGGCACCACCTGGTTCAACTACCACCAGCTGGCTCCGATCAACGCCGAGGACCACCCGGTGTGGAACCCGTTCCTGTACACGGTGGACCAGCTGGTGCCGATCATCAACCTCGGCCACGACGTGATGTGGCAGGCGCACGGCAGCTCCCAGTGGATAACCGTGGTGCTCATCGCGGCGGGCTGGATCCTGGCCACCACGGTGGCCGCCGGTATCACCAGGGCCCTGCGCCGGGAGCTGTGAGCGGCTGCCTCCGCTGGTGATCGCGCGAGATCGCCGATTGCGGGAGAGCCCAATTCCCTCTATCGGGAGGTGAATCTGCGCGCCCTGGCGGACTTCTGCGTGCTAGATCAAGGCGGAGTGCCAGTTCTCGCAGGAGGTTTCGCGTGGGATTCCAGCTCGGTCGTCTCGCCCAACTCGGTTCCGCCCTCGCCGCGACGGCGGCGGTGCTCGCACCGACCGCCCATGCGGCCGACGAGTTCGACTACGTCGCGATGGGGGACTCCGCGGCCGCCGGGCCGCTGATGCCCAACCCGGACCCGAACCTGCTCTGCTTCCGCTCGAAGCTCAACTACCCGAGGGTGGTCGCCGAACGGCTCGGCGCGGAGCTGACCGACGTGTCTTGCTCGGGTGCGACGATCGCGGACTTCGCCGGGCGGCAGCACGGCATCCTGGCACCGCAGTACGGCGCGCTCGACGACCGCACCGATCTGGTGACCATCACCGTCGGCGGCAACGACGTCGAGCTGGTGCCAGCGGTGGTTTCCTGCGTCAACCTGCTTCCGGAGCCGGTCGGCTCGTCGTGCGCGGACGAGTTCACCGCGGGTGGCGGGGACGAGTTGGCGGCGCGCATCAACGCGTTCGCCCCGCGCTTCGACGAAGTGCTCAGCCAGATCGAGCGCCGGGCGCCGAACGCCGAGATAGTGGTCGTCGGCTACGGCACCTACCTCAAGCCGGGCGGCTGCCACCCGAAGGAGCCGCTGTGGTCCCGCGACGCCGACTACATCCAGTCCAGTGTGGACAGACTGAGCGCGGTGCTCGGGCAACGCGCGGCGGCGCACGGCGCGAAGTTCGTCGACCTCGGCCCGGTGAGCGAGGGCCACGACGTCTGCGCGGCTCCGGCGGAGAAGTACTTCGAGGGTGTGATCCCGACCTCGGTGGCGGCCCCGATGCACCCGAACGCCAACGGCATGCGCGCCTTCGGCGACGCGGTCGCCGAGGCCGTCCAGCACCCGAAGCACTCGTGAGCAACCGGTCTTGAGTGAAGGGCACCTTTCGCCAACTTACTTGGTAGAAGGTGCCCTTCACCCCTCACCTGAACGGGGTCGTGAGTGCGAAAGCCGGTTGGAGCCGGGTTTCGCACTCACGAGTTGGTCAGGAACCCAGCAGGGTGCCCAGGCGTGGTGAATAGGCGTGGTCGAGCACCAGTGACGCCGCACCGACCGCACCGGCGTCTTCGCCGATCAGCGCGGTTTCCACCCGCACCGGCCGGATCTTCGGAGCCCACACCTGCGCCTCGACCACCTTCGCCACCCGTGACCGCACCAGCTCCGCCACATGTCGCAGCGCCGGTCCGCCGAGCACCACGCGATCGACGTCCAGCACGCTCACCACCGACGCCAACGCATGGCCCAACCGGGTCGCCGCCACCCGCAGCACCCGCACCGCGGTGGCGTCGCCGTCGGCCGCCAGTCGGCACAACCGCTCGTAGGCCGCCGCGACCGATTCGCCGTCGGACTGGCGGCTGGCGGCCCGCCAGTCGGCGACGATCGCGCGCATCGAGCAGTACGCCTCCAGGCATCCCCGCTTCCCGCAATGGCATTCGCGCCCACCGCCGCTGTGCACGTGCCCGATCTCGCCCGCGTTGTTGCTGACCCCGCGATGCACCTGGTCGCCGAGCACCACCCCGACACCCACCCCGGAACCGAGGTAGACGTACACGAACGAACCCGCGCGATCGGCGCAACCCGCCCAGCGCTCGCCGATCGCCGCCGCCGTCGCGTCGTTGTCCATCACCACCGGTAACCCGGCGCGCTCCTCGACGATGTCGGCCAGCGCGACTTCCGTCCACCCGGCCAGGTTCGGCGGTGCGAGCACCCGGCGGTGCGCCGCGTCCAGCGGTCCGGGCACCGCGAGCCCGACGCCGAGCACCCGGCCGTCGGCGATGCCGGAGCGGCGCACCAACTGCTGGCTGGTGCGGGCCAGTGCGACGGCCACCGCCTCGGGCGAGGCGTCGTCGGGGACGCGGCGCCGACTGCGCAACCGGACCCCGCCCGCCAGGTCCAGCAGGACACCGGTGATCCGTTCCGGGTCGAGGTGCAGGCCGATCGCGGAATACGCGTCCGGTACCACTTTCAGCAGCACCCGGCGTTTGCCGCCGGTGGACGGGGCGTGTCCGTTCTCGGTGACCAGCCCGTCGTCGATGAGCGCGCGGACGATGTTGGACATCGTCTGCGCGGTCAGCCCGGTGCGTTGCGCGAGTTCGACGCGGCTGACTTCACCGTGTTGGCGGATCGTGTCGAGCACGACCGCGCGGTTGAATCCGCCCACCCGGGGCAGATTGGTGCCCTGCCAGGACGCTTTCGCCATAGGCGCTCCTCGTGGAGGGAACGACAAGATCGTTGACTTGTTCCATCGAATGGAATTAACTAGCCCAGAGTGTGATCCGCATCTCAGGTCAGGCGCAACCACTGCTGGCGAGGGGACCGCGATGCAGCGCAGCAAAGCGATGTCCGTGCTCATCACCGCGACGTTGGGGATCTCGCTGGCCGCCTGCGGCGGCAGCGCGGCCGACGATCCGAACACGATCAGCGTCGCCTACCACCGATACGGCAACACGCTGCAGGTCGACCAGTGGATGCAGCGCGTCAAGCAGCAGTACGAGCAGGCCCACCCGGGCAAGACGGTTCAGCTCGATCCGGTGGTGGCACCGGAGGGCGAGTACCTGTCCAAGCTCCAGCTGCGGATGCGCTCCCCGTCCACCGCACCCGACGTGCTCTACGAGGACAGCTTCAACGTGAACTCCGACGTCGAAGCGGGATATCTGGCACCGCTGGACGATCGCCTCGCGCGGTGGCCGGACTGGAACCAGTACATCGACACCACCAAGCAGGCGGGCCGGGCCGAGGACGGCAAGATCTACGGGGTGCCGCTGGACACCGACACCCGCGGCCTCTGGTACAACCGCCAGCTGTTCGCCGAGGTCGGGCTGCCCGCCGAATGGCAGCCGCGCACCTGGGACGACGTCCTGAACGCGGCCCGGCAGATCAAGCAGCGGCGCCCGGACGTGATCGCCATGGACCTCGCGCTCGGCAAGGCCGAGGGCGAGTCGGTGAGCATGCAGACCGTCGAAATGCTGTTGTACGGCACCGAAACCGGCACGCTCTACGACGAGCAGCAGAAGAAGTGGTTGGTGCCCAGCAAGGGTTTCGCCGATGCGATGGGCTTCCTGTCCACCGCGTTGGCGGAAAACCTGACGCAGAGCAAGGCGCAGATCGCGGATGCCCAGTACGACAAGGTGTTCCGCGATGACCTGACCCGCGAGGGCAAGGTGGGGATCCGGCTGGACGGCAGCTTCGCCTCCGGCAACTGGTTGGATTCCGGCTGGCAGGACTGGCACCAGATGATGTCGGCGACGCCGATGCCCACCCAGCACGGGCAGCCGCCGGGCACGGTCACCCTCTCCGGCGGCTGGACGCTGGCGATCAGCGCGTCCAGCACCAAGCAGGACGACGCGTTCGAGTTCATCAAGCAGGCGATGGCCAAGGACAACGTGGTGGAATACTCGGCGGCCAGCGGCAACCTCCCGGCCCGCGCCGACGCCGCCGCGGATCCACGGGTGATCGAGGCGAATCCGCTCAACCAGTTCTGGATCGGCCTGCTGGCCAACACGCACTACCGGCCCGCGCTGCCGGAATACCCCAAGGTTTCCGAGGAGATCCAGAAGTCGGTGCTCGACGTGGTGGCCGGTCGGCCGCCGGGCGAGGTCGCCGACCAGTGGTCGCAGCAGGTTTCGCGCATCGTGCAGCCCGCCAACACCCGGGCAGGCTGATGACGGCGCGGGTCTGGCGGTGGTTGGCGCCGATGGCGCCCGCGCTGTTGCTGCTCGGCCTGTTCGTCATCGGGCCGATCCTGTGGAGCGGGTACGTTTCGTTCACCAATGCCGCGCTCAGCGGCGTTGCGGCCACCAACCCCGAGTTCGTCGGGCTGGAGAACTACCTGCGGCTGTTCGCCGATCCGGCGATGTGGCACTCGGTCTGGCTGACCGTGGTGTTCACCGCTGGTTCGGCGGTCATCGGGCAGAACTGCCTTGGCATGCTGATCGCGGTGTTGACCCAGCACCGCAACCGCTGGCTGCGCACCACGGTTGGCACGATCGTGGTGTCGGCCTGGGTGCTGCCGGAACTCGTCGCCGCCTTCGCCATCTACGCGTTCCTCAACACCGACGGCACGCTGAACAACCTGCTGACCGCGCTCGGGCTCGGTGGGCAGGACTGGCTCTACAGCGCGCCGATGATGGCCGTGATCCTGGGCAACATCTGGCGGGGCACGGCGTTTTCGATGCTGGTCTACCAGGCATCGCTGTCGGAGGTGCCCACCGACCTGGTGGAGGCCGCCGAGGTCGACGGCGCCGGGGTGTTCCGCCGGTTCTGGCACGTCACGCTGCCGATCATCCGGCGCTCGGTGCTGACCAACCTGATGCTGATCACGTTGCAGACCATCGGGCTGTTCACCCTGATCTACGTGCTGACCGCGGGTGGCCCGAACGCGGCGACGCAGACGCTGCCGCTGCTGATGTACGACTCGGCCTTCGAGCTCGACGAAATCGGCTACGGTGCCACGATTTCCCTGGTGCTGCTGGTGATCGGCGGCCTGTTCGCGGTGGTGTACGCCAAGAGCCTGCGAGATGAGGTGTGATGGCTTCGGTGACCTCCGCCCGGCGGCGTTCGGTGTCGGCCGTGGTGCACCTGATCCTCGGGATCATCGCCCTGGTCTTCCTGGCTCCGCTGCTGTGGCTGGTCACGGCCGCGTTCGACGTGGACGCGCCGCTGGCCGCGCAGCTGCCCACCGCGTTCACCCTGGACAACTTCGACCAGGTGTTGAGCTGGGAGCTCAGCGGTCGTCCACTGTGGAACGGACTGCTGATGAGCGGTGGCGCGGCGCTGGTCTCGGTGGTCGCCGCGGTGTTGTGCGCGTATCCGCTGTCCCGCTACCAGCTGCGGTTCCGGCGGCCGTTCCTGTACGTGGTGCTGTTCGCCTCCGGTCTGCCGATGACCGCGGTGATGGTGCCGGTGTACAGCATGTTCGTGCAGTTGGAGTTGATCGATTCGATGTTCGGCACCACGCTGTTCCTGGCCGCCACTTCGCTGCCGATCGCGATCTGGATGACCAAGAACTTCATGGACGGGGTGCCGGTCAGCCTCGAAGAGGCGGCGTGGGTGGACGGTGCGTCGGGGATGCAGGCGCTGCGTTCGATCGTGCTGCCGCTGATCACGCCCGGCATGGGCGTGGTCGGGATCTTCACGTTCATCACCGCCTGGGGCAACTTCTTCGTGCCCTTCATCCTGCTGCTGGATCCGACGAAACAGCCCGCCTCGGTGGGGGTGTTCACCTTCTTCGGCCAGGGCGGCCTGATCGCCTACGGCCAGCTCGCGGCCTACTCGATCCTCTACACGGCCCCGGTGATCGTCCTCTACCTGATCGTCTCCCGAACCCTCGGCGGTGCCTTCAACCTCGCCGGAGCCATCAAGCACTGACTGGAAACTTCCTGACATTTGTCACGGGAAGTAGCGACTGACGACAGTACCCCCTCCTGAGCTCACTTGATCGAATGATCTTGGCAGTTTTGATGAGCGCAAAGTGAGAGGGGATCGCATGCGCAACGCCAAGCACGCATTCGGCGTGGCGGCAGCCCTGGGGGTGCTGCTGACCACCGCTTCGCCCGCCATGGGGCAGCAGGCACCCGCGCCGCCGTTCGAGGTTCCGGCGAAGTACGCGGGGCAGCGCATCGAGTGGGCGCCGTGCTTCCCGCCCGAGCTGCCACCGGGGTTGCCACCGGGATCCGAACGGCTCCAGTGCGGCACGCTGACCGCGCCGCTGGATTGGCACAACCCCAGCGGTGGCAAGGAAATCAGCATCGCGGTGAGCAGGCTGGCGCCCGCTGGCGGCGCCAGCGACCGCGCGCTGTTCACCAATCCCGGCGGCCCCGGCGGCGCTGGTCTGGAAATGCCGCTGGCGCTGCTGGCCACCAACCGCCCGGAGATGGTGGACAACTTCGACGTCTACGGCATCGACGTGCGCGGCACCGGCCGCAGCAGCACCGTCTCCTGCGGACCGCAGCAGTCGGCCACCCAGTTGGACGTCCGGGACCGCACCCCGGCGAACATCCAGGTGCTGATGGACGTGAACCGGCAGTTCGCCGCCGACTGCCAGCGCTACAGCGGTGAGCTGGGGCGCTACGTCACCACCGAGCAGACGGTGGCCGACCTCGACCTGCTCCGGCAGGTGGAGCAGCGCGAGAAGATCAGCTGGTTCGGGGTCTCCGGCGGCACCTGGCTCGGCGCCTACTTCGCCACCTACTTCCCGCAGTCGGTGGACAAGATGGTGCTCGACTCGAACGCCGAGTTCACCGGGAGTTGGCAGGACGTCTTCGGCTGGCAGCCGATGGCGTTCGAGCGCCGCTGGCGCGAGGACGTGCTCCCCTGGCTGGCCGCGCACGACGCGAACTACCACCTCGGCACCGATGCGCGGCAGGTCCAGTCCACTGTGGATGATCTGCGCGCGGCGCTGAAGGCCAATCCGCTGCCCGTGCCGGACGGCCCGCCGGTCGACCACAACGCGCTGGACGCCCTGGTGCTGCAGAGCATGTACTCGAAGTTCGCGTTCCCGAACCTCGGCAGCACCCTCGCGGCGCTGCGGGACGGCACCGGCCAGGCGGTCCAGCCGCTCGTCCGGGCGCGCGCCCGCACCATGCCGATGCAGGCCAGCGACCCGGCCGACAGCCAGGCGGCGACGCTGTACTCGATCCGCTGCAACGACACGCGTTTCCAGGGCACTCCCGAGTCGGTGGTGGCGCACTCCGGCATCCAGGGGCGGAAGTTCCCGACCTACGGCTACTACTCGATCGTCCAGCCGTGCGTGTACTGGGATCGCCCGGCGGTCGACCTGCGGACGCCCACGGGCAGGGGTGTGCCGCCGGTGCTGATGCTGCAGTCCGAGAACGACCCGGCCACCGCCCGAGAAGGCGCGGAGATCGCCCACCGGGAGTTCCAGGGCTCCCGCCTGATCAGCGTGCGCGACGAGGGCGACCACGGGGTCTACGGCATGGGCAACGCCTGCGTGGACGACGCGGTCGCGGCGTACCTGGTCGACGGTGTGGTGCCGGGGCGGGATCTGACCTGCGAGGGCATTCCGGCGCCGGAACCGGCGCAGGCGCGTGGATTCGCGCCGACCGGCCGGAATTTGCTGGACGTGCTGGAGGAATTGGCGGGCACGCTCGACTGATTCGCGAAAGGCCCTGGCACGGCTGCGAAAAGATTGCGGGCGGTGAGTGGACTAGTGCCGCTCACCGCCCGCAGGCCTGTGCAGATTTCTTGCCGGTCATCTCAGCTGCGCCCTCCCCTGCATCCGGATTTCGTCCCGGTGAAGGCTGTCGAGCTCACCGGCCTCGGACTGCTCGCTGGTCTCGTCATCCTCGCGGCGCAGCGACAGGAACACCGCAGCGACCGCGATCAGGGACAACGCCAACATGGCCAGATCAGCCATGACACACTCCCTCGTATCGGCGCCTTTCGGGCGGTTTTCACTGGACACTCACTGGGACTTCCAATGGGACTTTCGTTGGGACGCAACCAGTGTCCGTCGGGTTGCTGATCGTTAGCGATTCCCCGATTTACTCCTTCCGACTGGGGAGATCCACCTGCGAGAAAAACAAAAACGGTGTTTCCCCGAAAGAGCTTCAGCTCTCTTGGGGAAACACCGCACGATTGCGCACAGTTCGGAGAGATCCCGAGCCGGACGGATGGACGCGAAGCTTCCCACGTAGCTTCGCCAAGTCCACCCGTCCGGGGGTCGCTCGGTCAGTGACCGAGACGCTGTTTCAGCGCAGCCAGCTCGTCCCGCATCGAGCTCGGCAGCGCATCGCCGATGGTGTCGAACCACTCATCGATGAGCGGCAGCTCCGCCTTCCACTCCTCGACGTCGACCTGCAGCGCCTCGTCGACGTCAGCCTTCGGCGTGTCCAGCCCGGACAGCTCCAGGTCGTCGGCCGACGGCACCCGGCCGATCGCGGTGTCGGTCGCCGCCGCGTTGCCCTCCAGCCGGTCGATGATCCACTTGAGCACGCGGGAGTTCTCCCCGAAGCCCGGCCACAGGAAGCCGTTGTCCGCGCCGCGCCGGAACCAGTTCACGTAGAAGATCCGCGGCAACTTGCCCGCGTCGGCGGACTTGCCGACGTTCACCCAGTGCTGGAAGTAGTCGCCGACGTTGTAGCCGATGAACGGCAGCATCGCCATCGGGTCGCGCCGCACGTCACCGACCTTGCCCTCCGCCGCGGCGGTCTTCTCCGACGACAGCGTGGCGCCCAGGAAAACGCCGTGCTGCCAGTCGAATGCCTCGTTCACCAGCGGCACCGTGGTCTTGCGCCGACCGCCGAAGAGGATCGCCGAGATCGGCACGCCCTTCGGGTCGTCCCACTCCGGTGCCAGGATCGGGCACTGCGACATCGGCGTGCAGTACCGGGAGTTCGGGTGCGCGGCGTTCTCGCCGCTCTCCGGGGTCCAGTCGCGACCCTTCCAGCCGGTGAGGTGCTGCGGGTCGCCTTCCATGCCCTCCCACCAGACGTCGCCGTCGTCGGTGAGCGCGACGTTGGTGAACACCGAGTTGCCCTGCTCGATGGTGCGCATCGCGTTCGGGTTCGTCTTCCAGTTGGTGCCGGGCGCGACGCCGAAGAACCCGGCCTCCGGGTTCACCGCGTACAGCCGCCCGTCCTCGCCGAAGCGCATCCAGGCGATGTCGTCACCGAGCGTCTCGGCCCGCCAGCCCGGGATGGTCGGCTGCAGCATCGCCAGGTTGGTCTTGCCGCAGGCCGACGGGAACGCCGCCGCGACGTAGTAGACCTTCTCCTCCGGCGAGATCAGCTTGAGGATCAGCATGTGCTCGGCCAGCCAGCCCTCGTCGCGGGCCATCGCCGAGGCGATCCGCAGCGAGTAGCACTTCTTGCCCAGCAGCGCGTTGCCGCCGTAGCCGGAGCCGAAGCTCCAGATCATCCGCTCCTCTGGGAAGTGGCTGATGTACTTGATGTCGTTGCACGGCCACGGCACGTCCTGCTGGCCCGGCTCCAACGGCGCACCCACGGAGTGCAGCGCGGGTACGAACTCGCCGTCGTTGCCCAGCTTCTCCAGGACCTTCGCGCCCATCCGCGTCATGAGGTGCATCGACACCACGACGTACTCGGAATCGGTGATCTCCACGCCCAGCTTCGGCGGCTGGGCGTCCAGCGGACCCATGCAGAACGGGATCACGTACATGGTGCGACCACGCATGCAGCCCCGGTAGAGCTCCGTCATGGTCGCCTTCATCTCGCTCGGGTCCATCCAGTTGTTGGTGACCCCGGCGTCCTTCTCGTCGACGGAACAGATGAAGGTCCGCGACTCGACACGCGCCACGTCCGAGGGGTCCGAAGCCGCGTAGAAGGAGTTCGGCTTCTTGTCCAGGCGGGCGAAGGTGCCCGCCTCGACGAGCTGATCGGTCAGCCGCTGCCATTCCTGCTGCGAACCGTCGCACCACACCACCTGGTCGGGCGTGGTCAGCTCGGCGACCTCACGCACCCACGACAGCAGGCGCTCGTGTGTGGTCGGTGCCTGGTCGAGACCTGGGATGGTCAATGCGGTCATCTCGTCGTGTCTCCTGACTGGGCGCCACAGCCCGGATTCGGCGCCGACGGGGGCCCGCCGACGTTTGGAGGGAAAGCTTCGCCCGGCCCGGAGGTCGGGCGAAGGGGTAAAAGGGATGCATCGAGGCTAACGGCGACAGCGGCGCCCAATGGAGATCAGAATTGTTCGTTCTCTCACAGGAACGATAAGGGTATCGATTCAGTTGCGATCTCATCGGTGGTCTGGACGAAAATTCCGCCGTCCCGGGATCGCTGTGGTCCAGATTTTCCGGCGAACCGGACACCTGTGCGAACGCCGCGTTAAGCGCGGGCATCAACCGAATGGCGGTTGCTCATCGCGCGGTTCATTCAAGAGAACTCGTGCCCGTCCCCGTGTTCTGAGGCGCCGTCATCGCTCACCCGCTTCGCCCCGAGGCAGGTTCGAGCACGGGCCCCACGCCCGGTGCCTGAGCCTGTGCCCGGACACCTTTTGTTGGCGATTTCGCGCGAAAGCGGCGCCTCTCGTGGGGAGTGCGCGGCGATTTCGCGCGAAATCGCCGCGCCCGCTGCACAAGTCGAGACGTCAGCTCCAGGCTTCGTCGGAGTCGGGCTTGCCTGCCGAGGCCGCGCCGCCGCGCCCACCGCCCTGCTGGCCGGTGCCCTGCTGATCGGCGCCGTGCTGATCAGCGCCATGCCGGTCGCTGACCTCGGCGGTTGCCGCGTGCGGCTGGGCCGCGTCGTCGAAGGTCCAGGTCGCGTCGTCGGTCGCACCGGTCGCCGGGTTCGGCGCGTACTGCCCGTCGTCGGTCATCTTGCCCTGCTCGACCACGGTCCACTGCCCGTCGCCGGTGTGGTGCGAGATCGTCACGTCGCCGGTCTGGCTGATCTCCACGACCTGATCCGCCGCACCGTCCCCGTCCACGTCGGTGACCAGCATGGTGCCGCCCGCCTCGGTCTCGACGACGGCGGTGTCGGCGATGCCGTCGGAGTTGGTGTCCTCGGTGGCCGGGCCGACCTGCATGTCGCCCTGCGGGGTGTCGATGACCATCGACTGGCCCTGGTCCTGCGGGTCGGCGCCGCCCGGGTGCTGATCGGGTGCTTCGCCGGTCCACTTGCCGGTCCCGGGGTCGAAGCGGGCCTGCTCGACCACCATGCCGTCGGCGTCGATCGACTGCATCACGTCGGCCTGGCCGTCGGCGTTCTCGTCGATGTAGGCCACGTAGCCGTCATCGGTGAGCACGGTGACGGTGTCGTCCACGCCGTCACCGTCGAGGTCGTAGTTGGCCTCGGCGGTGTACTCCTCGCCTTCTACGGTGACCTTGATGTCACCGTCCCCCGCGCCGGTCTCCTCGATGTACACGTCCGCAACCCCTCGCCGCCGGTCACCTTGCAACCATTACGACGCAGGGTAGAGCCCACCGGTTCCGCAACTGAAGGCCCTCGTCGCAGTCCGCGCTCGGGATGGGTGGCCGGGCGCCGGGGCGGGGGTGCGAAGCGCCCGGCCACCATGTCGTCCGGCCCGGGGAGGGACAACGGCCGGACGAGGTCAGGGGTCGTGAGTGCGAAAGCCGGTTCTAACGCGCTTTCCCACTCACGACCATCGGGTCGAGATCTGGTGCCAGCAGTCCATGCAGGTGTCCTCGGAGATCCACTCGATCTCCGGCGGCAACCGCTGCACCTGCCACGCCTCGACCTCGACTCCGCAGAACGAGGTCACCGCCGCATGCGGCGCAGCCCGCTTCGCGGCCACGTCGAACCCGTGCCGCCCAACCCCAACGGGCCGCCAAAACCAATCCACCCCAGCCGCAACGAACATCTCGCCTCCTCCTGATCGATCTGCCTTAACGATATTTCTTATCGATCAGATTCGACATCGCACAGTTGAGTGATCATGTGGCGCGGCTAGGCTTCGGCCATGGCCAGTCCGACCATGCGCCGCAAGACCTTGGGAGCAGAGCTCCGCAAGCTGCGGAACGCCCAGAACCTCACGGCAGACGACATCGCCAACCTGTTGGGCTGCTCCACGGCCAAGGTCCGCCACATGGAGAACGGACGAACAGCCCCGTCAAAGGCAGAGCTCAAAGTCCTGATGGACCACTATGGACTGCCGGAGCAGCGCCGCGAGCTCCTGGAAGAGACCCGCGCGGAAGCCCGCAACCGAGGCTGGTGGTCGACCTACCGCCTACCGAGCTGGTTCCAGGACTACGTTGGCCTGGAGACCGACGCGACCAGGATCCGCACATTCGAAATCGAGATCCTGCCAGGATTGCTGCACACCGCCGCCTATGCCCGTGCGATCCACGAATTGGGAAGCCACATCACTGCGCCCGAAGACGTGGAGCGCCAGGTCGCGTTGCGCTTGAAACGCCAGGAGAGGCTGACAGCCGAGTCGCCGCTTGAGTTCGTCTCGGTGATTTCCGAGGCCGCGTTGGCCCGATGCGCGCACGAGGAAGCGATCGCAGGCGATCAGTTCGCGCACCTGGTCCGGATGTCGAAGCAGTCGAACGTGTCCGTGCAGGTACTCCCGTTCGACAAGGGGTTGCACAAGTCGATGACAGGCGCGTTCGTGCTGCTCGACTTTCCGCCCGATACCTGGCCTGCCGCGGTCTACCAAGAGCACGCTGTTGGTGGTCATCTGAGCCACGATCGCGAACTAACCTCAGAGCTCAGCGCGGTCTTTGAGGATTTGCGGAGTCGTGCGCTGACGGAGTCCGAGAGTCTCGACCTGCTCAACAAGTACGCGCGAAAGTGATTGGCACTCATGGAAATCTGGCGCAAGTCGAGTTACAGCGGCCCAAGCAGCAACTGCGTCGAGATCGGCTGGCGCAAGTCAGGTCATTCGGGTGTGCAGACGAGTTGCGTCGAGGTCGGCCTGGGTGTCGACGCTGTGGGGGTCCGCGACACCAAGGATCGTGCTGGCGGCTTGTTAGCCGTCGATCAGCAGCAGTGGCGCGCATTCCTCACCGCTGTCCGCTCCGACCGCTTCGACACGCCGAAGTCCTGAGGTGAAGGGCACCTTTGACCGACTATGCCGGTCAAAGGTGCCCTTCACTCCTCGCCTGATCGGGTCAGGCGGCGGTGTCGCGGAGGTTGCGGATGTTGCCGAGGAGGTTCTCCGCGCGTTCGCGGCCCGCTGATGCGTCGGTCAGGCGGCGGTTGACCGTTTGGAGTTCGCGGCTGCGTTCGGCGGCGTCCATCTTCAGCGCCTTGTCGACCTCCCGCAGCTCCCCCTCGATCGCTTCGATCCTCCTGGTCAAGGCATCGTCGAGGGCCAGCGACAGCTGCTGCTCGGCCTCGATCAACTGCTCCGCGACCAGCTGGTCGAGCGCCGAGCGGGCGTCCGCGATGGCGTCGGTCAACCACTGCTTGAGGTGCTGCTTGTCCGCCGCGTGCTTGCGGGTTCGGGCCATCCACCAGCCCGCGCCGAGCCCGAGCACGATCGTCACCGGCAGCACCACCGGGTTCAGCGCCGCGATGCCCAGCCCGGCCAACGGCAACGCGGCCGCGCGGCCGACGCCGAGCCCACCGGAGACACCCATGAACACCAGCAGCTTGTCCTCGGCGGTCGGCGGCCGCTTGTCCGGTGGCCGCAGCGCGATCGGCGCCTGCACGCCGCGGGCGAACTGCGAGCGGATCACGTCCAGTTCCTCGGCGGAGAACAGCTCCTTCAACGACTGCTCGGCGACCGTGGCCAGCCGTCCGGACAGCATCGCCGCGACCCGGGTCGAAGCCATCTGCAGCGCCACGTCGACCTGCCGGGGCAGTTCGGTGAGCTGGTTGCGGTCGGCACCGTCGATGGCCCGGCGGAACCAGTTCTGCACCTCCCGCACCTGGCGGGTCACCTCGTGGCTGGTCTCGACGCGGGTGCGTTGGATTTCGCCGCGCAGCTTGACCTGCCAGCCGCGGGTCGACGAGCGCCGCGCGGTGGACAGCTCGTCGCGGCGGGCGCGCAGCGACTCCGCCTCGTCCTCGCCGACGGTCAGGGCGCGCTTCTCGGCCGTCAGCTTCGCCACCAGCTCACCGAGCACACTGGACAGTGCGCGCATCGTGTTGGCCTCGCCGAGCATCATCGACCGGCCGCCGATGAGCCGTTCCAGTTCGGTGCGCAGTTCGGTGATGCCGGACTTCTCGCGCAGCATGTTCCCGGCCTGCTCGCTGGGTGCCTTCGCGGCCAGCTCCAGCATCCGCGCCGATACCGGGAAGATCGGCACGTCGGCGAACCGCGGCGCGTGCTCGACCAGCAGTTTCCGGTCGTCTTCCAGGACCTGCCGCCAGCCCCGGTGCTGGTCGGTCTTGGCCAGCGCGAACACCACGGTCTCGACGCGTTCGCCGACCTTGTGCAGGAAGTCCAGCTCGCCGCGGGTGAACGGGGCGGATGCGTCGACGACGAACAGCAGGGCCGTGGCCGAAGCCGCCGCTTCCATCGCGAGTTCGCCGTGCAGGGCGTCCAGCCCGCCGACGCCGGGGGTGTCCACCACGGTCACCCTGGCCAGCTCGTCCAGCGGCGCCGAGATGCGCACGTAGCGCGGCGGCAGCTGCCCCTCGGGCAGTTCGCGGCCCGCGCCCACCCAGTTCGGCAGTTCGGCCAGGTCGAAGGGCACCGGATCCTGCTGGCCGGGGTAGCAGGCGTGCGCCGCCCACTGCTCGCCGTGCTCGAACTGCAGGTACGTCGCGGTGGCCACCGAAGCGTCCACAGGGGACAGTCCTGGGTGTCCGAGCAGGGCGTTGACCAGCGAACTCTTACCGCGATTGGTCTCCCCGACCACGACCACGCTGGGCGTGCCCGGACGGCTGCGCCGAACCTGCTCGACCCACTCCGCGGCACTCGGATCGGCCTCCCGCAGCAGCGCGAGCAGCTTGTCCCTGGTCTGCTTGACCTGCTGCGGCAGGGCCGCGGCGACCGCGGCCGGTGCAGTCGGCGTCATGTGCGCCCCGCTCCTCTCCGAACCCGTTGTGCGCGGCGGAACCCCGGGCCCGACCGAATCTGCGAATTGTCCCCGAACCGAATCGCCACCGGAAGGCTTTTCACTGCGTCCGCAGCTGGTAGACGGTCACCACCGGGGCGCGCAGCACGCGGTCCCGGTCGGCGAAGCCGAGCACCTCGGTCTCGGCGATCACGCCGTCCAGCGTCGGATCGTCGGTGGGCACGGTGCCACCGGCCTCGTGGTGCGCCGGGTCGAATCGGGTGCCGTCCGGACGCAGCGCGGCGACCCCGATGTCGCTGAGGCCCTCGGACAACCGCTCCACCACGCCCGCGCTGCGGGCCCGGTCCATCGCGTACATGCACAGCTGGATCAGCGTGGCGCGCTCGGCCAGCGCGCGGTCGAGCGGATCGGTGACGGTATCGCTGGTCATGACGGTCATGTAGGTCCCCAACTCCGCGTCAGCATCCGGGGTCACCTCGGTGCCCTCGTCCGGATCGGACGCGGCGGGCACCCCACCGGTTCCACTTTCGGGTGATTTCTGCCGACGTCGCCAACTGCGCACCGCCATCACCCGGACCGCAACTGCTGCCAGATCAGGAAGTACGCCCGGTGCACCACGTGCGCGATGCGGCTCTGCGCGGGCGTGGCACCGAACGACGAGAACGAGCGCCACCAGTTCGCCCGCTCCAACGCGTAGTCGGTCAGTTCCCCGCGGTGCCGACCCGGCAGGCCGAGCTGCGCGGCGACATCGGTACTGCTGCCGACCCGCATCACTTCCTCGGCCAGATCGCTGGGCATCGCCACCGCCCCGGCCGCGACCAGCGTCAACGCCTCCAGCACCCGCAGCTGGTGCGCCTCCGGCTTGGCCAGCAGCACTTCGATCGCGTCGTGCACCCGTTGCCGTTCGCCCTGATCGCCGGAGGCTTGCGCGAGCGCCGTCACCGAGGCCAGCGCGGCCGCCGCCTTGATGCCGTCGGCTCGGGCGCGGAACACCGTCTCCAGCCGGTTCAACACCGAGGCCAGGCCGGAGGAATCCAGCAGTCGCCGCCGCAGCGCACCCGCGGTGATCTCCGGGTCGGCGTCGATCGCCTCCAGCGCGCGCCGGATCCCGTAGAGGTCCATCCGCTCCAGCAGGCGGCTGCGGGTACCGGCCGGGACGTCGCATTCCCAGCTGGTGAACAGGTCCGCCGACATCAGCAGGGTTTCGCGGGTCGCCTCGTCGAGCTGGGCCAGGCCGCGCAGCGCCTCCGCGTCGGCAGCGGTGAACTCGCCGGATTCCGCGGTCTCGGCGAGCAGGCCGATCAACGGCAGCACATCGGCGACCTTGGGCTTGAGCAGCTGCGACTGCTGCTCCGCCAGCAGTGAGGCGGCCTTCCACACGTCACCGCCGGAGTCCTCGACGGAGCTCGGCTCGATGGTGTCGGCCTTGTTCAGCACCGCGATCGCGTTTACCGGCCCGGCTTCCCGGCTGGCGGTGGCCGCGGTGAACGCGGCCAGCGCCTGTTCGTCGTCGGCGCGAACCCCTTGCGTCACCACGTAGACCACGGCCTCGGCCCCGGCGACCGCGTTGCGCGACACCGGATCCAGTTCGTCGTCGGAGTTCTCGGCTTCCTGCCGGGTGCCCAGCAGTTCTTCGGTGCGCGCCACGGAAGCGGCGTCCAGCGAACCGAGCCCGGGGGTGTCGATCACCGTCAGATCGCGCAGCACCGCATTGGTCAGGTAGGCCTCCAGATGTGAGACCTGGTCGATGTCCACGCCCAGATCGGCGGGGATGCCGCCGTCGGCGTCGAACGGCACGGCCTGCTTCTTGCCGTCGTGGAAGATGACTTCGACGCGGTCCACCGTGCCGTACTGGAAGCGGGTCACCAGCCGGGTGCACTCGCCGACATCGGTGGGCGCCACGCGTCGCCCGATCAGCGCGTTGACCAGTGTGGACTTGCCCGACTTGATCCGGCCCGCGACGGCCACCTGCAGCGGCGCCGACAACCTGCGCAGCACCTCGGCGAACCCGACCGCGGTCCGCTCGGAGACCTGCGACTGCAATCCCGTGCACAACCGGGCGACCGCAGCCGACAACGGGCCGGGCCAGTGCTGCTGCTCGGTTGCCGTACTCAACGCCGACCTTTCCAGGGGAGTTTGCGGTGCATCTTGCGCAGCGGTGCGGGTAGCCGAACCGCGGACGCCATCGATCCCGACATGATGCACTGCGCGCGCACCCCGTCGGGACGGTCTTGCCGAGTTGGCGTCCGAAGAACCCGGTCGCGGGCCTGCTGGAGAGGCGGCTCCGCCGCTGGCCTGGGCACCTCAGCCCTCCCGTCCGTTCGCTGCGCGCTACATCCTGCCACGCAGCTGCGATAAGTCGGGTCGCAGAAGTGATATTGGCTGGTGCGAGGCCTGCGGGCGATCCGATTCGAAGCGCGGCGCCTGGCGTGGGTTCAGGCAGCGAGTTCGAAGGCCTCGCCTGGATAGGGTGTGCGCCATGGTTCGCGTGCTGCTGGTGGACGACCAGGAACTGATGCGCATGGGGTTCCGGATGGTGCTCGACGCGCAGGATGACCTGGAGGTCGTCGGCGAGGCCGGCAACGGTTCGGACGCGGTCGAGCTCGCCGCGCGGTTGCACCCCGACGTGGTGCTGATGGACGTCCGGATGCCGGTTCTCGACGGCGTCGAGGCGACCCGCCGGATCGTCACGGCGAACAGTGCGAAAGTCCTGGTGATGACCACTTTCGATCTGGACGAGTACGCGCTGTCCGCACTGCGCAACGGGGCCAGCGGATTCCTGCTCAAGGACACCCCGCCGGAGAGCCTGGTCACCGCGGTGCGGTCGGTGGCCAGCGGAGACGCGGTGGTCGCACCCAGCGTGACCAAGCGGCTGCTCGACCGGTTCCTGGGTGAGCGCGGCGGGCAGCTGCGGGACGCCTCGGTGCTGGAGGTGCTGACCGGCCGGGAGCGGGAAGTGCTGGTGCTGGTCGCGAAAGGGCTGTCGAACTCCGAGATCGCGGGCAAGTTGTTCCTGTCCGAGGCCACCGTGAAAACCCACCTCGGCCGCATTCTGTCCAAATTGGACATAAGGGATCGGGTGCAGGCGGTGGTGCTGGCCTACGAGACCGGCCTGGTCAAACCCGGCGAAGCGTGAAATATGCCTCCAACCAGCCACAACACCACGATCGGCGGCTAACCTGCGATGGTGACCGACGCCGCGTGGAAGCCCCGCCTCATCGCTGTCGACGTCGACGGAACCCTGCTCGATCCGGACACCCAGCAGATCTCCGAGGTGGTCAAGGCAGCGGTGCACCGCGCGATCGAGGCGGGCAGCCAGGTCGTCGTGGCGACCGGCCGCGCCATGCTCGGCACCGTGGGGATCCTCGACGCACTCGAACTGACCAGCGGCTTCGCGCTTTGCTCCAACGGCGCGGTGCTGATGGACGTGGCCGCCCGGGAGCCGCTGTCGGTGGCGACCTTCGACTCGGCCCAGGTGCTCGCCGAACTCGCGATTCGGCTGCCGGGCGCCAGCTTCGCCGCCGAGCAGATCGGCGTCGGCAACCTGGTGACCACGAAGTTCCAGGAGCACGAACTGCACGGACCGCAGCAACTGGCTTCGCTGGACGAGCTGGTCGGCGAACCGGTGCCCCGGTTGATCGCGCACTGGGTGGACCACGAGCCCGCCGAGGTCTTCGAGGCGCTGGGCGATCTCGACCTGCCGTCCTGCACCATCACCCTGGACCACTACGAACCGCTGGTCACCGTCGTGCCCGAGGGCGTGACGAAAGGCTCGGCGCTGGAGAAGCTGCGCGCCGAACTCGGCATCGCCAGCGAGGACACCTTCGCCGCCGGTGACGGCGACAACGACATCCAGATGCTGCGGTGGGCGGCGCACGGCGTCGCCATGGGGCAGGCGCCGGAAGAGGTGCGCGCCGCCGCCGACGAGGTCACCGGGCCGGTTTCCGAGGACGGTCTGGCGGTAGTCCTGGACCGCTGGTTCAGGTGAGAACTCCGGGATAACCCCGAGGCGGTCATCCTCTCGGTCGGGTTCACTACGACTCGAAGCTGATCGAAGTCCATACGCCGGGATGATGTCGACGCCCTGCCAGAACGCGCAGGCTGACCTGGTGGCCCGACCGGGGGCCGCGGCAGTCGGCGGTAACAGGAGTGATCATGATCGAGGCGACCGGCCTCACCAAGCGCTACGGCTCGAAAGTCGCGGTGCACGACCTGACGTTCAACGTGAAACCCGGCCGGGTAACGGGCTTTCTGGGCCCCAACGGCGCGGGTAAGTCCACCACCATGCGCATGATCCTCGGCCTGGACCGGCCGACGTCGGGCGAGGTGCGCATCGACGGCAAGCGCTACCACGAGCTGAAGCACCCGCTGCGGACCGTGGGCGCGCTGCTCGACGCGAAATGGGTGCATCCCAACCGATCGGCGCGCACCCACCTGCTGTGGATGGCCAAGTCCAACGGGATCCCGGCGAAGCGGGTCGACGAGGTGCTCGGCCTGGTCGGCTTGGAAGAGGTCGCGCGCCGCAGGGCGGGCGGGTTCTCGCTGGGCATGTCGCAACGGCTCGGCATCGCCGCCGCGCTGCTCGGCGACCCGCAGATCCTGCTGTTCGACGAGCCGGTGAACGGCCTGGACCCGGAGGGCATCCACTGGATCCGGCGGTTCATGCAGGGCTTGGCCGAAAAGGGGCGCACCGTCTTCGTCTCCAGCCACCTGCTGTCCGAGATGGCCCTGACAGCCCAAGAACTGGTGGTGATCGGCCGCGGCGAGCTCATCGCGCAGTGCAGCACCCAGCAGTTCGTCGACAACGCTGGTAGCCAAGCGGTGCTGGTGCGTTCGCCGGGCGCGGCGCAGTTGCAGCAGGCGCTGGGTTCGCGGGGGATGAAGGTGCGGTCCACCGTCGGGGACGCCCTGGTGATCGATGATGTCACCACCGAGCAGGTCGGTGAACTCGCCGCGCAGCACGGGATAGTCCTGCACGAACTCACCGCGCAGCGCGGTTCGCTGGAAGATGCGTTCATCCAGCTGACCGGCAATGCCGTGGAATACCAGACCGGTGCCGTCGCGCTGGCCGACTCGGGGGTGGCCCGATGACCTTGCTCGCCGTTGAACGCATCAAGCTCTTCTCCACCCGCTCGCCGTGGTGGTGCACCTTCCTGGCGATGGCGATCACCATCGGGTTCACCGCGCTGTACGCGTCCCAGCTCGACGACCGGATCTCGTTGCAGACGACGCAGATCGGGTACCAGTTCGGTCTGATGGTGGTGCTGGTGCTGGCCGCGTTGTCGATCACCACCGAGTACCGCTTCGGCACGATCCGGGCGACCTTCCAGGCCGTGCCGAACCGGGGCACCGTGCTGCTGGCCAAGACGGTGGTCGTCGCGGTGGTGGCGCTGCTGATCGGCGAGGTGGCCGCGTTCGGCTCCTGGGGTGTGGCGCAGGTGCTGGTGCCCAACGCCGATCTCGCGCTCGGCACGCTCGATGCGTGGCGCCAGGTCGCCGGGGTCGGCGTGGTGTTCGCCATCGGCGCGGTGCTGGCGGTCGCGGTCGGCACCATGCTGCGGCAGACCGCCGGGGCGGTGACCCTGCTGCTGATCTGGTCGCTGCTGGGGGAGAACCTGGTCAGCTTGATCCCGGGGATCGGCGCGGATGTGCAGAAGTGGCTGCCGTTCATCGTCGCCAACCACTTCCTCAGCGGTGTCGACGGGGTCGGCGACATGCCGTTGGGCCCGTGGGGCTCGCTGGGTTATTTCGCCGCCCTCTCGGTGGGGCTGTGGTTGATCGCGTTGATCATCGTTCGGCGGCGGGATGCCTGACCAGCACGAATTGATCTTGAGGAGGATTTCATGATCAACTTGGGGAATTTCCTGCTGGTCGGGGGATAGCAAAACGTTACCCGGCCCGGCCGAGAGTCTGATCACGTCAACCGATAGGATCGACGGCAAGATCGAGCCGCAGACGTCGCCACCTCGGTGCGCTGTGACCAGTGCGGCACGCAGTGTCCGTTATGGACACCGTGCGAAGGTGACGGCGAGGCCGACTAGCACAACCGAAATCGACCGACTGCAGCAGCGCTCGGGGGCGCCGGCGGTCGGGACGGGGGAGGGCCCGGGCTGTCATTCGGGGGATGGCCCGGGCCCTGTGCTTTCCCAGGAATCCGGGCTTTCTCAGGAATTCGGGCTTTCTCAGGAATTCGGGTCCACGGGATCCCGAACTCAACGTGGCGATCCGCATCACATCGTCTCCGTCCTCGTGGGACAGCTGGCGGCTCGCTCCAATCTGAACTGCTGGGCGCTTCGGCATCAGCTCTCGGCCCGCCCTAGCGCGAGCACCGCATCCGCCAACTCCGCCACGCCGCGGGTGCCCACGTCGATGCGAGCCAGCCCCAACCGGTCGACGACGTCCAGCATGAGCGCCTGGTAGCGCTCGGTGCGGGCCAGGAACTTCGCCATCAGGTGCCGTTCCTCGTCCGTTGCTTCCGCGTAGCGGCCGGACGCGTGCACCCGGGCACGCACCACGGCGTCGTCCGCGACGAGCCACCCGGCGACCGTGTGCGGGACCGTCAGCTTCGCGACACGTGCGGGCCACAGCGCCGACCCCTCCAGCACCAGGCCCGACCGGGCACTGGTCCCGACCGCGTGGTCAGTGATCAGCTCTTCGATGCGGGGCCACAGCCGTTCGTAGTGGTCGAGCACGGAGGTGATCAACTCGTCGACGTCGAGCGATCCGTAGTGCTCGGCGACGTGCGCCGGTACCTCCCGCTCCGGTGTCCGCCAAGGACGCCCCGGATGCCGGGCCAGCCCGTCCGTCGACCGGTACTCGAACCCCAGCCGGTCCGCCACCGCTCGGGCGACCGTCGACTTCCCGACGTTCGACGTGCCACCGATCAACACCACGCGCACATCGCCCACGGCGGCGACCCTACGGGACCCGTGGCGGGGACAGCCGCTCAGACGTTGGGGCGGACCACCAGGACCGGGCAGGCGGCGTGCCGGACGCATTGTTCGGCGACCGAGCCGAGCATCAGACCGGCGAAACCGCCACGACCCCGGTGACCGACGACCAGCAGATCCGCGCCCTTCGACGCCGACAGCAGGGCCTGCGGCGACGGCGAGTGGACGACGTGGATCTGCACCGGCAGGTCGGGGTGCTCCCCCAGCTTCTTGCTCACGATGCGTTCGGTGTCCGCCAGGACCGACTGCTGGAACTGGTCCAGGCTCGGCACCACGTTCGGCGGGCAGTCCGACGGGCGCGGTGCGGTCCGGAAGCTCCAGGCGCGCACCACGTGCAAAGTGCTGCCGCGCCGCCTCGCCTCTTCGGCCGCCACGAGCAGGGCGCGCAGCGACGACGCAGAACTGTCCACCCCGACGACGACTCCGCCGTCGATCTCAACCTGTTGGATCGTCTGGTCTGGCACCTCTCCACTCCAACGGCCCAGCCTCGGGTTGTCGAGCCGACCAGCGGTGCATCAACCAAACACGTTGTAAATCTGTGACTTTAGACACAGTTAACTTCGCTGTGTCATTCTTTGGTTTCGCTGTGGTAAGGCATGAGTAGGGATGTCCCGAACCAGCGTCGCTTGGGGGCATGCGCTGGCCAGGGGCGAGTTTGACGGCTCGCAACTTTCTCAACAGCAGAGAGGTGGGCCATGGCGTATTCGAAGGAAGGCTCGGTAGTCCAGGCGAAGCACGGGGACGTGCATCTCAACCGGCGGGACAGTGACGTGCAACTGGAGCCGGTGCCGCGTTTGGAATGGTCTCTGGCGACCGAGGCACACCCACCCGCGTTGGAAGCCGCGACACCCGCATCACTGCGCCGGAGTTGGATCCACACCGCGCCCGAGCAGCAGGTGCTCGACCTGTTCCGCAAATTGCACGGTGCCCAGAGCCGACTGCCCGCCCCGTGGTGGCTGCGGGCGCTGGATCGAGGCGAGATCCCGTCGCGCAACGCCGCATTCGAAATCGAGGACGAGGTGCACGCGGTGCTCGGCGCCCGGCCGGGTTGGGTCTTCGTGCCCTGGGCCGGGGTCGGCGAAGCCGGGTACTGGGAGTACACGCCGTCGGACCGGGGGGCGATGAAGATGCCCACCACCGTGGTGCTCACCGACGAGCACCCGGGTTGGTTGAACGTGGTTGCCGCGCACGGCGACACCGAGCCGGTTCCGGTGCCGGTCAAGCAGGCCACCGGGCTGGTGTCGATGTTGGCGCAGATCGAAACCTGGTGATCAACGGGTCCCGACGGCCGCGCGGGGTTCGGTCGTCGGGGCGCGCTGCCGGTTTGCGATACTGAGTTCCCGTGAATGCGTCTGACCAGCAGGTTCCGTTTCGTCGAACCGTCGTCAGCTACGTCCAGCGCGGCGAGCGGATGACGGTGGGTCAGCAGCGGGCCTGGGACCGCCACTGGGCCGAACTGGGCTGCGAGGTGACCGCGCTGCCCGAAGGTCCGCTGGACATGACGGGCTGGTTCGGGCGCCATGCGCCGGTGGTGTTGGAGATCGGTTCCGGCATGGGTGAAACGACCGCGCAGCTGGTGGCCACCCAACCCGAGGCCAACTACCTGGCGGTCGAGGTCTACAAGCCGGGCTTGGC
The DNA here is from genome assembly GCF_052246905.1 of Saccharopolyspora antiqui. Taxonomy (NCBI): domain Bacteria; kingdom Bacillati; phylum Actinomycetota; class Actinomycetes; order Pseudonocardiales; family Pseudonocardiaceae; genus Saccharopolyspora; species Saccharopolyspora antiqui. Next base: position 25,742 of record NZ_JBQQBO010000006.1, read on the forward strand.
CCAGTTGATGCTGCGGGCGGAGAAGCTGGCGGTCACCAACCTTCGGCTGCTGCGCGGGGACGCGATCGTGCTGCTGCGCGAGCACATCGAGCCCGCGTCGCTGGCCGAGGTGCGCATCTACTTCCCCGACCCGTGGCCCAAGAAGCGGCACCACAAGCGCCGCCTCGTGCAGCCCGACTCGGTGCAGTTGATCGCCTCCCGCCTGGCGCCGGGCGGCGTGCTGCACCTCGCGACGGACTGGGAGAACTACGCCGAGCAGATGCTGGAGGTCTGCCAGGCGGAGCCGCAGCTGCGCAACCGGTACGCCGACGAGCCGGGCGGCTGGGCGCCCCGACCGCAGTGGCGGCCCATCACGAAGTTCGAGAACCGCGCACACGACGAGGGCCGCGAAATCCACGACCTGATCTTCGAACGCAAGTGAGTCGGTTTCGAGTGAAGGGCACCTTTGACCGGCATAGTCGGTCGAAGGTGCCCTTCACTCATCACCGGAACGGGGAGCGGGCGGTGGTTCGCTGTTCGTGTTGGGGCTAGTCGTGTTGTTGTCGGGGACGGCGTCGGTGGGGGCGGGTGTGGGGAACGAGATGGTTGGCGTTTCGGCGGGGCGGGTGACGTTGTCCGATCGGCGAACGCGGCGTAGCTGGTCCGTCGAGCTCGCGGCGTATCTGCTCGGGGCGTTTCCGGTCACCCAGGCGCGGTATGCGCAGGTCACCGGCCAGCGGCCGAGCGCAGCGCAAGGCGACCGGTTGCCGGTGGAGGGTGTTTCCTGGTTGGACGCGGTCCGGTTCTGCAACGCCCTGTCCGAACAGGAGGGTTTGGCGCCCGCGTATCGATTCCAGGCCGACGTCGGGGATATCGAGTGGGACGCGTCCGCTGACGGGTACCGACTGCCGACCGAGGCCGAGTGGGAGCACGCGTGTCGTGCCGGTACGACCGGCGCGCGGTACGGGCGGCTCGACGAGATCGCTTGGCATCGCGGCAACTCGCGCGAGCGGATTCACGACGTGGGCGGCAAGCAGCCCAACGCGTGGGGTCTGCACGACATGCTCGGCAACGTTTGGGAGTGGTGCTGGGACATCTACGACGCCGAGGTCTACGACACCTATCGGGTGTTGCGCGGCGGTGGGTGGTTCGACGAGAGCTGGAGCTGCCGGGCCTCGGTGCGGCGTCGCAGCCACCCGACCTTCCAGATCGACGACGTGGGGTTCCGCATCGCGCGTTCCACCGAGGGCTGACGCGTCGTTCAGGATGGCTGTTTCGATCGCCTTCCGGGCGGCCTGCCGTCGGTACTCGACCTACGCCGCGTACCTGCTTCCGATGCGACGTTTCCCCTTGGCAGTGCGCAAAGCTGTAGGAGTCGCGCGCTGCGGACCGGACGTGTCGGTCGGCTGGATGCTGGCGGCATCACCGCGTTCCCGGGCCTTTCCGATCGGCATCGGTCGATCGGTCAGATCGATGATCAACAGGAGTATGTTCACCAGATTGAGCGGTCAAGTTCGGCTGCTTTTGGTTCGATGAGTGCTACGGTGGGTGGTTCAACGCACGATCGTGGGTCTGCGAATTCACTGGAAAGAAGACCGCTTTCGGAGTGACGAGTGAGCGGCGATCGCGACTACGTTACCGGCCCGTGACCGTTATCCGTGATGAAGCCATCCCGATCCAACTGCGCCCGCCGGACAGCGACATCGACAGCACCGGCAACAGCGACGGGGCGAACGAACTCGTCGCCAGTCGGCCCGAGTCGACCACGGATATCTCGGCCGCTGAGGAATTCCTGCGAGCCTTCCACGACGCTCATCCCGAGTCCGGGCCGCTGACCAGGCGGCTGGCCGAAGTACGCCGGGCGGTTGCCGAAACCGGCACCTACCGGCACACCAGTGCAGAACTCGCCTACGGCGCACGGGTAGCGCTGCGCGACAGCGGTTGGTGCACCAGCGGTGTGCCGTGGCGTCGGTTGCGGGTCCGCGACCTGCGGGGTCTGCGCAACGCCTCAGCGATCGCCAGCGAGTGCTTCGAACACCTCCGGCTGGCCACCAACGCCGGGCGAATCCAGCCGCTGGTCACCGTTTTCGCCCCGGACGCACCGGACCGACCCGGCCCCTGCATCTGGAACGAACAGGTGGTCCGGTACGCGGGCTACGCGCTGTCCAACGGTGGCGTGCTCGGCGATGCGCGCTACCGCGGTCTCACCGCGGAGGTGCAGCGCCTGGGCTGGAAACCGCCGAGCCAACGCGGGCGCTTCGACCACCTGCCGCTGGTGGTGGAAACCGCCCACGAAGGCGCCAAACTGCTGACCGTGCCGCGCGACGTGGTGCAGGAAGTGCCGTTGGAACACCCGGAGTTCCCGTGGTTCGGCGAACTCGGGCTGCGCTGGCACACCGTGCCGTTGATCAGCAACATGCAGCTGCTCATCGGCGGCATCCGGTATCCCGCCGCGCCGTTCAACACCTGGTTCGTCGGAACCGAGATCGGCACCCGCGGCCTTGCCGATGAGAACGCGTACGGCATCACCCGGCATGTGGCCGAACGGCTGGGCATGGACACCGCCAACGAAAGAACCCTGTGGCGAGACCGGGCGATCGTGGAGATCAACCGGGCCGTGCTGTTCTCGTTCGACTCCGCACACGTCACCATCACCGACCACCACAGCGAGGCGCTGCACCGATTGGCCTGGCTGCGGTCCGGACCGAGAACCGGCGTCCACCGCCCGACGTTCACCGTCACCAAGGAAGCGGCCCAGCGTGCCCGGCAGGGCACACCGCCCGGCTTCCAGTCCCCCGAACCGACCCGACCGCGCTACGACGTGCTGGCGCGGATGAGTCGGCGCTGTCTGGGGACCGATCTGCCCGACGACTGACCGACCGGTCGGCGCGGTCGCCCGCGTTCCGGCCCGGGTTCGAGGCAAAACGCTCCAGCAGATCCGGCAGCACCGAGCTGGCCGCCATGAGCAGCAGCACCGACATGGCAAAAACGGCCCCGACGATGGAGATCGCGTTGACGAACATCCCAGTTCCTCCCCGACTTCGCTTCTGATACCTCTAGCGTCGCTCTTCCGGCTGGTGCAGCGGATCGGCCAGGTGGTCTTGCCCGATGGCCATTCGGCCAGTCCCACGACCGCGGGACTGGCCGAATGGCCGGTGCAGTCGGCGCCGACGGCTACTCGTCGGCGATGGGCTCGTTGCTGATCCGGCGCAGCATCGGCCCGCTGCTGGCGGCGGCGAGCACCGCGACCGCCACACCGATCACGACCGGCGCGAAGATCCAACCGTTGATCACCACAGGGGTCTCCGAGCCGAACAGCCCCAACAGCCCGATGCCGACCGCGATGCCGCCCGCACCCGCGCCCAGCGTCGCGACCAGCGCGGGCAGCGCGGCCTCGGTCCGCAGCGCACTCGCCAACATCCGCACCGGAGTTCCCGCGGCGATCAACGCCGCGAAGGTGCGCCGTCGATCGACCACCGACGACGCCGCGGTGATCGCGGCACTGGAACCCGCGAGCAATGCGGCCAGCGCCAAGCCGATGGCCGTCACCCGCTTGAGATCCCCCAACATCGTCTGCTGCTCGTACAACCGCAGTTCCCGACTGTTGGCCGTCTCGCCGGGCAGCGCCGAGGTGAGCGCGGTGCGCGCCTTCTCCCGGTCCGCATCGGTCGCCGGGTTCACCGCCAGCGTCGACTCCCCGACGTTGGCCAGCCCGGGCACCAGCGCGGGATCGATCAGCACCGAACCGCTGAGCTCCGGGTCCTGCCCACCGAGCGGGCGCACCACGACGCCAGCCGGTAGCGGGAACGCCATCGGCTCCGAGGTGCCGCTGTCGGCCGCTGGGTAGACCTGGACCTGCAAGCCGGAAGTGGGCAGCCGAGTGCCCGGGTCCACTCGAATCGCCGGTGGGCCCGCGCACACCCCGACCGCCATCCGGGTCACCGCCGCGGCGTCCGGGCAATTGATCGCCAACCCGGAGAACGTCGAGCCGTCGGGCGCCTCCAGGGAGACGCGCGACGCAGTGGCGACGGTGGCGTTCGCGCCGGTGCGCGCCAACTCGTCGGTGACGCGCTGCCGCTGCGCTGCCACCTGCTCGGACGGCACGTCCACGTACAGCACGGAGTCCTTGAAGGAACGGCCGCCACCGGCGTATGACTCGAAACTCGGCAGCAGGGTCAGTGCCATCGACCCGACGAACACCGCGAGGACGATGCCGGACACCGAGCGGTAGGCCGCCTTCGGATCGCTGCGCAACCTTCGGCCCGCGAGCAGCATCGCCGGTTTCCGCCACAGCGTGGCGAACAACGTGCCGAGCGCGCCGGTCAGCCATGGACCGACGATCGACGCCGACAGCAGCACCGCGGCCAGCGACGCGAGCAGCATCGTGAGGCCACCGGTTTCCTTGGCCACGGAGATCCCGAAGGAGAAGAACACCGCCACCGCGATCAGGGAAAGCAGCCGCCAGGCCTTGGGCGTCTTCCTGGAGTGGCTCATCGCCGCCGTGACCGGGGCCCGCACCACGCGGCGCAGCCCCAGCACCGCGGCCAGGATCACCAGCAGCGGAATCACGATCGCCACCGCGAGGGCGGTGCCCACCGACGGCGTGAAGTCGGAGGTCAGCCAGGTGCCGCCACCCCACGGGATCTGCGCCCCCAGGAACCGCAGCGGCCAGCTCAGCAGCAGCCCGATCACGGTGCCCGCCACGGCGGCGATGGTGGTCTCCGCGGTGACGGTGCCGATCACCTGCGCGGGCGTGGCACCGGCCAGCCGTAACGCCGCGAGTCGACGTTCGCGGCGTGCCGCGGTCAGCCTGGCGGCGGATGCGACGAGGACCAGGCTGGGAATGGCGAGCAGCACGATTCCCACGGCGGAAAGCAGATTCAGCAGCACGTCGGTTTCGTCGACCGACAAAGAACCCCAGATCGCCGCTTTGGAGGTGTCCAATGTGCCCGGTGGATGCCCGACGATCGCGACGAGTTGCTCCGGGAACTTCAGCGAATTCTCGTCCAACACGCCGATCACCCTGCCGGGGAACCGGTTGGCGAGCTCCTCGCGCGGGTAGTCCTCGGCCTGTGCGGCCAGCTGCGGCGACAGCAGCACCTCACCCGCATCCGGAAAGCGCGGTGCCCCTGGCTGCGCCGGGTGGCCCGAGACATCGAGTCTGGTGATCGTCTCGTTGTGGAAGAAATCCTGGCTGGCCAGCGAAACCGCGCCGGATGGGTCGACGGCGTTGCGCTGCCACGTCGACCGGTCCAGTCTCGCCTGAGTCGCGTTCGGCAGGGTCGCCAAGAACAGGATCAGGGCCGTGGCGACCGCGACTCCGGCCGCGGTGAGCACGGCCGAAAGGCGGCTGCGGGAGTTGCGGGTGGCCACCCGCAACACCCGCAGCGCCAGCTGGACCGGGTTCATCCGACCATCACCCCGCCCGCGATGACACCGTCGCGGATCTCCACGATTCGTCCTGCCTTGGCGGCCAGTTCCCGGTCGTGCGTCACGATGACGACGGCCGCCTGGGTGGCCGCCGCGGCGTCGAACAGGGCATCGGTGGCCTCGGCCCCGGTTCGGGTGTCCAACGCCCCGGTGGGTTCGTCGGCGAAGATCACCTTCGGTCGGTGCGCGAGGGCGCGCGCGATCGCCACCCGCTGCGCCTGGCCACCGGAGAGCTCGCCGGGCAGCCGGTTCTCCAGCCCGCCGAGGCCGAGCCGCCCCAACCAGTCCCGCGCCCCCGCCATCGCCTGCGCGCGGTTGGCCCCGGCCAGCAGCAGCGGCAGCGCCGTGTTCTCCGCCGCGGTCAGCTCGCCGACCAGCAGGCCCTGCTGGAACACGAAGCCGAATTCGCGCCGCCGCAGCTGGCTGCGCTTGGCCTCGCCGAGCTGGTCGATGCGGTGCCCGTCCAGCACCACCTCGCCGCCGTCCGGGCGCAGGATTCCGGCCAGCACGTGCAGCAGCGTCGTCTTGCCGGAGCCCGATGGCCCGACGATCGCCAACACCTCCGTGGTGCGGATCGTGAGGTCCACCCCGGCCAGTGCTCGGTCCGTGCCGTAGTTCTTGACCAGCCCTCGTCCCACCAGGAACGGACTTCCGGGCCGCCGGTCGACCATGGGAGCCGACATGTTCCTTCCTCCTGCTTCGTGCCCTGGGTCACCGCTGGGTGCGGGACCGCGTGTGATTCGAGGTTGGCGTTCGGCGGGAGATTTGGGATCGGCTTGCGGGCCGTTGATCGATTGCCGGAGGTCGGCCGATCGGCCAGGGCATTCGAACCATTCGGCCAAGGTGCTCGAATCGGCCACCGACTACCGTTTTGGCGTGAGCAGTTTCGCGACGATCCCCGAAACCGGACCGGCCGAACCGTGGTGGCATCGGTTCGGTGCCTTGCTGCGCGAGCAATGGATCTTCGCCGCGCTGCTCGGCCTGGTCTGGTGCGGGGACACGCTCGCCCTGCTGACGGATAGCGGGCGGCCCAGGCTGATGACCCTCGTGGTTACCGCGATGGCCTTGCTCGCGGTCTTCGGTCGCCGCCATCCGGTGCGGTGCGGACTGGCCGCCGCCGTTTTGCTGTGCTGCACCACAGCGGTCGTCCGGTTGGCGGACGCGAATCTCTACTCGCTCGGGTTGGAGTCGGTCCTGCCCACCGAGAACCTGGCCGGACTGCTGCTGGTGCTCTACCTCTTCCAATTCCGCCCGTTCCGGAAGGCCATCCCGGTCACCGCGGTCCTGGTGTTGGCGTGCCTCGTAGCGGTGCTGTTCCGCACCGGTGGGTCGGTCTCGCTGAGGCAGACCGTGAGTTTCGGCTTCCTGCAGCTGCTGCTCGCCACGGGAACGGGCCTGTACCTGCGCGGGAGGTGGCTGAACCGGGACGACGCGCGGGAAAGCCCGATCCGGGCGCTGTTGCGTCGCCAGTGGCCGGTGATCGCGGCGCTGAGCATCCTGATCTTCCTGGACTTCTTCCGGAACAGTTACTCATCGCTGCTGGTCAGCCTGGTCGTGCTGCTCGGCGGGCTGGTGCTGTCGGTGCTGGCCGTGTTCGCGCCGATGCGCCCGGTCGAGGCGGCCATGCTCGGGTCCGTGGCTCTGGTGCTCTCGGCGCTCGTGATGCGGTCCCTGGCGTTGGAGGCCGAGGTGGGCATCCTCGGCCCGGTGCCGGTTTCCTCGACCGGTGCGGGCATGTTGCTGTTGACATTCGCGACCCGCCACGCCGAGCCGCGGCGCGCGGTGTGGTCGGGCGCGGCGCTGGTCGCCGCCGCGTTGTTCGCGCTGTTCGTCACGCCGGTCGACAGCGGGAACGACAGCGTCCAGTACGTGTTCATGGGTGGTCTGCTGCTGGTGATCTCGGTCGGCACCGGGATGTACTTCCGCGCTCGGGACGAGGAACGGGCGAAGTCGATGCAGACCGCCGTGACCACCGCCCAGCAGGCCGAGCGGATGGCGTTGGCGCGCGAACTGCACGACGTGGTGGCGCACCACGTAACCGGCATCGTGGTGCAGGCGCAGGCGGCCCAACTCGTCGCGGCGAAGAATCCGCAGGCCGTGACCGACGCGTTGGCGCGAATCTCCGAAAGCGGCACCGAGGCGCTGACCGCGATGCGGCGGCTGGTCGCCAGCATGCGCGGCACCGAGCCGGCCGGTGCCTCCGAGGCCACCGAACAGGCCACCACCGACCTGGAAGCCGACCTGCGGGCCGTGGTGGCCGCGACCGAGCGCGTCACCGGTCACGCGGGGGCGCCCAAGGTGAACCTGCGAGTGGACCTCGGCCGGGAAATCCCACCGGAGGTCGCCAGATCGGCCCTTCGCGTGGTGCAGGAATCTCTGACCAACGCCGAGAAGCACGCACTCGGCGCGAGTTACGTCCAGGTCGACGTGCACGCTGACCCGGCGAACCTGTACGCGCTGATCACCGATGACGGCGCAGGGGTACGCCGCCAGCCGGTCGGCGGATCGGGTGGATACGGTTTGGTCGGGATGCGGGAGCGGATCGAGTTGCTCGGCGGCCGGTTCCGCGCTGGGCCGGGTGAACACGTCGGCTGGCGGGTCGAAGCGGTGCTGCCGCTGGCGGAACAGAGCGAGGAAGTGGGACAGCGATGATCCGGGTGCTGATCGCCGACGACCAGGAGCTGGTGCGCGCCGGTTTCCGGATGATCTTGGAGTCGCAGGACGACATCGAAGTGGTCGCCGACGTCGCCAACGGGGTGGACGCGGTTCAGGTCGCGCGGGAGAAGCGGCCGGACGTGTGCCTGATGGACATCCGGATGCCGGGGATCGACGGGTTGGAGGCGACCAAGCAGCTGGCCGGTCCCGACGTGACCGAGCCGATCAAGGTCGTCGTGGTGACCACCTTCGACCTGGACGAGTACGTCGAGAGCGCGTTGCGCAACGGGGCGAGCGGATTCCTGCTCAAGGACGCTGGTCCGACCCTGCTGCTGGAAGCGATCCGGGCCGCGCAACGCGGCGACGCGCTGGTCTCGCCGCAGATCACGGTCCGCCTGCTCAAGCACTTCGCCCAGCCGCAGCGCGGGCGCCGCTCGCTGCCCGGGCCGACCGTGGAACTGACCGAACGAGAGCTCGACGTGGTGCGGGCAACCGCACGCGGGCTGACCAACGGCGAGATCGGTCAGGAGCTGTTCATGTCGTTGTCCACGGTCAAAACCCACCTCGCCGCCGCGCAGGGCAAGATCAAGGCCCGCAACCGCGTGGAGACCGCCGCGTGGGCTTGGCGCAGTGGCTTGATGGACGACCAATAACCGTCAGGTGCGGGCCGGTTCCCGCTCCTGCGGCGCGTGATCGCGGCGCGGGAGCAGCAGCGGGGTTGTCAGGATCAGGAGACCGGCGATCGCGATCGCGGTACGGGCGCTGGTGAGATGTGCCAGCAGGCCCCACAGGGCGGTCAGGGCCGCGACGGTGATGTTGCTGGTGACCGACCAGGCGGACAGGGTGCGCGCGATGCGGTCCGTCTCGGTCTGGTCGAGCCGGTAGGTGGCGAACACCGGGTTGAACACGCCCATGCAGGTGATCAGCGCAAGCTCGACGGTGATCACGAGCACCAGTCCCGCAGTGCCGGGGCAGACGAAGGCCAACGCGACGGACCAGCAGGCGCGCAGCGCCCCGGCGGTGAGCATGACCTTGTGCTGCCCGAATCGCGCGACGAGTCGGGGGGCCAGCCGGGCGCCGATGAGGCCACCGACGCAGGGTGCGGCGAACGCGAGGCCGTACTGCCACGGCGCGAACCCGAGCGGGCCGAGCATGAGCACCGCCAGCAGCGGAGCTGTTGCCAGGATCAGGCCGTTGACCAGGACCGTGTTGAACAACAGCGGGCGCAGCGCCGGGTGCGACAGGATGTACCGCCACCCGTCGAGCAGGTCACCGGCTCGCAGCCGTGGTGCAGCGGTTCGCACCGGCTGCGGCTCCCTCCCGCCGATCGCGCGGATCCCCGCTGCCGAGAGCAGGTAGCTGACCGCATCGGCCACCACGGTCGTCATCGGGCCGAACAGTCCGATCGCGGCGCCGCCCACGGGTGGTCCGAGCACGGTGGCGGTCCAGTTCGTCGACTCGAATCGCCCGTTCGCGACGATCAGATCTCCGGGCCGCACAAGCGCTTTCAGGCATGCGCCGCTGGCCGCTTTGAAGGCGATGTCGGCCGCTGCGACGACGACCGACACGACCAGGAGTTGGGTGAAGCCGAGCCAGCCGAGCGCGAACGCGATGGGGACGCTCAGCAGCGCTGCGCAGCGGGTCAGGTCCATCGCGATCATCACCGGCCGCTTGCGGCGGAACTCCACCCACGGGCCGAGCGGCAGCGCTACCACCGCACCGACCGCCAGCCCGGCAGCTGACAACACCGACACCTGGGTCGGCCCGGCGTGCAGCACCAGGATCGCGATCAGGGTGAACGCGTCGAACGCGAGCCGGGTGCCGAACGTGCTGACCGCATACGCCGCCCAGAGCCATCCGAACTGCCGTCCCAGCGACCGCCTGACCATGCCCGCCCACCGCCGTCCGCCCGAACAAACCAGCGAGATCAAAGCCCGCAGCAGACCCGCGGAGCAAACAACCGCGCCGTCGGCGAGCCACAACCGCGCGTTGTGCAACCAAGAAGGCGCTAGCGCGGCGGGAGAGCAAACCTGCGCGCGCATGGCCGGATCCAACTTCCACCGACTGCTCACGCTCGGACTCACGCGTCACAACGGAGCACGAGTTCTGGACTGAACCCCAGCTCACCCCGAACCTGCCTGCGGCCAACCACCGCCACCCGCCACACTGCGACCGGCGGGAAGAACGACCACTCAGTCGACCCCAGGGTCTGACCCACGGCCGCACAGACGGCCTTGTCGGCGTTCTTCCCGCTCCGAAAACCCACTCCTCCAGGACCCTCTAGGGTCGGTCGGCGTGGATTTCGATGCGGTTCGCACCTTCGTCGCCGTCACGGACGCGGGTCAGTTCCAGGAAGCCGCCATCGAGCTGTCCATCACCCAGCAGGCCGTTTCCAAGCGCATCGCCGCGCTGGAGAAGGACCTCGGCGCGCGGCTGTTCACCCGCACCGCGCGCGGCGTCCGGCTCACCATCGATGGGCAGGCGTTGCTGCCGCACGCCCGCGACCTCCTCCGGCTCGAAGCGCGGGCCGTCGCCTCCGTGCGTCCCGGTCGCCGCGCGTTGCGCGTCGACGTGATCGGCCGACAGCTCGCACCAGCGGGTCTGCTGCGCGAGTTCCATCGCGCGCATCCCGAGACCGAACTCGATGTCGTGACCCTCTTCGACGCCGACGCGGCAATCGACGCCGTCCGATCCGGCGCGATCGACGCGTCCTTCCGCGCTGTCGACGCGCGGCAGCTCCCCGACGGCATCGAGGCCGTTCGGGTCCTCGACGAGCCCATCGAGCTGCTGACCGGACCGGCCCACGAGTTCGCCGCCGCCCCCGCGGTCACACCCGCCGAGCTCGCCGGATACCGGATCTGGATGCCCGGCATCGTCCCCGGAACCGAGTGGGCCGCTTACTACGACGAACTCGCCGCCGAGTTCGGGCTCACCATCGACGCGGTCGGCCCCAACTTCGGCACCGATCCCCTGCTGGAAGCGATCGCCGATAGCTCGGCGTTGGTGACCTTCATCGGCGAGCGGTCCCGGCTCCGCTGGCCCGCCGACTACGACCTGCGGCGCATCGCCGTGCACGATCCGACACCGGTCTACCCGCACTCGCTGATCTGGCGCGACGACAACCCGCACCCCGCCTTGACCACGCTCCGCGACTACCTCGACGCCGCGCTGCCCGACCACTCCGCTGTCGAGACCTGGGCGCCGAGCTGGGGGCAGGCACCACCGCGCCGACCCAGCGGCGACGACGCCCTGAGCCGCCGCGTCTAACCCATCCGAGCTCGACCGACGGGTTGCCGCGTACTGGCCGATCGTATGAGGTCGGCGGGCCGATCAGCCGAGGTCCGGGCGCCGGATCCCGGCGATGCTGGAGTCATGACGCAGCGAATGCAAGACATCGTTTTCGTGACAGTGCTGACCGGCATCGCGGGTGCGGCGGGGGTGATCATGTTGCTCGTCATAAGTGCGTCGGGTGGTGGGTGAGCGTCGGGCAGAATGCGGGCATGCCGATCGCACTACGCCTGCACGCGCCGATGGTTCTGCCCTGCGATCCGATGTGCTCGGTGATTCGGGACGCGGTGGTGGACGTCGACGCCGACGGGCGCATCGTGTACTGCGGGCCGCGCACCGGCGCACCGGAGCGTCCGCACGATGCGAACGTCCGGGAATGCAGCGGAATCCTGTTACCTGGCCTGATCAACGCGCACTCGCACAGTCCGATGACCCTGCTGCGGGGGATGGGCGGCGATCTTCCGCTGATGCGGTGGCTGCAGGAGGTCATCTGGCCCGCCGAGGCGCGGCTGCGGCCGTCGGACGTCCGCGCGGGGATGGAACTCGGGTGCGTCGAGATGCTGCGGGCCGGGGTCACGACGAGCGCCGAGATGTACTTCATGGGCGAGGCGGTGGTCGACGCCACCCTCTCGGTCGGGTCTCGGGTGGTGTTCGCCTCGGCGGTGATCTCCACCCCTGCGTTGGACAGTTTCGGCGGCTGGCAGGGCATGGTCGACGGCATCAACCGGTGGATCGATGCCGATGGGCTGCGGTTCGGCGCCGGTGATCGGGTGGAGCTGGCCTACGGTCCGCATTCGGCGTACACGCTGCCGCTGGAAGCGCTGCAGATGATCGGGGAGTCCGCGCAGCAGCGTGCCGCCCTGGTCCACACGCACGTGGCCGAAACCACCGCCGAGGACGCCGAACAGCGAGAGAAGTTCGGTTCGGTACCCGCTCTGCTGGAGAAGCTGGGCGTGCTCGACGGCCGGGTGCTCGCCGCGCACGGGGTGCACCTCTCGGACAGCGACATCGAGTTGTTCGCGCGCCGCGGGGTGGGTGTGGCGCACTGCCCGGGATCCAACGCGAAGCTCGCCTCGGGGACCGCTCGGCTGGTCGATCTGCTCGCCGCCGGCGTTCCGGTGGGACTGGGCACCGATGGGCCATCCAGCAACGACGACCTGGACCTGTGGGAGGAGGTGCAGCTCGCGGGCCTGTTCGCGCGGACCCTGACAGGCGACGCGACGGCGCTCAGCTCGGCAGCCGCGCTGCTCGCCGCGACACGGGGTGGAGCTGCGGCCCTGCACAGGGACGACATCGGGGCGCTGGAGCCGGGTCGCTGGGCCGACATCGTGCACCTGGACGTCGACAACCCGGCGTTCGCCACCGGCCTGGACGCACCGGACGACCAGGTGCTGGCGAACGTGGTGTGGGCGGCCGGATCGCGTTGCGTTCGGGACGTCTGGGTCGCGGGTGAAGAAGTGCTGCACGAGCGCGAGCCCACCCGAGTGGATCGCCGAACGGTGCAGGCGACGGCCCGCACAGCGGCGCACTACGTCCGGGGCTGAACCCAGTGCTCTGGCGGTCCCAACACGCGCGGCCCCAGTGCTTCGGCGGCCCAGTGCTTCCGCGGCCCAGTGCTTCGGCGACCGGGCCCGAGTGTCGGGTCAGGACGGCCGGATGACGATCTCGGTGAGGTGCGCGTCGGAGCTGGCGTGCACCGCGGACACGATCGGCGCGGCCACCGACTCGGGGCGCAGGTACCGGTCCGGCTCGAACACACCACCCTCCTGCTCACGGACGTTGCGCTGCATGTCCGTGACGGTGCGACCCGGGAACACCGAGGTGACCCGGACGCCGTTGGCGGCTTCTTCGGCGCGGAGCACGTCGGCGAAGGCGCGCAGCGCGAACTTGCTCGCGGCGTAGGAGCCCCAGTTCGGCTTCGCGGACAGCCCGGCGCCGGAGTTGACCAGCACGACGTGGCCCTTCGCGACGCGCAGCGCGGGCAGTAGCAGCCGGGTCAGTTCGGTGACCGCGAAGAGGTTCAGCTCGAAGGTGCGCCGCCAGGTGTCGCTGCGCGCATTGGCGACCGGCGCCAGCTCGATGAGACCGGCGCTGTGCACCACCACGTTGAGCCGCTGGATGTCGGCGACCGCTGCGGCGACGGCGCCGTGATCGGTGAGTTCCACCGGCCACGGCCGGGCCCCGGGAAGCTCGTCGACGAGCTCTCGCAGCGCGTCGGCGTCGCGCCCGCCCAACAGCAGATCGTGCGTGTCGGAAAGCGAGCGGGCGACGGCGGCACCGATGCCTCGGGAAGCGCCGGTGACCAGGGCAATTGGGCGTTCGGGCATGCCTGAACGGTATCGTCGAACGGTTTCGATCCGGCTACCGGGCGTCCCAATCGGCGGGTGACCACTTGACCCGTTGAGACGATGCGGCTTAGGTCACCTGAGTGAGCAGTGTCGACGCAGCCTCTGCTGGAGTTCAGAACCGGATCCTGCGCAAGGTCGCGGTCCGGTTGATGCCGTTCCTTTGCTTGCTCTACTTCGTCAACTACCTGGACCGGGTGAACATCGGCTTCGCCGGTCCGAACGGGATGAACGACGAACTCGGGTTGACCGCGACCGCCTTCGGTTTCGCATCGGGCATCTTCTTCATCGGCTACCTGGTGCTGGAGGTTCCGAGCAACCTCGCCCTGCACCGCTTCGGGGCGCGCAAGTGGCTCGCGCGCATCATGATCACCTGGGGCTTGGTCGCGACCGCCATGGCGTTCGTGCCGAACCCCGTCACCCTGGTGGTGCTGCGCTTCCTGCTCGGCGTGGCCGAGGCCGGGTTCTTCCCCGGCATCATCCTCTACCTGACCTACTGGTTCCCGGCGGCGCAGCGGGCGAAGGCGGTCGCGCTGTTCATGACCGCGATCCCGGTGTCCAGCGCCATCGGCGCGACCGTGTCGAGCGCGCTGATCAGCGCCGGGCACGGGATCTTCGGTCTGTCCGGGTGGCGGTTCATGTTCCTGGTCGAGGGCATCCCGGCGATGCTGCTGGCCGTCGCCACCTGGTTCTACCTGACCGACCGGCCGTCCGAGGCGAAGTGGCTGGCGCCCGAGGAGCGGGCCTGGCTGAACGAACAGCTGGACGCCGAACGAAAGCAGACCGAGGCCGCGCACAGCTGGCCGCTGCGCAAGGCGCTGACCCACCCGCGGATCCTGGCCCTGGCGTTCGTGTACTTCGGCATCGCCTACGGCCTGTACGCGCTGGGCTTCTTCCTGCCCACCATCATCAAGGGCTTCGAACAGCAGTACGGCACCGATCTGTCCACGATGCAGACCGGTTTGATCACTGCGGTGCCGTACGTGATCGGCGCCGTGGCCATGGTGCTCTGGGCCGCGCACGGCGACCGGACCCGGGAGCGGGTGTGGCACGTCGCGTTGCCGATGCTGCTCGGCGGCGCCTGCATTCCGATCGCGCTGTACCTGGGCAACCCGTTCAGCGCGATGGTCGCGGTGACGATCTGCGCGGTCGGGGTCTGCGCCGCGCTGCCCACCTTCTGGGCCCTGCCGAGCAACTTCCTGGCGGGCGCGGCGGCCGCCGGTGGTATCGCGCTGATCAACTCGTTGGGCAACATCAGCGGCTTCGCGGCGCCCTACATCACCGGTGCGCTCAAGGACGCGACCGGCTCCCAGCGCACCGGCCTGTGGGTGGTCGGCATCGTGATGATCGCGGCGGCGATCACCGCGATCGCCCTGCGCGCAGCACCCCGCACGGAGCAGACCGAAACCAGCACCCAGCAAGAAAGCTGATGCGCCGCACGGTCCTCGGTGGCTGCGGGGCGTGGCCGGGCGCGGGGCAGGCGTGCAGCGGATATTTCGTCGAGCACGACGGATTCCGCCTGCTGCTCGACCCCGGATACGCCACGCTGCCCCGCCTGCTCGCGTTGACGGCGGCCGAGCGGGTGGATGCGGTCCTGGTCAGCCACGGGCACCCGGATCACTGCGCGGACCTCAACCCGCTGCTGCGGGCCAGAGCGCTCGGCGATGCTCCCCCGACGCCGCTGCCGGTCCACGCATTGCCCGGTGCTCTCGATGCGGTGCTGGCGCTGGATGGCCGAATGCTGGCGGGCTCCTACGAGGTGCGGGATTTCGACGCGGGCACGGCGTTCGCAATCGGACCGTTCACAGTGGACACCAAGCTGCTCCCGCACTTCGTGCCCAACGCGGGCATCAGGCTGATGGCCGACGGCGAGGTCTTCGCCTGCACCGGAGACACCGGCCCCAGCCCGGACATCGTCGCGCTGGCCCGCGACGCCGACGTGTTCCTGGCGGAGGCCACCTTCCCGGAGCAGGTGCTGCCGGAGCAGGACGCCCCGTTCCTGTCGACCGCTCGCCAGGCCGGTGCCTACGCCGCTGAGGCCGAGGTCGGTCGACTCGTGCTGGCGCACCTCTGGCCAGGCGTCGAGCCAGCGGCAGCGGAGCAGTCCGCTCGCGCCACCTGCACCGGCCGGATCGACGTGGCAACCCCGGGGCTGACTGCGACGCTCAGTTGACTCCGTGGCCGCAGCGATGCGCAAGCACAGCCGTCCCGGTGGTTTCGCTCGGGTGCGCTCCGCGGGGTTGGTTGACTTCTACATTGGTAGAGATTTTAGCGTCGGACGCATGGACGTCACCTTCACCGAAACCGAACTGGCCTATCTCCGCGGTCAGCACCTCGGTCGGCTCGCCACCGTCGACAGCGCGGGCGCCCCGCAGAACAACCCGGTTGGATTCTTCGTCGACGACGTCACCGGAGCGCTCGTCATCGCAGGCACCGCGATGGGAAAATCCCGCAAGTACCGGAATGTTCGGCACAACGCCCGGGTGAGTCTGGTGGTCGACGACCTTGCGTCCACCAACCCGTGGCGGGTCCGGGGAGTCGAGGTGCGCGGCACCGCAGAGGCCCAAGAGGACGTCGACCCACCGATGGACGGTTTGAGCCGTGAACTGATCCGGATCACGCCGCGGTGGATCGGCAGCTGGGGACTCCCCGGCCAGGAAGCGTTCAGCAGCAGGGGAAGCAGCGGCCCGATGCCCCGGCGCACCGCGCAAGACGCGGTGCGCCACCTGCTGGACGCCTACTTCCAGGGCTTCGACAAGCGGTTCTGCGAGCCTGCCTGGCTCGCATCGATCTTCTCCGACGAGGTGGCGGTGCGGTTCCCGGCTGGCCAGGCCGTGGGGCTCGACGACCTGGCCCAACTGTCGCAGCAGGTGCTCTCGCTGTGGGCCGCGACCCTGCACCAGACCTCGAACCACCAGGTGATCACCAAGCCCGGCGAAGCCGAGTTCACCGCCGCGCTCACCGCGACCCACGTCCACTGGCCCGATGACCCCGGAGCTCATCTGCGCATCGGCGCCCAGGTCTCCGGGACGGCCGTCGAGCTCCAGCGGGGATGGCGGATCAACAGCCTGGCGATCGACCTGGTGTGGCGCGAGGGAGATGGGCCCGCGAAGCGGGACGCGGATTAGCCGGAACCGGGCCGGATGTGGCGGCGGGGTTACGTGGGCGAACAGCGCGCGCAACGGGGTCCCCGACCTGGCCGGAGACCCCGCGCTCGCAAGGTGGATCAGCGTTGGCCGATCTCACCGCCGTCCTTGCGCCAGATCGCCACGACCGACGGACGCGGCTGCGAGTTCCCGCCGTCGGGCCAGTGCGACAACGGGTTGTCGGCACTCGCACCGTCGAGCTCACCCGGGTGCTGCACGGACACCGTCACGACCTTGTCCCGGATGACCGGGCCGCAGGTCTCCCCGCCGTGGGGCACCGACAGGAACTGCTTGACCCAACCGCGCTGCGGACCGTCCACCGGCACCGCGAACAGGCCGTCGTTGCTGCCCAACGTGTTGCCGTCGGTGGAGATCCACAGGTTGCCGTGCCGGTCGAACGCCACGTTGTCCGGGCACGAGATCGGGCTGACCTGCGACTTGTCGAATCCGCCGAAGTAGGTGCTCGGGTCGTTCGGGTCGCCGCACACCAGCAGCAGGTTCCAGGAGAACTTGGTGCCGGTCGTGTCGTCGTCGACCTCCAGCACGTGGCCGTCCTTGTTGCCGATCCGCGGGTTCGCCTCGTCCGAGGGGGCGTTGCCCGCCGAGCCGCGGTTGGTGTTGTTGGTCAGCGCGCAGTAGACGCGACCGTTGACCGGGTTCGGCTGGATGTCCTCCGGGCGGTCCATCTTGGTCGCCCCGACCTGGTCGGCCGCCAGGCGGGTGAAGATGTAGACCTCTTCGGCGGTGAACCCGGGCACGAACGACTTCTTGCCGCTGGCCAGCGGAATCCACTCACCGGTGCCGTCGAACGCGCCGTCGGTGGGCAGCTTGCCGGTGCCGTCGATCTCACCGGCCGGGCTGTTGCCGGTGAACTTCGCGACGTACAGCGTGCCGTCGTCGAGCAGCGTCATGTTCTGCCGCCGGGCGAAGGCGCTGTCGCCCTTCTTCATCTTGCCGTTGGAGACGAACTTGTAAATGTAGTCGAAGCGCTCGTCGTCGCCGGAGTAGGCCACCACCCGGCCGTCCTTGGCGACCTGGATGGCCGCGCCTTCGTGCTTGAACCGGCCGAGCCCGGTGTGCTTGACCGGCGTGGACTGCGGGTCGTGCGGGTCGATCTCGACGATCCAGCCGAAGCGGTTCGCCTCGTTGGGCTCCTGGGCGAGGTCCCAACGCTTGTCGAACTTCTCCCACAGGCGGGTGCTGGCGGCGCCGGTGAATCCGTAGCGGGCCAGACGCGTCTTGGTCGCCGGGTCGGTGACCGAGTCGGTGTTGGCGAAGTACTGGTTGAAGTTCTCCTCGCCGGAGAGGATCGTGCCCCACGGCGTCAGGCTGCCCGCGCAGTTGTTCTGCGTGCCGATGACCAATGTGGCGCTCTGGTCGGCCGAGGTCTTGAGGTAGTCGCTACCCGCGGCTGGACCGCGCAGCTCGAACGGCGTGTTCAGCGTGATGCGGCGGTTGTACTTGCTCGGCTGCGGCTTGAGGCCGCCGCCCTGCCGCTTGACGAACACCACCGAAAGGCCGTGCGCGGCCCAGGCGATGCGCACCTGCTCCTCGGTCGGGTTGCTCTCGTCGTAACCGGCGAACATCTGCGTCTCGGTGGTGTATTCGTGGTTCACCACAAGCAGGTTCTCGTTGCCGCCTCGGTCCAACGCGATGAGTTCGGCGAAGTCGTTGTTGTAGCCGAACTGCTTTTCCTGCGCCGCCGCGGTCTGGTTGTTGAAGTCGAACTCGGGAGCACCGGGCATAACCGGGTCACCCCAGCGGATCACGATGCCCTGCTCGTAGCCCTCGGCGGTGACGACCGCGTCCTCGGTGTTCGGGGCGACCGGGGCGAAGTCGGTGCCCGGGACGCTGCCCCGGCCCGGTCGGGCCTGCGGCGCGGTCGGCGCCGGGCTGGCCGTCGCGGTGCCCGTGAGGGCGGCTGCGCCGCCGACGGTCAGGGCGAGCACGCCACTGGCCTTCAGCGCGCCGCGTCGGCTGAGCACGCTTTCGACGATGTCGCCGAAATAGGCGTTCTCCGAGGTGTTGGGGGCCTCGTGCGCGCACGCGCTACCGCAGCGGTACTTGCAGGTCACCGAGGACCGGTTGGCGGAATGGTGGGACAGAAGGGGGAGCGGGATGACCCGCCCGCTGTCCGATCGGGAAGACAAGCGGACCTCCAGATGCTCGTCGGGAACACCCGGACGTTAGGGCGATCAGGCGATAGTTCCTGAACGCGGAGGTGAACAAAGGTCAAACACATGACGCAGAGTTGCCGAAACCGCCTCTGGACAACCGAAATTGACGAACGCCAAGTAGTTGACCGACTACGAAACCGCTTGAAGTGCCGTTGTTTGTGATCTCGGTTTTGGCGCGGCAGCCGCTCAACCCGCCAAAGCAACTGGCATGCCGCGGGTTCTCAGACCCTGTCCTCGAACTCGTCCTGCGTTGGAGGAGCCCGGCGATTTCGCGCGAAATCGCCGTTCCCACCCGAGGCGGTCGGCCCAATGCAGGCACTCAAGATCCCGCCCACTGAGAGGTCTTCAGCAGTACGGCGGTTGGTTGGTGAGCGCGGTGGCTACCGTCATCCAGACGCGGAACTGCCGGTAGACATCCGGCAGCGGGCCGCTGATCTCGACGGTGCGATCATCGCGGGCGGTGACGCCGGGAAGGTCCAGCAGCGTGGCGGCCACGGCGGCGGACTGCCAGCGCACGGCGAGCGTTGTCGGGCCCGTCGCGGGAAGTCCGGTCGGGAGTGCTCCGCTCAGGGTTGCGTTGACCGCCGCTTCGATGGCGTCGCGAGCTTCGGCGACCGGCCGCAGCTCCGCCGCGAAGCGGCCGCGCGCGTACTTCACCGGCACGGTCTGCACGGCCGAGTCCCAGGCGGTCATCTCCGCGCATGCGGTGTCGTCGCCGGAAAGCAGCACCACCGGAACACCCAGTGCGGCGGCGGTGGCCTGGGTGAGCCCGATCTCGCCGACGGGGCGGTCATCGAGCCAGAGGTCTTCGATCTCGTGGCCCATGAAGCTGTGGCTGAGCACGCCCGAAGTCCCAGCGCGGGAGTGGTAGCCGATGCAGATCGCCGCGTCGTAGGTGTCGTCGAGTCCTTCGAGCATGCCCATGCTCTTGGGCTTGCCGCGGATCAACCGGGCCACGGGGTGCAGCAGGTCGGAACGCAGGTTTCGCATCGGACCGTGCGCGTCGTTGACGGTGATCCCGGTGGCACCGGCGGCGAGCGCGCCGCGAATCGCCGCGTTGACGTCTTCGGCCATCATCAGCCTGCCGTGTTCGTAATCCCGCCCGTCAGGTTGGACGTCGTGGGAGTCGACGAGACCGGTGATGCCTTCCATGTCAACGCTGAAGTAGACCCGCATGTGCACGCTCCGGAGTTGGCTGGTCGATGCGCGATGCAGATCGTTTCACGGTCGATGGCCCCGGCGGCAACGGTCGGCGCCGGGGGCCGGAAAAATCGGTTTCGGCCGATAGGTGGCAGTTGTTAGCTTGGTCGGCATGGCTGATTGTTTCGCTGCTGCCGCGCTCGCTCGGTTGCGTTCCGCCTAGGCGGCGCCGGGTTTGATGCCGCGTCGCCTTCCGCGTCCGGGCTCTCGAATTCCCCGACGCGCGGTTCGTCATGCGGTGATTGCACGCTGACCTGCGCTCGCGAGGCCCGGTTCCGACTGGTTCGCGAACGCAGGAGCACTCACCATGGCTACTCGCCGTCCGTCGGCGCGCGATCGTGCGCGCCGTGAACTCGGCCAGAACTTTCTGATCGACCGCGGCGCCGCCCGCCGCCTGGTCGACTTGCTCGATCCGTCCCCGGTGCCGATCGTCGAACTCGGCGCCGGGCGCGGGGCCATCACTCGCGAACTCGTCCACACCGGACGGTCGATCACGGCGGTGGAAATCGACCGGTGCTGGGCGGCCGAACTCCGCGACAGCTGTCCCCAGGTTCGCGTGATCCGGTGCGACATGCTCGAATTCCGGTTTCCCGCCGCGCCGCACGCGGTGGTGGGCAACCTGCCGTTCGGCATCACGACGGCGATGACCCGTCGGTTGCTGGACGCGCCGGGATGGTCCCAGGCCGTGCTGCTGGTGCAGTGGGATGTCGCCCGGAAACGCGCTGGTGGCGGCACGATGCTGAACGCCCAGTGGGCGCCGTGGTACGAGTTCCGGCTCGGCGGCCGGGTTTCCGCCCGATCGTTTCGTCCGGTGCCAGCCGTCGACGGTGGCGTGCTGGAAGTGCGGCGTCGCCCGCAGCCGCTGGTGCCCGCCGACGAGCTGCCGCGCTACCAGCGGTTCGTCGAGGCCGTTTTCACCGGCCGTGGTCGGGATTTGGCCGAGATCGTGCGAAACCTGACCGGCCGCCGCGTGCCGAACCTCCCCGCGCTGCCGAAGAACCTCGCCGCCGAAGCCTGGGCCCACCTCTACGCCGAAACCACCTGACACCCACCCGACGCGGTCGTGAGCGCGAAACCGGGCCGGAGCGAACCGACCTTTGTTTCCCCAGGTGCGTTCGGTGTGGTGTTCGTAGCTGCGTTGGCGCGGTGGGCAAGCTTCGGTGCCAGAGCGGCGATGGTGAGGCTGCCGTTGATGAGTCGGTCAGCGGCTTCGCGGACGAGGTGAAATCGCTTGGTGCCTCTTGGTGGACAACCGCGTCTGCGATCGGCGTCTTGGTGGATGACGCTGCAACGGTGGTGCCGGTGCCTTCGCGCAGTCGGGCGAAGGCACCGGCACCGGGGAATTCAGCGCCAGACGGCGATGACGGATGGGCGGGGTTGGGAGGTTCCGCCATCCGGCCAGTGGGAGATCGGGTTGTCCGCGTCGGCCCCGTCGACCTCGCCGGGATGTTGGGCGGAGACCAGGACCAGGTTGTCTTCGATGATCGGCCCGCAGGCCTCGGCGCCTCGCGGGACGCTGAGGAACTGCATCACGTGACCGCGCTCCGGGCCTTCCAGGGGCAGCGCGTAGAGGCCGTCGTTGGCGCCCAGGGCTTCTGCCGAGTCCGTGCTGATCCACAGGTTGCCGTGCCGGTCGAACGCCACGTTGTCGGGGCAGGTGATCGGGCTGACCTGCGATTTGTCGAATCCGGCGAAGTAGGTGCTCGGGTCGTTCGGGTCGCCGCAGACCAGCAGCAGGCGCCAGCTGAACCGGGTGCCCGTCGGGTCGTCGTCGAGTTCCAGGACCTGGCCGTGCTTGTTGCTGTTGCGCGGGTTCACCTCGTCCGCGGCGGCCTTGCCGTCCGGGCCGCGGTCGGAGTTGTTCGTCAGGGCGCAGTAGACGCGGCCGGTGATCGGGTGGGGCTGGATGTCCTCCGGGCGGTCCATCTTGGTCGCCGCGACCTGGTCGGCCGCGAGGCGGGTGAAGATGTAGACTTCTTCGGCGCTCATCCCGGGCACGAAGCTGGTGTCGTTGTGCGCCAACGGGAGCCACTCGCCGACACCGTCGAATTCGCCGTCCGAGGGCAGCTTGCCGGAACCGTCGAACTCGCTGGCCGGGCTGTCGCCGGTGAACCGGGCGACGTAGAGCGTGCCGGAGTCCAGCAGCGACATGTTGTGCCGCCGGGCGTGCCTGCTGCTGCCGGGCTTCATCTTCTCGTCGGAGACGAACCGGTAGATGTATTCGAACTTCTCGTCATCGCCCAGGTAGGCCACCACCCGGCCGTCGTCGGCGACCCGGATGTTGGCGCCTTCGTGCTTGAAGCGGCCGAGCGCGGTGTGCTTCACCGGTGTTGATGTCGGGTCGTACGGGTCGAGTTCGATGATCCAGCCGAAGCGGTTCGGCTCGTTGACCTGCTGGCTGAGGTCCCAGCGGGAGTCGAAGCGCTCCCACTTCCGTTCGCTGGCGCTGCCCGCGATCCCGTAGCGGGCCAGCCGCTGCTGGGTGGTCGGGTCGGTGACCTGGTCGGCGCCCGCGAAGTAGAAGTGGATGTTCTCCTCGCCGGAGAGGATGGTGCCCCACGGGGTCACCCCGCCCGAACAGTTGTTCATGGTGCCGAAGGCCCGCGTGCCGGTGGGATCCGCCGGAGTTTTCAGCAGATCGCTGCCGGCCGCTGGACCGCGCAGCTCGAAGGGGGTGTTCAGCGTGATCCGCCGGTTCAGCGGGTCGAGCACCGCTTTCGGTGCGCCGTGGTGGGTTTCGAGCACCACGACCGACAGCCCGTGCGCCGCCCATGCCACCCGGACCTGCTGCTCGGTGGGGTTTTCCGGGTCGTAGCCGCGGAACAGGAACTCCTCGGTGGTGTACTCGTGGTTGTTGACCATCAGCCGCCGGTCGTCGGTCAGCGGCAGCAGCGCGCAGAAGTCGTTGTTGTAGCCGAACTGCCCTTCCTGGGCTTCCGGTGTCTGGTTGTCGAAGTCGAATTCCGGGGCGCCGGGCAGGATCGGGTCGCCCCAGCGCAGCACGATCTGCTGCTGGTAGCCCTCCGGCACGACCACGGCGTCCGCGCTGTTCGGCTGCACCGGGGTGAAATCGAGGCCCGGTGGCCGACCGGGCGCGGCGGATGCGGGCCGACCGGCGATCGCCGGTAGCACGGCGGCGGAGGCCGCGACCACGGCACCGGCGCGCAGCAATCCGCGTCGGTTCAGCACGTTTTGCAGCAGGTCGCCGAAATACGGGTTCGCCGTGGGGTTCGGCGGATGCTCGGCGCACTGGTCGCCGCAGCGGTAGCGGCAGGTCACTCGTGCCCGACCGGTCGAAAACAGCGGCAGGAGTCGACGTTCGCCCAGCTGTGCCACCGCAACCTCCCAAGCTGATCTAGAAACGGCTTGGAGCGTATGACACCACCAACGGGTGGCAAACGCTCTTCGAAAATTCGGCGAATTCTCGAAGACCGCTTGCACAACCGAACATGCTGAGCCGGAGCTCCAACTCCGACGTTCGATCGCGCCCGAGAACGGCGAAACCGCAGGCACCGCCCGATGAGGGCGAGGTGAAGGGCACCTTCTACCAAGTAAGTTGGCGAAAGGTGCCCATCACTGCTCACCCGAACGTTGGGTCACCCGAACGTTGGGGCGGTGGTTAGAACTCTTCGCCGATCAGGGCGGCTTCGGTTGGGACTTCGTGCTTGTTGGACTTGGTGCGCAGGTCGGTGATCAGCAGGCCTGCGGCGATCACGCACAGCACCGCACCGGCGGCGAACGGGGCGTACGGCGAGCCGAACCAATCGGCGACGTGCCCGACCAGGGTGGCCGCAGCCGCCCCGCCCAGCCAGCGGCAGAAGTTGTAGCCCGCGCTGGCCACCGGCCGCGGCGCGTTGCTGACGCTCATCGCGGAGCCGGTGAACAGGGTGTTGAGCAGGCCGGAGGCCAGCCCGCTGAGGATCACCCCCACGATCACCACCGGCTTGGAGCCGACCGCCATGATTCCCAGCAGCACGGCGTAGATCAGCACCGCGATCATGGTCCCGCCGACCTCGCCGAAGCGGGCGGCGAGCCGCGGGGCGAGGGTGACACCGGCGACGGCGACGCACAGTCCCCAGCCGAAGAACACCAGTCCGACCGCGATGGCACCGAATTCGAGGACGAACGGCGACCAGGCGAGCACGATGAAGAACGCGGCGGTGTAGAAGGCGGAGCCGAGCGAGGTGCGCAATAGGCCGCCGTGGCCGAGCGCGCGGATCGGGTCGAGCAGCCGGATCTTGGGTCGTTCGCTGCGATCGCTGTCCTTGGGCAGGAAACCCGCCGAGAGGATCAGCGCGATCGCCATCAGCGCCGCGGTGCCCGCGAACGGTCCGCGCCAGGAGATGTTGCCCAGCAGGGCACCCAGCAGCGGCCCGGTGGACAGCCCGATGCCCAAGGCCGCCTCGTAGAGCAGGATGGCGGCCTGCTGACCGCCGCTGGCGGCACCGACGATCACCGACAACGCGGTGGCGATGAAGAAGGCGTTGCCCAGGCCCCACACCGCCCGCAGGGCGACGAGTTGGCCGATCGAACCGGCGGCCGCGCACGCCACGGTCGCCAGCACGATCAGCACCAGACCGGTGACCACGGTGCGCTTCGCACCGAAGCGAGCGCTGAACGCGCCGGTCACCAGCATCGCCACGACCTGCACGCCCAGGTAGGACGAGAACAGCAGGGTGACTTGCTCGGGCCCGGCGCGCAGCGCCTCCGCGATCGACAACAGGATCGGGTCGACCAGGCCGATGCCCATGAAGGCGATCACTGCGGCGAACGCGGTGATCCACACCGCCTTCGGTTGTCCCTTGAAAACGTCGAGTAACCGAACGTCGTGCCCGGCGCTCATCGGCCGCCACCCCTTGCTGACTGGGAACTGTTCGTTTGCAAGGCTAACAAGTTTCTGTTAGCAGACCAAACGGACATGAGTCAGCTCACGAGTGCCAGGCTCCGACCAGCAAAAACGATGATCTCCGGAAAAGCGGCTCACGAATTCAAGGCCGCTTGAGCGGCTGTTGCGATGGTTTCCTCCGGGTGGTGTTCGGCGAGGACCGCGAGCACTTCGCCCGCGCTGCGGTGCTCGGTCGTCGCGATCTCCTGGATCAGGGCGAGCTGGTCCGCCGCCTGCTGGCGGCTGAACTCGGTCAGGAACAGGTCGACGTCCTCGTCCAGCGCCGCGGCCATGCCGTCCAACGAGAACAGCAGCTCATCGCCTGGCCGAGTCACGTTCTCGGTGTTCGTCGGCCTGGACTGCAACCACATCCGCGCCGCCGGGCCAGCGGTCGGGTCCTCGATCAGCTGGCCCACCGCCGAGACGCCTTCCGCGCCGGTGTGCTCCAGCAGGCCCAGCGCCGCCAGGCGGATCGTCGGGTCGTCGACGCGCCGCAGCAGCGCCGCCAGTTCCGCGCTGGCCTGCGGTGCGCCCAACCGGTCGATCCACCGCGCGATCAACACCTGCTGCACGTCCGCTGGGGTGTCGGCGGCGACCAGCGCCAACAACTCGGCCGGGCAGGACGCCAGATCGTCCACAGTGGGCACCTGGAAGCCGAAGGCGCGCAACGATCCTCGCGCTGCCCACAGGCCCGCTGGCATCAGCTCCACCATCGTGCGATCTGCGGTGATCCCCTCCGGCACGTCCGCTTCCAGCACCGCGACCTCTTCCGGCGCGGTGGTGACGTGGCAGCGGACCGCCTGCATCGCCTCCCACTGGGCGAGCATCCGCCGCACGATGCCGCGCACCGCCTCCCGCTCGGCCGGCTCGCCCTGCCCGAGGAGATCGCAGGCGGTCGTGACGATCAGTTCCAGCGGCACCGCGTCGGTTCGCGAGTACAGCAGGCTCAACGCCGACTGCACGATCTCCGGCAGTGCGTCCTCGCCATCGGCCAGGATGTCGAACTGCTCCTGGAAGACGTCGTCCACCAGCACGAATCGCTGCCAGAGCCGGGTCCACAGCAGTTCCGGTTCGGCCAGCAGCGATTCCGCGATCAGGGTTGGCGCCAGCAGATCTCCGGCCGACCGCAGCAGGCCCACCCGCTCGGCCCACTCCAGCAGCAGGTCGGCCTCTTGCGCATCGCTGCCCAGGGCCGCCACGAGCTTGTCCACATCGGAGGGGTCCTGGCCGTCGCCGACCCAGTCCAGCACTGTGCGCATCCGATGCACGATCGGCGAGTTCGCCGCCAACGCCCGGTGGGGTTCGGTCCCGTCGAGGTCGATGGGCGGCAGCCAGAGCGTCGGCTGCGGCGCGGTGTCCAGCGAGTCGCGGCGCTCGATCTCGTCGACGACGTCGCCGTCGAAGTCGATCTCGCCCGAGTCCACCGAGTCGAAGAACTCGATCACGGCCTGCGGATCGTCGACGTCCACGACGAGTTCGCGCATCGTCGTGTCCCAGAACTTCTCCAGGCTCCACTCGGTGGGCTCGGCCATCGCGGCCAGGTAGTTCGGCACGGCCCGCTCGACCGCGTCGTGCAGCTCCGACTCCGGATTCGGCGAGATCAGCAGGCCCTCCTCGGCGAGGAAACCGAGCCACTGGTGCAGGAACTCCGGAACCACCGACCACTGCTGCACCACCAGGCGACGTGGCACCACTTCGACCAGGAACCTCGCCAAGTCCTCTTCGGTCCAACAGGCCAGCAAGCCATCTCGGCTGAACTTGTCGTCCAACAGGTACTCCACCAGCCAACCGGCGCCCAGTTCCGGTCGGCTGCGGTCGAACCGGTCGATCAACTCGGTGCGCGCGGCTTCGAATCGGTCCACTTCGCCGTGGATGAAAACAGTGCGCATGACGCGCTCCTTTCGCTCAGGTGTTTGGGGATCGGCTAGAGGGTAGGGAGTTCCCGGTCGGTTTCCGGTTGTGGAGCCGGATTCCGCACGCGTGTCGGGACCCCCGAATGGGTGAAACCCCAGTCACATCGGTACGGCCATCGGTACATGTCCCGCTTCGGTCGCCAGAGACCTTGGTCCATGCTTTCGCCACGTCCGGAGGTTTAGGACGTGGCGCTGCGACAAGCGGCGCAATCAGTGCTTCCGCCTGGGAGACCCGGCGGTCGAACAGCGACACCGTCGCCTCGACTGCGGCCCACCCGGCCGGGGTGGCCATGGGTCGACCTCCGGATCTTTCAGCGGATCCCGCAACAGGGGAGGAGGTAACCCAGCGACCGGACAGCAGCCATTTGCCCCAGCTGCCTGTTGTTCGGCCCTCCCATCAGCGGGGCGGGTGCCACCCGTCCGACAAGGCGGCGCAGGAGCCGCCGCACCCGCCTCGCTGGCCTCCTGTTCCCCGGTGCGCTCTTCGTGACTTGAAAAAGGTCGCGTCCGGAAGAGCACGTCGGAATTCCCAGACCATTTCCCCCGATCCTTCGAAGGCTCGCGATCACTTGACATGAACAGCAACTCCGAATACCGCTCCTACGGTTGGTGGATCGAGCAAGATCCGAAGACCGACCGGACCACTCTGATCATCGGCGGCAGGGTCAGCGCGCTGCGCATTCCCGCCAAACTGGCCGCTCGCGTGCAGCACGTGCTGGTAATCCACCTGCAGGCCGGACCGGCGCTGGTCGACGGCGACGACTGGGTGCTGCTCACCCAGCCCGACGGTCGGGTTGACCTGCCGGACGAGCTCGCGGACGTCACCGCCGTGCCGACCGGGAGTCGGCTGGCGCTGCCCCCGCTGGACGACCCGCGCTGGATCAGCCCGCCGCAGGCGCACCGCCCGGTCCCGTCCTGGCAGGTCGTCGTTTCAGCCGCTCGCCGCGCCCGAGCCGAAATCCTCCACCCGACCGCCTGACCATCCGCTCTCGAACGCGTGCTGGTTGGCAGGGCTGGGCGATTTCGCGCGAAACCGTCGCCCGCTCCGCACGGGAAACGCCGATTTCGCGCGAAATCGCCACGATCTTCAAGGCGCAAACGCTCGGGCAACGCCCGAGAACAAGGACGGCGCCGGGAGCTTCGCGGCTGGCAGTTGATGTCCCCGGCTGGCTGTTCCAGGAGTTGCCCGTGCGCGGCTGGCTGCGGGAACTTCTGATCAACAACGGCAGAAGTACCTGCTAGGGCTGTTCGGCTATCCAGACGGCGATTTGGGCGCGGGAGGTGACGCCGAGCTTGGCGAGGATGTGCTCGATGTGGCTGTCCGAAGTGCGCTTGGAGATCACCAGCTGCTCCGCGATCTGCCGGTTCGACAGGCCCTGCGCCACCAGTCGCGCCACCTCCTGCTCGCGAGGGGTGAGCCGCACCGGGGCGTCCGCCGGTTGCGCCGGTCGGCTTTCGCCAAGGGTGAACCGGATCAGCTCCTCCACGGTGTCGTCGATGCCCTGCCGCCGCGCGGCGCGAAGTTCCGGCGTCGGCAAGGTGTTTCGGATCCGCGCCTCGGTCTCCGCGTGCCAGGTGAAATAGCGCTCGATGCCGAACAGGTAGCTGCCCAGCGGCTTCCACAGGTGGGCGACGGCCGAGCTCAGCCGGGCGGCCCGGTCCGCGCGATGCTGCGCTGCCGCCACCCACGACTCCACTTCGATCGTCATCAGAATCCCGGTGAGGTCGCTGAACAGGTGCTTGATCCGCAGGCTTTCGTGCAGGTGCGCCACCGCGGCCGGGAGGTCGCCCTGCCGCCAGCGCGCCAGGCCGAGCACCATTTCGGCCCACGACCGACCCCACTGCTCGCCGTGCTCCTCGCAGATCTCCTGGCACTGCTCGCACAGCTCGACGGCCCGCTGGTAGTCGCCCTGGAAGGCCGTCACCAAGGCCAGTTTCGGCAGGCTCAGCAGCGCGAATCCGTCGTGCCGCAGCATTTCCTGCCGTTCCAGCGCCTCGGTGAACCAGGCCGCAGCCCGCGCGGGCTCGTTGCGCAGCATCGCGATGGTCCCGGCGAGGTGCGCGACCGACGCCAGCACCGAATGGGCCCGGACCTGGGCGGCCACCTCCCGCGCCTCGGTCAGCAACTCGCTCGCCGTATCGGTTTCGCCTTGAAAACCGCTGATCAGGCTGTTGACCGCCAGTGCGCGCGCCCGCTGCTCGCCCGCTCCAGTCGACACCTGGAGCGCTTCGTCCAGCCAGTAGCGGCCCTCGCGCAGCAGCCCGCAAGCCACCCAGTAGAACCGCAGCGCGGCCGCCATGCGCAGGCCCTCGTGCCCTTCGCCGGGTTCGGTGCGGCAGAAGTCCAGGGCGGCCCGCAGGTTCGCGCGGTCCTGCCGGAGCCGGGTCAGCCACTCCGCCTGGTTCGGGCCCAGCCATTCGGCGTCGACGTGTTCGGCGAGCAGCAGGAAGTGATCGCGGTGCCGTCGCCGCAGCACCAGCTCCTTCGCGCCGCCGCCCAGCCGCTCCCGCCCGTACTCCTGGATCGTCTTCAACAGCCGGTAGCGGGTCGGCGTGTCGTGGTGGTCCTCCTTGGTCAGCACGGACTTCTCCACCAGGCCCGCGACCCCCACGAACACGTCCTCGGTGCTCACGCCGTCACCGACGCAGACCGCCTCGGCGGCGTCCAGTTCGAAACCGCCCGCGAACACCGACAGCCGCGCCCACAGCGCCCGCTCGGTCGGCGAGCACAGGTTGAAGCTCCATTCGATCGCCGCGCGCAGCGAGCGGTGGTGCGGCACGGCGTTTCGATCGCCCGAGGTCAGCAGGCGGTACCGGTCGGTGAGCCGGTCCAGGATCTCCTCCACCGAAAGCGACCGCATCCACACCGCGGCCAGCTCGATGGCCAGCGGCAGCCCGTCGAGCTGCTGGCACAACCGCACCACCAGGGCCTCGTTGTCCGGGCCGACGGTGAATCCCGGCAGGACCGCGGAGGCGCGGTCGGCGAACAACTCCAGCGCCTCGTAGCCGGTGGCCCGCTGCACCACGCGGCCGGTGCGGTCCAGCCGGGGCATGAGCATCGGCGGCACCGGCCACACCTGCTCGCCCGCGATGGCCAGCGGTGCCCGCGAGGTGACCAGGACGCGCACTTCGGGTGCGGCTGCCAGCAGCCCGCCGACCAGCGATCCGCACTCATCGAGCAGGTGCTCGCAGCCGTCGAGCACGATCAGCATCCGCTTGTCGGCCAGCTGCTCGGCGAGCAGGTCCTCCGGCGACAGGGCCGGTCGGTCGCGCACCCGCAGGGTGGTCAGCAGCACGCGGGTGAGCTGGTCCCGCGCGGGGATCTTGGCCAGCTCCACCAGCCAGATGCCGTCCGGGAAGGCGCGGCGGAGATCACGGGCGACGCGCGTGGCCAGGCGCGACTTGCCGACCCCCGCGACACCGGTCAAGGTCACCAGCCGGGATGCCGACAGCAGTCGTTTGACCTGTGTGATCGCTCCGCGGCGGCCAACGAAACTCGTCAGGTCGTCGGGGAGTCTGCCCACCCGCCGGGGTGCCATTACGACCACCCGCACTCACCGAACACCTTGTCGCCACGAGTGTAGGCCCGGATTCGTCATCGGCGAGCGGCCGCAGAGCCGGTCTTCGATCTTGCGCTGCGAAGCGGCGAGCCGCGCGGATCGACGTGCGTGGCGCCTGTGGCTCGTGAGCTTCCAGGCCGCGACCGAGGTTCCCGAATGATCCGACGACGCCTGGTCGATGCGCGGCTCAGCGATCGGATACCAGTGGCAGTCCGGCCTGCTGCGCGGCGTCGAATTCTTCGTCGACGAACACGACCTCGCGGCCTTCGCGCGCCAGCAGCGAAGCCGCCGCGGCGGCCCGGTATCCGGCGCTGCAATGCACCCACACGACTCCGTCGCCGATTTCGTGGCCCCGGTCCCGCAGCTCGAAGAGCGGGACGTGCACGGCGTCCTTGAGGTGGCGGGCCCGCCACTCGCCGCGCATCCGGACGTCCAGCACGACGGTGCCCGGACCGGCTTCGGCGAGATCGGCGAAGGTCGCCGACGGCATGCTGCGCACCAGACTGGCGTCCATGGCGAGTTCGTGCGGCTGGCCGACCGCCGCGGTCAGCCGGTCGATGCCGATGCGCACCAGCTCGCGCTGCGCCGCGGCGACCTGCTCCGGTGTTTCGCCGAGCAGGGTCAGCGGCGTTCCCCAGTCGGTCAGCCAGCCGAGCCAGGTCGCCAGCGGGCCGTCCAGTCCGAGGCTGATCGCGCCCGCCAGGTGGGCGCGTGAGAAGGCGCGGCGGGACCGCAGATCCACCACCCAGTCCGCGCCGCGCAGCCGTCGTGCCAGCTCCGCGGGCTGCACCCTGGCCGGTTCCCGCAGGTCCACCGGCTGCGGTCCGGTCGTGTTCCGCGCGCCCATCCGCGCGTAGTAGGTCGGGAACGGGTCGAGCGCGCCGAGGGTGTGCTCGACGAATTCGTCCTCGCTGAGGCGGAACGCGGCGTTGACCTTCTTCTGCTGGCCGACCGTCCCGGAACTGCCCGTTACCGCGCTGGCCGAGCAGAAACTGCCGAAACCGTGCGTCGGCCAGATCTCCGCGCCATCGGGCAGCACCTCGGCGAGCTTGTGGACCGAGGCGTGCTGGTGGCGGGCCAGCTCCTCGCTGTGCTGCTGCCCGAGCAGATCGGTGCGCCCGGTCGCGCCGAACAGCAGCGATCCGCCGGTGAACACCCCGACCGCGCCGTCGTCCCCTTCGAGCACGTAGGACAGGTGGTGGAAGGTGTGCCCGGGTGTCGCGAGCACCCGCAACCGCAGCTGCGGCGACACTTCCAGCACATCGCCTTCCACCAGCGGGCGCCGCGCGAAGGACACCTCGTCGGCCGCCGCCACCCCGTACTCCGCGCCGGTGAGCCGACACAGCTCCAGACCGCCGGAGAGGTAGTCGTTGTGGATGTGCGTCTCCACCACGTGCGTGATGCGGACGTCGCGGCGACCGGCGGCGGCGAACACCCGGTCGACGTCGCGCTGCGGGTCGATGACGGCCGCCACCGCGCCGTCGGTGACCAGGTAGCTGCGGTCGCCGAGCGACGAGGTCTCGACGACTTCGACCGCGACCATCACGTGCCCGCAGGTCAGCTGGGCGTCTCGTCGCGGCCGTGGACCTGGGCCGGTGGGTGCGTGGCCTCCACGGCGGTGAACGTCTCCAGGATCTTGTAGTGGTGCTCGGCGCCCCTGGGGATGACCCACGAGTCGCCGGGTTGCAGCAGTACCGTCTGCCCTTCGCTGTGCAGCTCCGCGCGGCCGCTGATCACGTACCCGGCGGTCTCGTAATCCCGGGCCGCCGCCGGTTTGTCGACACCGGGCGGTTCCTCGCGCCACAGCCGCATCGCCAGGCCCACGCCTTCGGCGAGGTAGTACTGCCCCAGGGAACCGCGCGGCGAGTGCGCGCCGTCCACCTTGATGATCGTGGTGTCGCTCATCGGGTCCCCCTCTTGCCGGTCTCGGCTCGATTCTCCCGCCAGCGCTGCGGTGGGGCAGCGCGACGAGTCGGGCCCGGATCGTGCGGAGAACGCCCGAGCCCCTGTGCTCGCACCGGTTTTCGGGTCGTGCTCAGCTGCGGGTGCGTTGGGACGACGCGGCACCCCAACGCACCCGCGGCCGCTACGCCGCGGCGCGGTCGGCGTTGGCGATGATCGCCGCCCGGACGTACTCCGCGAGCCCCGGCTCCAACTGCTCGTAGAACGCGGTGAACCGCTCGTCCGCGACGTACATCTCGCCGAGACAGCGGTGCATCTCGTAGCCGCAGTCGTAGCACCAGCGCGTGATGTGCTGCCGGTGCTGCTCGGCCAGGTCCATCGCCTGCTCGTGCTCCGGCGCCACCCCGGCCCGCTTCGCCTCGGCCAAGCGCCGGTGGATGTCCTCCTGCGAGGCCGTGAACCGCTTCCAGTCCTCCTTGGTGTAGGAGCTCATCTTCTGCTGGGACTGCCGGTAGGCGTCCGTGTCGCCCCAGCGCTGCTCGACTTCCTCGGTGTAGTCGTCCGGATCGAAGTCGCCGAACAGCTCGAACTTCTCTTCCTGCGTCAGGTCGATCCCCACGGTGCTCGCCTCCAGTTCGCGTGCCACTGCCGCGAGCATCCGCTGCAGCCGCTCGATGCGGGTCCGCAGCAGTTCGTGCTGTCGCTTCAGGTGCGCTCGGGCGTCGCCTTCGGCGAGGATGCTCGCGATGTCGTCGAGGGAGAGGTCGAGCTCCCGGTAGAACAGGATCCGGCGCAGCCGGTCGAGATCCGCGTCGGAATAGCTGCGATAACCCGCCGCCGTCCGACCGCTTGGCACCAGCAGACCGATCTCGTCGTAGTGGTGCAACGTCCGCACCGTCACCCCGGCAAGCCGAGCCGCCGCACCAACCGAGTAACCCATCCCCGCACCTCCACGAAACCGACCCTCCAACCTCACGCAACGTGAGAGTCAAGCCGAATGTCGTGGAAAGCAGCGGCAATCAACACGGCCCGGCTCACCGGCTGGCTACGCGGCGGTAGCGGGCTACTGCGAGGGGCATGAAGATCGCGAGGATGAGCAGGGCTGATGCGATCGAGTACAGCACCGCGTGCTGGGCGGGCCAGCTGTCGGGCACCGGGCCGGTGACCCGCAGCGGGTTGCCGTAGAGCTGCCGCAGCGCGTCGGCGGTGACGGTGATCGGGTTCCACTCGGCGAAGGCGCGCAGCGGTCCCGGCATCGACTCGGCCGGGACGAACGCCGAGGAGATGAAGGTGACCGGGAACAGCCAGAGCAGTCCGGCGCTCTGCGCCACCTCGACGCTGCGCGAAAGCAGCCCGATGAACGCGCCGACCCAGGACATCGCGAACGAGAACAGCAGCAGGATGGCGAAGGCCAGCAGCGCTTCGAGCAGGCTGCCGCGGATCCGCCAGCCAACCAGCAGCCCGCACAGCGACATGATCACCACGGTCAGCACGCTGATCACCAGATCCGACGAGGTCCGGCCCAGCAGCACCGCGACCCGCGACATCGGCAGCGACCGGAACCGGTCCACGATCCCCTTGTTCAGGTCGTTGGCCAGCCCGATCACGGTGAACGCGCTGTTGAACGCGACGGTCTGCACGAAGATCCCGGCGATCAGGAACTCCCGGTAGGCCTCGCCGCCGAGGCTGCCGCCGAAGACGTAGGCGAACAGCAGCACGAACATGATCGGTTGTGCGGTGCTGGACAGCAGCATGTCCGGGTTGCGCTTGATGTTCATCAGGTTCCGCCACGCGACGACGCTGCTGTCGCGCATGCTGACGGACAGCACGGTCACGGCTGCTCCTCCTGATCTTCGGTGCGCCGACCGGTCAGGCCCAGGAACACGTCGTCCAGGGTGGGTCGGTGCAGTGCGACGTCGTGTACCGCGACTCCTTCGAGGTCCAGCCTGCGCAGCGCCTCGATGAGCGCCTTGGGCCCGGTTTCCACCGCGACGAGCGCCTTGCGCAGCTGTTCCTCGACCTCCGGTGGCCCGGACCCGACCTCGCCGAGCACCCGCGCCACCACCGGCAGGTCCACCGCGTCCTGCACGACCAGTTCCAGGCGTTCGCCGCCGACTTGGGTCTTGAGCTGGTCGGCGGTGCCGCTGGCGATCACCCGGCCGCGGTCGATCACCGCGATGCGGTCCGCCAGCTGGTCGGCTTCCTCCAGGTATTGCGTGGTCAGCAGCACGGTGGTGCCGTCGGCGACGAGTTCGCCGATGACGCTCCAGGTTTCCATCCGGCCGCGCGGGTCCAGTCCGGTGGTCGGCTCGTCGAGCACCACGACGGCTGGAGCGGCGACCAGCGCACCGGCCAGGTCCAGCCGTCGGCGCATGCCGCCGGAGTAGCCCTTCGACGGTCGGTCGGCGGCTTCCTGGAGCCGGAACCGGTCGAGCAGTTGGCGTGCTCGCGCGGTCGCGTCCGAGCGGGACATGCCGTAGAGCCGCCCGACCATGTAGAGGTTCTCGTAGCCGGTGAGGTTCTCGTCGACCGCCGCGTACTGCCCGGACAGGCCGATCGAGCGGCGCACCGCCTGCGGCTGGTCGAGCACGTCGTGACCGGCGACGAAGGCGCGCCCGGAGTCGGGTTTGAGCAGCGTGGTCAGGATCCGCACGGTCGTGGTCTTGCCCGCGCCGTTGGGTCCGAGCAGGCCGAGCACCTGCCCGGACGGGATCTCCAGGTCTACGCCGTCCAACGCGCGGTTCGAGCCGAAGGTCTTCACCAACGCTTCCGCACGCACAGCAGTCATCTGGGTCTCCGCAGGGGTTTTGCCGGAAATGTCAGCGCAACTGTAGGTGGGGGGTCTGACATGCCGCTGCCGATTTTCGCAGCGCAACTGCGCGGGTCGCCGGTGCCGCAGGCGGGGAGGTCGAGGTCACGCGCGGAATTTTCGGTGCCGATTTCCCTGGTCGCGGCCGGTTTCGGCAAGAGTTCGCACGGGTGTCGTCTTGGCAGAGGTTACTGTCAGGTAATACTCTCTTGTTACCGACGAGTAAGGGTTGAGCCGAGCCGGGCCCACCCGCAGCAGCGCGCAAGAGGGAGCCTCCGATGGGCCACTACAAGAGCAACGTCCGAGACCTCGAATTCAACCTCTTCGAGGTCTTCAAGGTGCAGGACCGGCTCGGGCAGGGCGCGTTCGAGCAGTCCGACGAGGACACCGTGCGGGGCGTGCTCACCGAACTCAACGAGGTGGCCACCGGTCCGCTCGCCGACTCCTTCGTCGAAGGCGACCGCACCGGTGCCAAGTTCGACCCGGCCACCCACTCGGTGACCCTGCCCGAGGCCGTCAAGAAGTCCTACCGGCAGGTCGTGGACGGCGAGTGGTGGCGGCTGAGCCTGCCGGACGAACTCGGCGGCTACGGCACCCCGCCCAGCGTCATCTGGTCGGCCGCCGAACTCATGCTCGGCGCCAACCCGGCCGTCTACCTGTACATGGCGGGCCCGAACTTCGCGACGATCCTGTGGCGCAACGGCACCGAGGAGCAGCGCCACTGGGCCGAGCTGATGATCGAACGCGGCTGGGGCGCCACCATGGTGCTCACCGAGCCGGACGCCGGTTCGGACGTCGGCGCCGGTCGCACCAAGGCCATCAAGCAGGCCGACGGTTCGTGGCACCTGGAGGGCGTCAAGCGGTTCATCACCTCCGCCGACCAGGACATGACCGAGAACATCATGCACCTGGTGCTGGCCCGTCCCGAGGGACCCGGCATGGAGTCCAAGCCCGGCACCAAGGGGCTGAGCTTGTTCCTGGTGCCGAAGTTCCACTTCGACGCCACCACCGGTGAGCCCGGCGAGCGCAACGGCGCCTTCGTCACCAACGTCGAGCACAAGATGGGCCTGAACGCCTCCGCCACCTGCGAGCTGACCTTCGGCCAGCACGGCACCCCGGCCGAGGGCTGGCTGCTCGGCGAGGTGCACGACGGCATCGCGCAGATGTTCCAGGTCATCGAGTACGCCCGGATGATGGTCGGTACCAAGGCGATCGGCACCCTGTCCACCGGCTACCTCAACGCATTGGACTACGCCAAGCAGCGGGTGCAGGGCGCGGACCTGACCAAGGCCACCGACAAGAGCGCGCCGCGGGTCACCACCACCCACCACCCCGATGTGCGGCGCATCCTGATGCTGCAGAAGGCCTACGCCGAAGGGCTGCGCGCGGTCTACCTCTACACCTCCAGCTTCCAGGACCAGGTGGTGCAGGGGCAGCACGCGGGCACCGACGTCAGCCTCGCCGAGCAGGTCAACGACCTGCTGCTGCCGATCGTCAAGGGCGTCGGCTCGGAGCGGGCCTACGAGATGCTGACCCTGTCGCTGCAGACCCTGGGCGGCTCCGGCTACCTGCGGGACTACCCGATCGAGCAGTACATCCGGGACGCCAAGATCGACAGCCTGTACGAGGGCACCACCGCGATCCAGGCCCAGGACTTCTTCTTCCGCAAGATCGTCCGCAACAACGGCGCCGCCCTCGGCCACATCGCGGCGGAGATCCAGGCGTCGCTGGAAGCCGAAGGCGCCGACGAGCGGCTCAAGGAGGAGCGCGCCCTGGTCGCCCGCGCGTTGCAGGACGCGCAGGGCATGCTCGGCACGATGATCGAGTTCCTGACCTCTTCGCAGCAGGACGTCAAGAACCTCTACAAGGTCGGCCAGCACGCGGTCTCGTTGCTGCTGAGCATGGGCGATCTGCTGATCGGCTGGCTGCTGCTGCGGCAGGCCGAGATCGCCCTCGCCGCGCTGGACGCGGGCGCCTCCGCCAAGGACCAGCCGTTCTACCAGGGCAAGGTGGCGGTGGCCCGGTTCTTCGCCAAGAACGTGCTGCCGGAACTCACCGGCCGCCGCAAGATCATCGAAGCGGCGGACAACTCCCTGATGGACCTGGACGAATCCGTCTTCTGACACTCCGATGGCGACGGGTGAAGGGCACCTTTGACCGAGTAAGCCGGTCAAAGGTGCCCTTCACTCTTAACCCGAATGGGGAGCGCGGCGCGGTTGTGTCCTGTGTGGACGGTGCGTCAGGTTGGGTCGTAGTCGAAGGTGTAGGCGACCGCTGATTCGCCTTGCCTGACGGTGTAGCGGCCGGTGCCTCGGAGGCCGGACAAGTCGTCGGTCGCCGAGTCCGGTACCACCTCGAAGGTGCCGTGGATCAGGCCGTCATCGCCGAACCAGCCGCGCTCCTCGACGGCGAAACTCCCCTTGCGGCCGTCGACGGTGCCGCGCAGCAGCTGCATGCCGGTGAACGCCCCGGTCAGTTCGGTGCTGTAGACCAGGGTGTACTCGCAGGCGACCTCGGCAGCTTCGATGCCGCCGGAGAAGTTGTTGGTGATCGCGGCGTGCGCGAGCCTCGGATACCGCTCGGCATCGCCGACGATGTTCTCGTCCCAGTGGGCGACGACGAAGCTCCCGGTGGTCTGCGTGGTCATGGACGTCCTTTCGATCGGTCTTGCCAGCAGCCTCGACGCAGTAGCTGACACCTCCTGTCAGGTACCGGCGGCAAAATCCGCGCCATGCGCGCCGACCGCCTGCTCACCGCACTCCTGCTGCTGCAGAACCGCGGCCGGATGACCGCCACCGAACTCGCCGCGGCACTGGAGGTGTCGGTCCGCACGGTCTACCGGGACATCGAGGCCCTGGGCGCCGCAGGCGTTCCGGTCTGCGCCGACCGGGGGCCCGACGGCGGCTACCACCTGATGGACGGCTACCGCACCCGGTTGACCGGACTCACCGATGCCGAAGCCGGATCGCTGTTCCTCGCCGGAGCCCCTGGCCCGGCCGAAGACCTGGGGCTGGGCGCGGTGCTCGCCACCGCGCAGCTGAAGGTCCAAGCCGCGCTGCCCACCGACCTGGCCGAACGAGCGAGACGCATCCAGGACCGGTTCCACCTCGACGCGCCGGGCTGGTTCCGGGACGCCGATCCGGTGCCGCACCTGGCCGAAATCGCGCGTGCGGTGTGGGAACAACGCGTGCTGCGCGCGCACTACCGCCGCTGGCGGGGCGAAGTGCACCGGGAACTCCACCCGCTGGGCATCGTCCTGAAAGGCGGGATCTGGTACCTGGTGGCGCAGGCCGAAGAAACCGTCCGCACCTACCGGATCTCCCGGTTCATCACCATCGAGGTCACCCCGGAATCCTTCACCCGGCCAACCGGTTTCGACCTCGCCACCAGCTGGGCCGACGCGGCCCGCCGGATGGAGGCCTCGATGCTGCACGGGACCGCTCGACTGCGGATCTCACCGCGTGCGCAGCGACTGCTGCCCGCGCAGTTCGGCACGAAGGGCGAGCGGGCCCTCGCCGCGGCCGGACCGCCGGACGAAAACGGCTGGGTGCGGGTCGACCTGCCGGTCGAACGACCCGCCGTCGCCGTCGGCGACCTGCTGCGACTCGGCGCGGAAGCCGAGGTCCTCGCGCCGCCCGAACTCCGCTCCGCCATCGCCGAAACCGCCACCGCCCTAGCAGCCCGCTACGACCCCGTTCAGGTGAAGGGTGAGGGGCACCCGTGAACCAAGTAACTGGGTCACGGGTGCCCCTCACCCCGTTCCTGGCGCCCGGTGCGGTCACGGTGCTCGGGCGTCGATCAGTGCTGCGATGCCGTCGAGAACGCGTTGCAGGCTCAGCTCGAAGGTGTCCGGTGCGGACGGCACGGCGCCCGCCAGCAGGGCGCGGGCCAGGGCCGGGTAGTCGTCGAAGTTCACCAGCTCGGCCAACGCCGCGTCCCGCTTGGCCGCCCAGCCGGCGTCGCCCGCGTCCCGATCCACGCTGGTCCACGCCGCTCCCCGGACGAAACCGTCCAACGTCTCGATGACCGCGAGCTTCTCCGGTTCCGACAGCCCGGTATCGGCGAGCACCCGAAGCGTCGAGTCGTACCAGGCCAGCAGGTTCGGCCGCTGGCTGCTCGCCTTCGGCCTCGGGCACGCCGCGCTGCTGCTCGCCACTGACGTGCTCGCCGCCTACGGCGTGATCAGCCTCGTCATCGGCGCGTTCCTGCTCCGCCGCAGCGACCGCGCCCTGATCACCTGGAGTGCGATCGGCGCCGCGCTCCTAACCCTGCTGCTGATCAGCGGAATCGCCTTCGCCTCCGCCCCAGCCGACCCGGCCGCGATGGGGCCGACACCGGCCACGGCCAGCGGCGCGGGCGACGAGAACTACCTCATCGCCGGGATCTCGCGAATCACCACCTGGCTGGTGCTCACCTGCCTGACCACCTTCGGCCTCACCGCCCCGGTCGCGATGCTGCTCGGAATCTGGGCCGCCCGCCGACGAATCCTCGAAGAACCGCACCGGCACCTACCGCTGCTGCGCCGCACCGCGATCATCGGCATCACCATCTGCTGGCTGGGCAGCCTGCCCGCCGCACTGGTCCAAATCGGCGCCGTGCCCGAGGTGAACGAAGCCGCCCTGTGGGCGCTGCAATGGCCGACCGGACTCGCGGGCGGGCTCGGCTACGTCGCGCTGTTCGGCCTGCTCGCCAACCGGATCTCCCGGCGCGCCAAGCCATCCCGGGCGATCACGGCGATCAGCGCGGTGGGCAAGCGATCGCTGTCCTGCTACCTGACCCACTCGCTGATCATGGCCCCGGTGCTGGCGGCCTGGGGACTCGGCCTCGGCGCACACCTGACCAACGCGACCACGGCCTGCTTCGCCATCGGGCTCTGGCTGATCACGGTCGCCGCAGCGTACTGGCTCGACCGCCGCGGTCGACGAGGCCCGGCAGAGCACCTGCTGCGCCGCTTGGTCTACCGGAACTGACATCGTCCCCGGAACTGACATCGTCCACAGTGGAGCGGGCCGCGAGGAACGCGACGAACAGGCCGACCAGCAGCGCGGCCCGGCCCCACACCCCGACCATCAACGCCTGCGCGGTGAAACCATCGTGGATACCGCTGGGGTCACCGGCCATGTTCAGGTAGAGCCAGCGGAAGATGCCGATGCCCATCGCCGCGTCCGCCACCAGATACGCCACGATCCAACCCCAGCGCACCGACACCAGTACGAAGAACGGCAACAACCACAACGTGTACTGCGGCGAATGCACCTTGTGCAGCAGCAGGAAACCGCACAGCATCGCCGCCGAAACCTGCACCCACGGATAGCTCCCGGTGCGCTCGTAGCGCAGCCAACCCACGCCGCAGGCCACCGCGAACGACAACAGCATCAGCATCGGCGACACCACACCCACCGCCGACTGGAACCCCTCGGAGTCGGTCCAGTGCCGGAAACCCCAGTACCAGATCGAGTTCGTGCTGATGTCCACCTGCCGCCGCGACTGGAACTCGAACGACGCCAACCAACCGCTGAACCCGGCCAACACGAACGGCACGTTGGCCACCACCGCCGTGCCGACGGCGGCCCCCACGACCTGCAACGCGCCACGCACATCCAGCCGCCCACGGCCGCTGGTCAGCACGTACAACGCCAACGGCAGCACGAAAAGCGCCGGGTACAACTTCAGCGCGAAGCCCGCGCCCAACAGCACCGCGGCTACCGTCGCCCGGCGCCGGAGCGACACCGACGTCCACCGGTGCACCACGAACACCGCAGCCACCGAACACGCCACAACGGGCAGATCCCAGTTGTGGAACGCATACAGCACCAACGGGGGGCCAAGCGCCCACAACAACGCCCGCCACCCGCTCAACCTGCCCAACCACCAAGCGACGGCCAGCCCGAACGGGGCCATCAACAACGCCGACGCGGCGAGAAAACCCGCATCGGTGTGGGCGAACAGCGCCCCAACCCAGATCAGCACCCCGGTCAGCACCGGGTACTCGACCACCCCGCCGTACAACGTCCCGTCGGAGGAGATTCCGCCGTGCACGTAGG
The DNA here is from genome assembly GCF_052246905.1 of Saccharopolyspora antiqui. Taxonomy (NCBI): domain Bacteria; kingdom Bacillati; phylum Actinomycetota; class Actinomycetes; order Pseudonocardiales; family Pseudonocardiaceae; genus Saccharopolyspora; species Saccharopolyspora antiqui. The sequence goes on from NZ_JBQQBO010000006.1 coordinate 67,075, forward strand.
GGAAGACGTGCCGATCGATGTCCCGACCGATCCACAGGTTCTGGATGTCGGAGTAGCACACGTCGCCGTAAGCCCGCTCCTGGTAGGCCGGTTGCGAACGCCCCGACTCGTCGAAATCCGGACCGGTGCAGCGCGCCTTGTTCGCATACCCCAGCGCCAACGTCACAGCGGTCAGCAGGCACAACGCCACCAACCCGGAGATCGTCAACCCACGGGTCACCGCCGACGAGTCACGGCCGCCAACACGGCCAACCGCGCTCACGACACCTTGCCGCGCAGGAACGAGATGTCGTCGGCCTGGCCCTCGTCCGGCGTCTCCACCACCACCGGCGCCCCCGCGTTCGCGCACACCGCGACCAGCAGATCCGGATCGATGTTGCCCGCCCCGATGTTGGCGTGCCGATCCCGCGACGAACCGAACTCGTCCCGCGAATCGTTGAGGTGCACCAGATCGATCCGGCCGGTGATCGCCTTCACCCGATCCACGATGTCCAGCAACTCCTCACCAGCGGCATGCGCGTGGCAGGTGTCCAGGCAGAACCCCGCACCGAATTCCCCAACCGCATCCCACAACCGCGCCAACGCGTCGAAGCGCCGGGCCATCGCATTGGCCCCACCAGCGGTGTTCTCGATCAGGATCGGTACCTCGAAGCCGCCGTCGGCGGCCTGCCGCTCGAACAGCTTCCGCCAGTTCGCCACGCCCTCGGCCGGTGCGTCGTCCTTGGTCACATGACCGCCGTGCACGATCAGGCCCTGCGCCCCCACCCCGGCGGCGGCCTTCGCCTGCTGCGCCACCGCCTTGCGCGAGGGAATCCGGATCCGGTTGTTCAGCGACGCGACGTTGATCACGTACGGCGCGTGGATGAACACCGCCAGTTCGCTGTCCCGCAGCTGCTCGGTCTGCGGATGCGGCTTCGGGGCCTTCCACCCCTGCGGGTCGGACAGGAAGAACTGCACGACCTCCGCGCCGCGCTCGGCAGCGGCGGTCAACGGATCATCATCGCGGACGTGGGCGCCGATACGCATACCCGAAGTCTAGAGCCGCCTCGACCGGCCCGTTCAGCCGTCCGGCCAGGCCGAACGCACACCGATTCCGCACCAGCGCCGCCACCGGCCGCAGGGGCGTGGCGCAGCGGATTCCCGCTGAACGGGACTCATCGACCTCTCGTCACAAATGGCGGTGTTCAGACGTCGGGTGCGTTTGAGAGAGTGATCAGGATCCGCACTGCCACGGGGAGGCGAGAGCATGGGTGCACGGCGGCGGCCCAATCCGCTGATCAAACCGAACGCGCTCGGCCGGACCGCGTCCGCCGGGCTGATCGGACTCGTGATCACCGCCAGCACCTTCCTCGGCGCCGGAACCGCCAACGCGGCCGACACCCTGGTCGTCGACCAGGCACTGGCGACCGTCGAGGCGTTACCGGGCCAGCAGATCGCCGTCGCGCCATCCACCATGGACTTCAAGGTCCGCGAAGCCGTGCTGCTCGCCATGCCGCTGGCCCTGGGCCCGGCCGACGACGCCGCCGACCGGTTCGCCGAACAGACCCCGATCCTGATCGGCAGCGCAGCCGAAGGCCGCACCTTCTACTCCGGCAAGGACATCGCCGCGGCAGCCTCGCCCCGGCTCGTCGAACTCGGCCTGCCCGTCGACAGGGTCGACGCCGTGACCTGGCATTTCACCAACCTGGTGAGCCTCGGCAACGCCGTCACCGTCAACGCCGAAAAACCGGCGGAACAGCCGCCGTCGTCGCAGCCCTCCCCCGAACAGCCGGAGCCGACGACACCGCCGCAGACCAGTCCAGCGCCACCGAGCGCCAGCGAGGCCCCGCCCCCGTCGGCACCCGTGATCGCCCCACCGACACCGCTCGGCGGGGCTCCGGCCGCGATCAGCGTGCTGCCGCCCGACCTGCGCTACCCGTCGGGCGCGGCGCTGCCGTGGACGCAGGGCCGCTACGGCCAGGTCCCGGGTCTGACCCCGAACGTCGGCGACCTCGCCGCCCAGGCCCAGGTGCAGCAGGAAGAGCGTGCCCAGCAGGACGAGATCCGCGCGGCGGGCAAGGCCGAGGCGGTGCCCACCGAGGTGACCGACCGGGTCGCCGTCCCGGTGCTGCTCGCCGCCATCTCACTGGCGATGGCCACCGCCGCCCTGGTCCGCAGCTGGGTCCTCCGCCGCTACTGAACATTCGCGCCATGGCGTCTGACCAGCGATAACACTTCTCCGACCGGTTGCGCTCCCGGTAGCGGCGCGAAGCGGCGGGGCGATGCGGGTGTTGTCGGGGTGCCTTGCTAGCCTTGTCCAGTTCGTCGACGCGACGACCCTCCTGCCACGGAAAGCCCGTGGCCGTGAGTCCACAGGAGGTGAATGGTCTTCATGCGTCATTACGAGCTCATGGTCATCCTGGACCCGAGCCTGGACGAGCGCACCGTCGCTCCGTCCATGGAGAACTTCCTCAACGTTGTCCGCAACGATGGCGGCACCGTCGAGAAGGTCGACGTCTGGGGTCGTCGGCGGCTGTCGTACGAAATCGACAAGCACGCCGAGGGCATCTACGTCGTCCTGGACCTCAACGGCGAGCCGGCCACCATCAAGGAACTCGACCGGCAGCTGAACCTCAACGAGTCGATCTTGCGGACCAAGGTCCTGCGCAAGATCGTCGAGCCCCGCAAGGCGGCCCGCGCCGCCAAGGCTCGCGCCGCCAAGGCCCGCGCCCAGGCATCCGCCTGATCCGGCCCCGAACCCGCTAACGACCAGACTGGAGTCCCCAGGTCATGGCTGGTGAAACGGTAATCACGGTGGTCGGCAACCTGACCGCCGACCCGGAGCTGCGCTTCACCCCGTCCGGTGCGGCGGTCGCGAACTTCACGGTCGCCTCCACGCCCCGGACCTTCGACCGCCAGAGCGGCGAGTGGAAGGACGGCGAAGCCCTCTTCCTGCGCTGCAACATCTGGCGGCAGGCCGCGGAGAACGTGGCCGAGTCGTTGACCCGCGGCATGCGGGTGGTCGTGCAGGGCAGGCTGCGGCAGCGTTCCTTCGAGACGAAGGAAGGCGAGAAGCGCACCGTCGTCGAGCTTGAGGTCGACGAGATCGGGCCGTCGCTGCGCTACGCCACCGCCAAGGTGAACAAGGTCAGCCGCGGCGGCAGCGGTTTCAGCGGTGGCGGAGGCCAGGCGAGCAGCCCGGCCGACGACCCGTGGGGTTCCGCGCCGCCCGCCGGTTCCAGCGGGTTCAGCGACGAGCCGCCGTTCTAAACGGCGCAGCAACGCTTACGAAGTTTTCGTTCAGGAGGAAGACCGATGGCCAAGGCGCCCGTGCGCAAGCCGAAGAAGAAGGTCTGCGTGTTCTGCAAGGACAAGGCGTCGCAGATCGACTACAAGGACACGACGCTGCTGCGGAAGTACATTTCCGACCGCGGCAAGATCCGTGCCCGTCGGGTGACTGGCAACTGCAGCCAGCACCAGCGCGATGTCGCCATCGCGGTGAAGAACGCCCGCGAGATGGCGCTGCTGCCCTACACCTCGACCGCACGCTGACCCGGAAAGGAGACACACGTCGTGAAGATCATCCTCACCGCTGACGTGTCCGGTCTCGGCGAGTCCGGCGACATCGTCGAGGTCAAGGACGGCTACGCGCGCAACTACCTGCTGCCCCGCAGCCTGGCCATCGTGGCCACCAAGGGTGCGCAGAAGCAGATCGAGACGATCCGCCGCGTGCAGGAGAACCGCCGGGTGCGCAACCTGGAGCACGCTCGCGAACTCAAGCAGCAGCTGCAGGACCTCGGCGCGGTCACGCTGACCGCCAAGGTGTCCTCGCAGGGCAAGCTGTTCGGTTCGATCACCAGCGGCGACGTGGTCGCCGCGGTGCGCAAGGCGGGTGGCCCGAACCTCGACAAGCGCTCGGTTTCGTTGCGCGGCCACATCAAGTCGCTGGGCAAGCACGTCGTCGACGTGCAGCTGCACCCGGACGTGACGGCAGCCGTCAACGTCCAGGTCGCTGGCGAGCAGTGACCCGGTAGTACCGGTTTCCACAGGCAGCATCGTCCACTCCGGCATTCGTGTGATGGGTGGACGATGCTGCGTCCGGCGTGCGCACCGGCGGTCACGACCGTGACGCAGCGCGGTCGAATCCGACACGCCGAAGGCAGCGACACGCCGGAACTTTTCCACTGATTTTTTCCACAACCTGCACGCAGTCGTTGAACTGGACTTTCTTGTCGATCATGGCGACTTGTCCCCAGGTTGTCCCCAGCTGCGCGGAAGGCTGACGCAAGTTATCCCCAGCTCAATTCGATCTATCCACAGGTTGTCCCAAGGTTTGTCCACAGCTTGACTTGCCTGCTCCAAGCGGGCGATCTAGCTTCGCGCGCGGGCTTTGCTGCCCACCATGCGTGATCGTTTTGGCGCCGGAGGAGGTGACGGGGTCCGGTGGCGGTGCCCGAGGAGCAGGAAGACCCGTACTTCACCAGCGACGGAGGCGCCGGCAACGGCACCTTCGAACGGCAGCCTCCGCAGGACTTGGCCGCGGAGCAGTCGGTGCTCGGCGGCATGATGCTGAGCAAGGACGCGATCGCCGACGTCGTCGAGGCGCTCAGCCCCAACGACTTCTACCGACCCGCGCACCAGGCCATCTACGACTGCGTCCTCGACCTCTACGGCCGAGGTGAGCCAGCGGATGCGATCACCGTGTCGGCCGAACTGGAACGCCGCCAAGAACTGCTCAAGGTCGGCGGCGCGCCCTACCTGCACACCCTGATCGCCACGGTGCCCACCGCCGCGAACGCTGGTTACTACGCCGAAATCGTCTCGGAGAAGGCGGTCCTGCGCCGGTTGGTGGAGGCGGGCACCCGGATCGTGCAGCTCGGCTACCACGGCTCGGAGGGAGCGGCGATCGAAGAGGTCGTCGACCGAGCCCAGGCCGCGATCTACGACGTGACCGAGCGCCGAACCAGCGAGGACTACCACGCGCTCGAAGAACTCCTCCAGCCGACGATGGACGAGATCGACGCCATCGCCTCCCGGGGTGGGGAATCCCAAGGCATCCCAACCGGCTTCGTCGACCTCGACGGTTTGACCAACGGCCTGCACCCCGGCCAGATGATCATCCTGGCGGCCCGCCCAGGCGTCGGCAAGGCGTTGGCATTGGACACACCCCTGCCGACCCCGGACGGCTGGACCACGATGGGCGAGGTCGCAGTTGGTGACTACCTGATCGGATCCGACGGCAAGCCGACGAAGGTCGTCGCGGCAACCGAGGTCATGCACAACCGCCCCTGCTACGAAGTCGAATTCTCCGACGGCACGGTCATCACCGCCGACGCTGAGCACCAGTGGTTGACCGAGACCCGCGCATCGCGGAAGTCAGCTCAAGCAGCGGCGGCTGGGTACAACCGCAGCCGGAACCGGCGAACCTTCGCGAAAGTGCGGACAACCGAGGAGATCGCGGCGACCCTGCGCTGCAACACTGCTGATCGGCGGCTCAACCACTCGGTGAACGCCGGGCTCGCACTCGTCCTGGCGGAACGCGATCTCCCGATTGCGCCCTATGTGCTGGGCGTTTGGCTGGGCGACGGTACGTCGATGACGGCCGCGTTCACGAGTGCCGATCCCGAGATCGCAATGCACGTGGAAGCCGAGGGTTACCACGCTCCGCAAGTGCGCGAACGCTACTACGAAATCCGGTTCTCGTCGGTCGAGCCGTTCGTTGATGTCCAGGCGCTGTTGCGGACTGCGGGCGTCCTGGGAAACAAGCACATCCCCGGGGAGTACCTCCGCAGCTCGGAGCCGCAACGTCGTGCGCTGCTGGCCGGGTTGCTCGACACGGACGGCACCGTTGCACCCAGCGGTTCGGTTCAGTTCTCCGTGACCAATGGCCGTCTCGCGCGTGATGCGTACGAACTTGTCGTCAGTCTCGGCTACCGCTGCAGCATGACCACCAAACGAGTCTCCGGTCGAACAGAAGCGTCGTCGACTGCGTTCACGCTTGCGTTCACAACGCAGGACGATGTCTTTCGCCTGAGTCGCAAGCGGTTGGTCCATAAGGAGCGCAGCGCGCGAAACCCGCGGATTATCGGTGCCCGCTTTATCACCGAAGTGCGGCCGGTGGCGAGCGTGCCGGTTCGGTGCGTCGAGGTCGATGCGCCGGATCACCTGTACCTCGCGAGCCGAGCCATGATTCCGACCCACAACTCCACCCTCGGACTGGACTTCGCCAGGTCGGCGTCGGTGAAGCACGGGCTGGCCAGCGTCATCTTCTCGCTGGAGATGGGCCGCACCGAGATCGTCATGCGCATGCTCTCCGCCGAGGCCCGCATCCGGCTCGGTGACATGCGCGGTGGTCGGATGACCGACGACGACTGGACGCGGTTGGCGCGGCGGATGAGCGAGATCAGCGAAGCACCGCTGTACATCGACGACTCGCCGAACCTGACCATGATGGAGATCCGCGCGAAGGCGCGGCGCCTCAAGCAGCGCCACGACATCCAGCTGATCGTCGTGGACTACATGCAGCTGATGACCTCCGGCAAGCGGGTCGAATCCCGCCAGCAGGAAGTCTCGGAGTTCTCCCGAAACCTCAAGCTGCTCGCCAAGGAACTCGAAGTCCCCCTGGTAGCGATCTCCCAGCTCAACCGAGGCCCAGAACAACGAACGGACAAAAAACCCCAGCTCTCGGACCTACGTGAAAGTGGTTCACTCGAACAAGATGCCGACATGGTGATCTTGATTCATCGGCCGGATGCGTTCGAGCGGGATGATCCGCGGATGGGTGAGGCCGACCTGATCGTGGCCAAGCACCGCGCGGGCCCCACCGCGACGGTCACCGTCGCCCACCAACTCCACTACAGCCGCTTCGTCGACATGGCCCAGGAATAGGGAATTTCTGTAGGGTCTCAAATCTGATGTCATAATCTCAAGTCCAATGTCGTATGGATGTCGTTTACGACATTGGACTGAGATTGCCTGTCCGTTCTCACTGGAGTTGGCAGGTTCTCACCGGCTTGGCCGTTTGTCTCACTGCCGTGGCAGATTCCCAGCCAAGCTTGCAGGAAGCCTTGGTCCCGTGCGTCATCGAGACGTGACCTGTCTCAGCGCAGTTGTCAGCTCCCTGCTCAGAGCCCCGCGCGATGCCGTGATCATTGAGACGACGGTCGCGTGGGCGTTCCGGCCAACTGCCGCTGCGCCCGGCGGCCAGGCGTTCTGTCTCGTCGGGAATGTCGGTCCCCGGATGAGCGCGTTGGTTCCCTGACACGATGGATGAGAACGGACATTGCCGATACCGGTTGTCCGCTCTCAGCGGAGCGCGCAGAGTCCTCACTCTGGTGTCAGTGGCGCCGACGGATTTCTCAAGCGGTGCCACAGTGAGACGCTGTGCAAGCGAAACATGGTCCAAGTCAGGATCGATTTTCGGTTGACAGGCAGTGCACAGTGGATCTTCGTGGGACACAACGACGATACTGACTCGATACGTCGCATGGCCGGGTTGGCGACACCGATGGCGCTGCGGGTCGCGGTGACCCTGGGTCTGCCGGATCGGCTACTCGGCTGCGACGCTTCCATCGATGAACTCGCGGTCGAGCTCAACGCAGCTCCGGTCGCGCTCGATCTCCTGCTCGACCACCTCGCGACCCTCGGAATCGTCGAACGGACCTCCACCGGCTACCGGACGACCAAGTACGGAGCGAACCTCTGCGCCGATGCCGGCAACGGCCTTACCAACCTCCTTCATCTGAACACCGCCGGCGGCCGCGCCGAGCTGGCGTTTGTCGAACTCGCCCACAGCATCACCACCGGCCAAGCCGCCTACCCACGCCGCTACGAGCAGGACTTCTGGGCCGACCTGGCCGAATATCCTCACCTTCGGGAGTCGTTCGACGAGCAGATGACGCACCGGTTCCGGGAGCAGATTCCGCAGATCGTCGCTGGTTTCGATTGGTCCCGGTTTTCCACCATCGTCGACGTCGGCGGTGGCCAAGGCACCCTGCTCGCCGCGATTCTGACGGTCCACCCTCGGGTGCACGGCCACCTGGTCGACCTCAAACCCACTGCCGCCGAGGCCCGCCGCACCTTCAGCGCTCACGATCTCGATGAGCGGACGCAGGTGACGGCGCGAAGCTTCTTCGACCCGCTCCCGGCAGGAGCGGAGGCCTATTTGTTGGTTGACATCCTCCACGACTGGGATGACGAGCACGCCCACCGCATCCTGAGCCGTTGCGTCGAGGCCGCCCACCCAGTCGGGCGCGTGCTGGTCATCGAACCGGTCGGGGGACTTCGGTCCCAGAGCGAATTCAACCTGGCCATGCTCGTGATGTTTGGCGGCCGCGAGCGCCGAATCGACGAGTTCCGCGCGCTCGCCTCGTCACACGGCCTGGTCCTGGACACGGTGACCGACCTGACCGATCAACGCTGCCTTCTCGAATTTCGGCTCGCCGCCGACCAATGAGCCAACGACGGCACTGATCTGACAGGTCGGATCAGTGCCCAAGAGGCTCCCGTCAAGTCATAAGCCAACGGCTGCTCGCAACCCGTCATGCCTTGGCCGAGAACAACCAGCCACGCGCCCCGGCGCAAAAAATGCCACCGGAATGAGACGCAACCGGAGTGGCCGGCCAGTGAGACAACTGCGAAACCGCATGTCAAACAAGATCAACATGTCACGAGGTGTGAGACCCTACATTTCTGGACGCCGCTTCGCCACCATGCGCATCTGGGAAATCCTCACCGGAGGGGACGTGCGACTCCATCCTGGGGACCTCGCTCCACGCGACCCTCAAGGCCGCACCGCCTATGCCGACTTCCTGGCCAACGAAGCCCGCCAGCTCACCGACTACCTCGCTGAAGAAGCCGAACGCCAACTCCTACGTCATCGCATCGACGAACAAGTGACGTGGCAACCAGAATCAACCGGCCCGCGAGGCCCGTGGGGTTCACCAAAACCCGACCTCACACGACGCCTGCCCGGCTGGGTCAGCCCAAGCCGCCGGACCACGCTGCGCCTCGCAGCCCGAGACCACACGATCTATGGCTGGCAGCAGATCATCATCAACCGCGCCTTCAGCCTGAACCAGACCGCGACCTACCTACGCTCCTTCGATGATGAAACGGCCTTCTTCTGGTCAGGAAACGCAATGAACTGGATGAGCCTTCACCACACAGGCCGGGAATCATACGGACTACGCCACCTCCGAATGGTGCAAGAACACCTCAAAGAACCACTACTCAAAGCTGACGGCGGGGGCTACACCATCACTCCAACCGGTCGCCATGTCCTCGCCGAACTGATGCGGTCCATCGAACCCGAGATAACCGGGGAGAACCGAATCGACGTCTGGGACAGCATCACAGACCTCGTCGCACCAAACCCAGTCAGAATGGTGCCCCTAGCAGCGAGAGCCTGCCTGGCCGCCATCATCGCTGAGACCAACCGCGCATCAGTCATATGATCTCCCCGCTGCGCGACACGAATGTCCTCATCGGCATCAAGATCCAAGAACGACGAGACCCTTCAGGCTGCGTTTGCGGGTTCTCAGCGTCCTCAGCAAGGAGGGGCATCCTTGAGGCTCGGGGCGGCCCACCTCACCCCCGTTGGTGTTGCGTGAGCAGTTGAGTGAGCAGGCGGGTCAAGGTCTGCCTGTCCTCGGCCGGAAGCGGTCCGAGTAGATCGTCCTGCACCTTGTCGAGCGCTCGGTCCATGCGTCGCAGTTGCCGATCACCCGCCTTGGTGAGGGTCACCATGTTGCGCCTTCGGTCATCCGGGTCCGGCGTCCGCTCGACGAAACCCTGCTCGGCCAGTTCGTTGATCGCTGCCACGACGTCGCTGCGGTCCATGTTGGACCGGCGACCAAGCTCGGCCTGACTGGCCACCCCGAACTCATTCAGCGTGGCCAGGATCCGGTAGTGGTATCCACGCGCACCCACCTCGCCGAAGCCGTCGGACGCCAACCGGTGCGCGTGCACCGCCAACTGGGTGAGCAGCCAACTCGGCTTCGCGGTCAGGCGTGCGGGCGTCTCCTCCACGACGTCACCATACATCGTTGGCGTAGCCAATGAATCTGTGTATAGTTGGCGGCGCCAATGTTGGATTCGCCAACGAAAAGGGATGCCGTGTCCACGGATGCTCTGATCGCCGACCGTATCGAGATCGCCGACCTGTTCACCCGCTTCGCGCGCCTGCTCGACGACGTCGGCGGGCTGGCGATTGAGCGAGGTGCGGATCATGCCCGCCTGGACACGCGAGAATTGATCTCTCTGGCGGGAAGCTGTGGACTCCACGGGAGTGAACTCATCCTTCGTGGCCAGAAGCATGGAGTCGCAGGATTCGATCTTGGCGACTGGGCCACGCAATCCATCAAGGGCAGCGACTGGATCAACGGGTAGGTGGCCGAGGCCGTCGAAAGCCCGGTGGACGTCAACCACGCCATCGTCAGCGAACGTGACGACGAGGACGGCACCTGGATCACCGAAGGCCGCCACCGCCTCACGGCCATGTTCGAAACCGGCACCCGTTGCACCGGCGCCGTCCGCACCGCCTCATCGACCCCGACACCGGCGCCCGAACAGTTGGGCGCCGAATGAATCCCCCTGGAGTTGAGAGCATGATCAAGCCGTTCCGCATCGACATCCCCCAGGCCGACCTCGACGACCTGGCCGACCGGCTCTCCCGCGCCCGGTGGCCCAACGAGGTCGCCGACGCCGGGTGGGACTACGGCTTTCCGCTGGCGCGGCTCAAGGAACTGGCCGAGTACTGGCGCACCGGCTACGACTGGCGCGAGCACGAGGCCAAGCTCAACGAGCTCCCGCACTTCACCACCGAGATCGAGGGCCAGAACATCCACTTCGTCCACGTCCGGTCTGCCAAACCGGACGCGCTCGCGCTGGTCCTCACCCACGGCTGGCCCGGTTCGTTCCTGGAGTTCCTCGACGTGATCGAGCCGCTCTCGCGCGACTTCCACCTGGTGATCCCGTCCATCCCGGGTTACGGGTTCTCCGGGCCGACCCACGAGCGCGGCTGGGATTACGTCCGGGTCGCGCGGGCCTGGGCCGAACTCATGCGCCGCCTCGGGTACGAGCGCTACGGCGTGCAGGGTGGCGACTTCGGCTCGGGCATCTCAACGGCGCTCGGCGCGGTCGCACCCGAGAACGTCATCGGGGTGCACGTCAACTACCTGCCGACCCGGCCGGACCCGGACGCCGACATCGAACTGTCCGAAACCGACGTTGCTCGGCTGGACAAGGTCAGGCAGCTGATGGCGAATCGCCCGCCGTACCAGGCTCTGCAAGCCACCACCCCGCAGACCCTCGGCTACGCGCTGACCGACTCGCCGGTCGGCCAGCTGGCCTGGATCGCCGAGCGCTTCGCGCAGTGGACCGACCCCCGTTCGCAGATCAGCGACGAGCGGATGCTCACCAACATCTCGCTGTACTGGCTGACCGCCACCGCGGCTTCCTCGGCGCGGCTGCACCGCGAGGCCCCGCGGCGGACCGAACCGTGCCCGGTCCCGATGGGCGTGGCGGTGTTCGCGCACGACATCACGCAGTCGGTGCGACCACTGGCCGAACGGCTGTACGACATCCGGCACTGGTCGGAGTTCGACCGCGGCGGCCACTTCGCCGCGATGGAGGTGCCGGAGCTGCTCGCCGAGGACGTCCGGGACTTCTTCCTCACCCAGATCAAGGACGACTCCCCGGTCGCCACCCGCTAGGAGACACTGCTGACCGCGAACTCCCGGAACCCCAGAGCTTCACGGCCAACAGGCCGTTCGTCTTCGCCGAGTCCAGCCGCACCGTCGTGCCCTTGGCACCGACAGAGGTGGGGCCCGGCCTTGGGTTGTTTTTGCCGTTTACTACCGGCGGGCCGCATATCCTCGTCAGCATCAAGATCGTGGGAAGATGCCACATCAGTGAGAAGAAGCTGACGTCATCACGATGAGAAACACAAACGAAACCGCACGTGAGCAGGCATCCAGATGCCAAGAACGACGAGAACCCACATTTCTGTAGGGCCTCAAATCCGGCTGCATCATTCTTTGGTGTGCGGGGGTGGGACGTCGGTGCGGGTCGCGGTGAGGCCCCAGGTGGCGTACGGCAGCGTGACGATGCCGCCCAACTCGTCGACCGCCGTACCCAGGGCAGCCAACACCTCCGCCACTTGATCTGGTGGCAGGCTGGTGAGGCCGCCTGAGGTCGGTACCAGGTCCAGCAGCTCGTCGCGGCTGTACGTGCACTCCCAGTCGTAGCGCCACAGCACGGGCTCGTCGAACGCGCCCGTCTCGCGGATTCCGTCCGCGGCCCTGGCGTACAGCCCCTGGTAGGCGTCCAGGATCGACGCACCGGACCGGCCGTTGAAGCCCAACGGCGAGTCGGGAGCCACCCGCCGGTACGCCTCGGCTTGGGCCTCCGCCACGGTGGGCGGCAGCTGGTACACGTGCCCGAACGGGGCCAGCACGCCTCCCGGCCGCAGGACTCGCGCTGCCTTGGTCGCGCCCGCGACCGGGTCGACCCAGTGCCAGGCCGTACCGGAAACGACCGCGTCGAAGGTGCGCCCGGCCGGCTCCCACGCCTCGAAGGTCGCGACCTCGACCTCAACTCCGGTACCCCGCGCGAAGTCGGCCATCCGCGGATCGGGCTCGACACCGAGCACCGTGCGGCCGGCGGCCCGGAACTGACGGGCCTCGATGCCGGTCCCGCAGCCGACGTTGAGGAAGTCGGGACCAGGACTGGCGGCCACGATCCGCTCGATCATGGCCTCGGGATACGCGGCCCGGGTCCGGTCGTACCTTTTGGGGTCGACCCCGAACGACTCTGCCATGCGACGGTGCTGGTGCGGTTCCGGCGTGGCTGGCGGCGGTATAGTGGTCATGTGCCCACTCTAATGGGCATGCGCCCACTAGGGTGACGGCGTTCGCTTTTGGTGAAAGGAAGGGATGTGCGGTGCCGACTGGCGTGGCGCTGCGTGACCCGCGCCAGCAGCTCTTCGACGCTGCCGAGCGAGTCCTCGTCCGGGATGGGGTGACCGGTCTGAACAGCCGAGCGGTCACCACCGAGGCGGGCGTCGCCAAAGGGGTCCTACATCGGCACTTCGCCGACTTTGACGCCTTCCTCACCGAGCTGGTGCTGGACCGCATCGCGCAGGTCAAGGCCCACGCCACCGCCCTCCGGGACGCGGCCGGGACTGGTGTCGTCGCGGATAATCTGACCGGCGCTCTGATGGCCAGCTTCGATCCGGTCATGGTGGCGATCGTGGTGCTCATCATCGCCCGGGACGAGCTGCGCGGGCGGCTGCGCGCGGCCGGCACCGCCCGATTCCCGCTCGTCGGCGAGGGCACAGCCATGATCGCCGGGTACCTGACGGCCGAGCGCGACCTTGGCCGGATCGCACCCGACGCCGACATCGACACGCTCGCGCCCACATTGATCGGTGCCGCGCACCTGCTGTTCACCGAGCAGAAGGACACCCCACCAGAGCCCGCGGCCGTGCGGAAAGTCGTGACCACGGTCCTGGCCGGCGCCACACGGTAATCAGGACGAAGTCAGGCCGGGGCCGACCCGACGAAATGTCATGAACCTGAGACTGATCTTGATGCGTGCGTGGTGTATCTCTGGTCGCTCTGCTGCTCACCGGCTGGCGGAAGGGAAGCTCGTTGCCCGCGCCGTATTCGGTGACATCTCAGCCCGGTTGGAAGAATGCGAGCATTTTTCGGCTGGCGTCCGGCGACATCAGCAATTCCTGCATGTCCGCGGACATCCGGGCGGCGGCGCTGGTGCGTTCGAACATCTCGCGTTCGTATTCTTTGACGGCGGCGGGAAAGTCGTCCGGGTGCGCGGCCAGCGCGAGGCCGAGCAGGGCGCCGTCGAGCAGCGCCATGTTGGCACCCTCCCCCACCGGCGGCATCAGGTGCGCGGCATCGCCGAGCAGCGTGACGCCTGGCGTCGACGGCCAGGTCAGGCCGACCGGGAGAGTGGTGATCGACCGGGGCAGGACCGTGTCGTCGCAGGCTGCGATCAGTGCGGTGAACCGTGAGTCCCAGCCGGTGAACAGGTCGATCAGCCGCGCCCGGGCGGCGGCTGGGTCGTCGAACGGGATCCCGCTGGTGGCGAACCAGTCCTCGGCGGTGTTGTAGAAGCTGAGGCCGATGCGAACGCGGCCGTCGCCGTTGCGCTGCGCCGCCAACGATTTTCCGTTGCCGAGCACCCAGTAGTTGCCGCGCCCCACCATCGCCGCGAGGTCGGGGTGGGTGCGGTCGATGTCGGGAATGCCGACCTCGACGACGTTCTGGCCGATATGCGCCGGACGGGCGTCGGTGAGCAGCGCGCGGACCCGGGACTGCGCGCCGTCGGCGCCGACCAGCAGGTCATACGTCGCACTGCTGCCGTCGGCGAAGCGCAGCACGCCGTTGTCAGCGGACTCAAACGCGTGCCCCCAACGCACCGCGTGTTCAGGAAGAGAGTCCAGCAGCAGGTTGCGCAGATCGGCACGGTCCACCTCGGGTCGCTCAAGCGGGGCGCCCTCGGGTGTGTCCTCCTGCAGCAGCAGGGTGCCGTCCGGCTCCAGAAGTCGCATGTCCTGGCCCTCACCACGGGCAATCGCGTAGAACTGGTCAATCAGACCGGCCTCGCGCAGCGCCCGCTGCCCGGAGTGGATGTCGAGCATGCCGCCCTGACCGCGCGCACCACGCGACGATTCACGTTCGTACACCACGGCGTCGATGTCGTTCACGTGCAGCACTCGGGCAAGGGCCAAGCCACCCAAACCGGCTCCGACAATGGCAATGGTCATAGTCACCTCGATTCACCGTATCAGTCAATACACTGTATCACACCCAGCGCTGTATTGTCGTCGGCATGTTGGTGTGGGAGCGGCCGGAGCCGCCGGATCGACCGGTGCCGGCCCCGCTGAGCCGGGAGCGGATCGTCCAAGCGGCGATCCAACTCGCCGATGCGGACGGCCTGGACGCGGTGTCGCTGCGCAAGGTCGCCGCCGCGCTGGACGTCGGCCCGATGCGGCTGTACGGCTACATCGCCACCAAGGAGGAGTTGCTCGACCTGATGGTCGATGCAGTCCACGCCGAGATCCGGCCAGCCGGAGACGGTTGGCGAGAGGTGCTGCGCTCCCTTGCCGAAACCACCCGACAGGCCGCCCACCAGCACGAATGGCTCGCCGACCTGCTCGGCGGGCGGCCCCAGCTCGGGCCGAACACGCTGGCCAGCGGAGAGGCCGTGCTGGCCGCGATGGGCGGCGTCGACCTGGACACTGTCGTGCCGGCGGTCGCCGCGGTCAATGCGTACGTGATCGGCGCGGTGCGCCGCGAGATCACCGAGCGGCGCGCCGAGCGGGCCAGCGGGATGGACAAGAAGCAGTGGCAGTCCACCTTCGGGCCTTATCTGCAGCGGACCTTCGCAACTGGCCGATTCCCCGCGCTGGCCACGGTCGTACGCGATGGCCCCCACCTGGACGCCGACCAAACCTTCCGGACCGGCCTCGACTTCCTCCTCGACGGCATCGAAGCCCGCATCTCAAGCTGACGCGCGGCCGAGGGACCGAACGAGCGCCGCCCGTGGTACCAGCTCGGCGCTGACGCGTTGAGACGACGCAACCTCACCAAACTGAAGAAATGCCACGGAACTGAGACTGGCCGCGGATGACATCCCCGTGAGATGACTGAGAATCCGCAGGTCAAACAAGATCAATAGGTCAACAGGTCGCTCACGCTGGCAGCGAAGCGCGGACACGCCATGATGTCGTGGGCGCGACACTCCAGCGCGTGCACCGTCATCTCCCGGTGGCGTGCCATCTCGGCCATCCGCATGTCCAGCTGCTGGAGATGGGCGACGAGTACCTCGCGCCGGTCGGCAACCTCACCATCGACTAGTGCCCGCACTTGCGGGAGGCTCATTCCGGCGTTCTTGCTGCGGACGATGACCGCGACCCGGATCACGTCGGCGTCGTCGAACTGTCGCCGCCCGGCGCTATCCCGGCGGGGTTCCAACAGCCCTATGTCCTCCCAATGGCGCAGCACGTGCGTGCCGATTCCGAAACGAGCAGCGACCTCGCCGATCGAAAGGGATCCATCGCTTGACCTCATGTCGACATGAAGTCGCATGATCGGCTGCAACGCAAGTCCGGTCGAGGTGGACGAATAGGCGATCAGCCACTCGCCAGCCCGACCGCCAGCACAGCTTGGAGCTCAGAAGCCATGTCAGGTCAGTCACTGGAGGAGTCCAGCCGCGAGTGGGTGGATGTCGTCGTCGTGGGCGCCGGCGCGGCAGGGCTGAGCGCAGCGATCTTCCTCGCCCGCGCCCGCCGCCGCGTCGTCGTCTTCGACGGAGGGCCAAAGCGCATCGACGCGGTACGTCACATCCACGAGCTCCTCGGCCACGACGGCATGACCCCGGCCGAGTTCCTGGAGCGCGGCCAGCACGAAATCCAACGACACGGCGGGCAGATCCGCCGAGAGCGAGTCCTCGATGTCGAACCCAGCGACGGCGGCCACTTCCACGTGCGGTCCGAACAAGGAGTCGTCGATGCCAGGGCGATCATCTTCGCCACCGGACTCATCGACGTCGTTCCCTCCGTGCCCGGTCTGCAGGAAATCTGGGGCGAAGATGCCCAGGTCTGTCCGTGCTTCGGCGGCTACGAGGACCGCGACAAGCGACTCGTCGCGTTCGGCATCGGCGAGCGGCTCGCTCAGTCCGCCAAGTTCCTCACCGCCTGGTCGCGATCGGTCACCGCTGTCACCACCTTCGACTTCGACTCACGTACGCGCGAACGGCTGCAGCACCTCGGCGTCGAGATCGTCTCCGATGACGTGGCAGCTCTCGACCTCGACGCCGGTCGCCTCACTGGCGTCGTGACAGCGCAGGGTCGACGAATCCCTTGCGACGCGGTGTACGCGTCGACCCCTCTGCGCGCGGCGTCAGACCTACCGTCGCGGCTGTGCGAGGTGGATGCCGACGGGTTCGCCACCGTCGACGCCAACGGGCACACCAGCCGGCCGGGAGTCTGGGCGATCGGCAACGCCAGCGATCCCATCGGACACCTAGCGCACGCACTCGCGGATGGAACCCGAGTAGGCCCTTGGGTGAACGATTTCCTCATCGAATCCGACCTGGCGCGTGCTTCAAAGCTTTGAGCGCTCCCAGCGACTGGAGCCACGTGGGAGCGATCCCGGCTGCAAGCCTGCGAAAGTGCCCTCAACACGGCATTTCACAGGACCTGCTCGACGGGCTGCGTGACCGTGTCCGTCTGGCCGAGGGCCGCAACGCCGCACCCAGTGCCGGGAGTATCGACTCCGCCTCAGTCAAAGCCGCCGAAACCGTACCCGCGGCCAGTCGTGGTTTCGACGCGGGCAAGAAGATCAACGGACGTAAACGCCACATCGCCGTCGACACTCTCGGTCTGCTGATCTGTGTGCTGGTCACCAGTGCGGGCGTCCAGGACCGCGTCGCCGCCCGTAACCCGCTGGCCCGCGTGAAGTACATCTGCCCGAGTATCCGGCACCTGTGGGCCGGTTCCGGCTACACCGGCACCCTGATCGACTGGGCCAAAGCCCTGTTCGGCATCACGATCGAGATCGTGACCAAACCCGCAGGTCAAACCGGCTTCGTCGTCCTGCACCGCAGGTGGGTCGTCGAACGAACCTTGGCCTGGATCAACAGGCACCGTCGTTGCGTCCGCGACTACGAACGACTCCCCGAACACCACGAAGCCATGGTCCGCTGGGCCATGATCCACACCACCAGCAAACGCCTCACCCGAGTTTAAGAACAGGCTCTGAGACGACTGAGAATCCGCAGGTCAAACAAGATCAATATGTCATCAGCGGTGAGACCCTACATTTCTGTAGGGTCTCAAAATTGGCTGCATTTTCTCACGGCCGACTTCATCTCAATTTCAGTTATGAAGTGCGATTGAGACAACGACCCAGGGCCGGTGTCCGTTCTCGGTGGATCTCGCAGAGTCTCGCTGTGTCGCGGACCGGCCCCCTCGGCCGAGCTCACGCCGAGGCCGAGTCCGCGTGGTGTGGCAGGCGTTGGGTGAGCACCAGGGGGCCGTCTTCGGTGATCGCGATCGTGTGCTCGGAGTGGGCGGTGCGCGAGCCGTCGGCCGAGCGGATGGTCCAGCCATCGGGGTCAAAGACGATCCGGTCGGTGGTGCGAGCGAACCAGGGTTCGAGTGCCAGGGTCATGCCCGCTCGGAGCTTGAGGCCACGGCCGGCGCGGCCCTTGTTGGGGACATGGGGATCCTCGTGCATCGTCCGTCCGAGCCCGTGGCCGCCGAATTCCGTATTGATCGGGTAGCCGTAGTCGGTGGCGACCGCCTCGATCGCCGCTGAGATATCGCCCAGCCGGTTGCCTGGCCTCGCGGCCTCGATGCCGACGGCGAGCGCTTCTTCGGTCGCGCGGAGGAGTCGCAGGTCATCGTCGGCTGGCGTGCCCACGATGACGGTGCGGGCGGCGTCCGCGATCCAGCCGTCGATCCCGACCGCGAGGTCCATGCTGAGGATGTCCCCGTCGCGCAGTGCGTAGTCGTGGGGCAGTCCGTGGAGCACCGCGTCGTTGACCGACAGGCAGATGACGTTGCGGAACGGGCCGTTGCCGAAGGACGGGGCGTAGTCCCAATAGCAGGATCGCGCCCCGCGTTGGCGGATCCTGCTGCGGACGTGGTGTTCCAGGTCGAGGAGGTTGACGCCCACGTCGGCTAGTTCGCTGAGCTCGGACAGGATCTGGGCGACGAACTGCCCGGTGGTGTGCATCCGTTCGATCTCTGCGAGCGACTTCAACTCGATCATGGGCACCTTCATACGTCGTACGTTGGTATAATAATACCAACGTACCACTTGCGGGTATTAAAATACCAGTCGTACGCTGGCGCTGTGGTTCGCAATCCGCTCACGCCCGAACAGATCGAGGCCGGCAGGCGTCTCGGCAGGCTGCTGCGTGAAGCGCGAGCAGACCGCGATCTCGGTGACGTGGCGCACGCGGCCGGCATGTCGCCGGAGACGTTGCGCAAGATCGAGACCGGTCGGCTCCCGACCCCCGCGTTCGGCACGATCGCCTGCCTCAGCGAGGTACTCGACCTGCCGATACAAGACCTGGCCGCCGCATGGCGCAATGGCCCGCGGCTTGAGGCGGCGTCGTGACAGCTGCCTCCGCCTGCCAACCCACTTCAGCTCCGCTTCAGTTGTGAAGCGGAGATGAGACTCGGCCGTGCTCACCGGCGGTACGCTCTGGATCTTCTGGTGGGCGTGAGGTTTCGATCGAACCGATGAGTTTTCCGAGGCGCGCCTGTCTACCTCGCGACAGCCAGCACAGCTGACACCGGAGGAATGATGAGCAAGGTTCGCGCCGACATCTCGGTTTCCGTCGATGGGTACGTGGCCGGGCCCAACCAGAGTTTGGAGAGCCCGCTCGGCGAGGGTGGGGAGGGCCTGCACGACTGGGCGGTCGGGCTTGCGGCCTGGCGCGGGGCGCACGGCATGGAGGGCGGCGAGGTCAACGCCAGTACCCAGGTCATGGACGAACGGCAGGCCAACGTCGGCGCCGGGATCATGGGCCGCAACATGTTCGGCGGCGGCACCGGGCCGTGGGAGCAGTCGTGGACCGGTTGGTGGGGCGAGGATCCGCCGTTCCACGTCCCGACGTTCGTGCTCACCCACCACCCGCGTAAGCCGGTGACCCTGTCGGACACCACGTTCGTCTTCGTCACCGACGGGATCAAGTCGGCCTACGACCAGGCGTGCGAGGCCGCCGGGGACAAGGACGTCATGATCCACGGCGGCGCCCACACGATCAACCAGTACCTGGCCGAGGGGTTGCTCGATGAGCTGGAGCTGCACGTGGTGCCGGTCATCCTCGGCGGCGGCGCGCGCCTGCTGGACAACCTGTCGCCGCAGTTCAACCTGGAGCAGGTGCGGGTGGTCGAGGCACCGGGCGTGACGCACCTGAAGTACCGCGTGGTGAAGTGACCTGACTAGGCCGCCATCGGCTGCTCGTGCCAGTCGTAGTACAGCCAGGTGCGCCAGGTTGCTTCTTAGGGTCTCAATCTCGGCAGCCGAGGGTCTGCTTTCTATCGGGTCTTCCGCACGTGGGTGGTGTCGGCGTCGAGGAGGGTGCCGTCGGCGCTGGTCGCTGCGATTTCCGGCACCGGGGTGCCGTGCTGGTCGACAAGGGTGGAGTGGGTCTCGCCGGGGGCGAAGGCGTGGCGTTCTCCCCACTGTCGCAGGGTGAGGATGACTGGGAAGAGGTCGCGGCCGGCGTCGGTGAGCACGTATTCCTGGCGGCGGCCCGATGGCGCGGTGCGCTGGGCGAGGAGCCCGTGAGCGGTGAGCTTGCGGATGCGGTCGGTGAGGATGTTGCGGGCGATGCCGGTGCGTCGGTGGAACTCGGTGAACGATCGTGCCCCGTCCATCGCGTCGCGGATGACGAGAAGGCTCCACCTGTCGCCGACGAGGTCGAGCGTGCGGGCGACGGGGCAGGCAGGGTCGGTCCAGTCGGGGTTCGGGGCGCGCGTGGTGGTGCGCGACATGACACCTCCCGATGAGTTGCGGATTGAAACCATTATGCCGTACGGTCAAATCGGTTGCAATCTGCTACTGATTGGGATTCGATGGACATGTGGCGGCGGTTGCTGCTCGCGGTGGTGTGTGGTGTCGCTGTGGCGAGCATCTATGCCGCGCAGCCGGTTCTGGAGCCGATGGGACGCGATCTCGGTGTGTCGGCAGAACTCACCGGGTGGATCGTCGCGACCGGCCAGGTCGGCTATCTGGCAGGGCTGGTGCTGCTGGTGCCGCTTGGCGATGTGGTCGACAGGCGCCGACTCATCGCCGTGCATCTGGCGCTCACCGCAGTGGGCATGATCCTGACGGCCTCGGCGTCAGCCGCATGGGTGGCGTTCGTGGGGCTCGCGGCGGCTGGGGTGTTCGCGGTCGTGGTGCAGACCACGGTGGCTTACGCCGCGTCGGTCTCGCTGCCTGCCGAACGCGGGCGGAACATCGGTGTCGTGACCTCGGGCGTTGTGGTCGGCATCCTGGGCGCGCGGGTCGTCACCGGCACGCTCGCCGAGGTGTGGGGCTGGCGGAGCGTCTATGCCGTGCTCGCGGTGCTGTCACTCGGGCTCGCGGCCCTCGTCCTCGTCGTACTGCCGTCAGAGGAGCGCCCCAACCGACCTGCGGGGTACAGGCGGGCCGTCGTCTCACTCGGCGGACTGTTCGGGCAGCGCATCTTCCTGACGCGCGGGCTAATCGCGTTCTTCTTGTTCGCATCGTTCGGAACCCTGTGGAGCGGACTGTCCCTGCCGCTGGCGGACACGCCGTGGCAGCTGAGCGAGAGCCAGATCGGACTGTTCGGCATCGCCGGACTCGCCGGCGCACTCGGCGCGGCACGCGCGGGACGGTGGGCGGATGCAGGACGGGCGGCCCCGGTCACCGGTCTCGCGCTCACCCTGCTCATCCTCTCGTGGGCAGCGATCGCGCAGCTGCCGTGGTCACTGTGGCCCCTCATCGTCGGAATCGTGGTTCTCGACTTCGCGGTCCAGGCCGTGCATGTGAGCAACCAGCACCTGCTCACCGCCGCGCATCCGGATCGCACCAGCAGCGTCATCGGCAGCTACATGGTCTTCTACTCGCTCGGCTCCGCCCTCGGCGCAGTCGCAACCACCGCCATCTTCACCGCCCACGGCTGGGCGGGCGCCAGTCTCCTCGGAGCCGGATTCGCGGCCTGCGCGCTGGCTGTCTGGGCGGCCGACAGGCGACTACCTCTCGATAGCGCGAACCTCCGATCCGAGAAAGCAGGCACGCGATGACCTCACCTGACCCGTTTGCCGAAGCCGAGCTGATCGCCGACGCGCCCAGCGTTGGCTGGCGGGCATCGGCTCGCGGCCGCCCTGGCGACGTCTCCGCCAGCTCCGTGATCGCCTCCGCCGCCAGCCCCGGCCAGGCCGGGTCCCTCAAACAAGATCAAGATGTCGCGGAGTTCGAGACCCTGCATTCGGCGCCAGAACCGGCCACCAAAGATCGAACGGGGTGGCGGGACGCGACCGACGAGATCAGGAAAGCTCGGCCAGCGTGCGGCCGACGTTCTGTTCCACGATGTCTTGCATTGCCGCTCGATGCGGGAAGTCGCCGTCGAGCAGGTCCAACGGTCCCGCAACAAGCGACAAGTACATGGCGAGTCGGTAGAAGCGCAGCCGATCGCCGTCCAGGTCGTCGGCACTGAGATGGCGGTAGCTGTCGCCGAAACGAAGCTCCAGAAAGGCATGTTCCCACTCGACATCGAAGAACATGACCCCCTCGATGTCGATGAGCACCGGCTCGTGCTGATCATCGACGAGGACGTGGTCGGGCCCCAGTTCGCCGTGGATGAGGCCGTACTCCCTGCGTGGTGCCACAGCGGCGTACCGCTCCGTTAACGTGTCGGCGACGCGCTGCTCGACGGCCGCAATCCGGTCGAGACGGGCTGCGGATGCGCTCAGGTGGTCCAGTGCGCGGTGCAACACGATGTGCTCGACTGGGGCGATGTCCGTTGCGCCGTTGGCGCCTGGGCGGCCGTACCAGTCGTTGCGGTGGTGGTGCATCGCCTGGACAGCCGCTCCGAGACGTGCCAGCACCGGTTCGGCGCGTTGCGGGTCGCGTTCCCAGAGATCTTCAACCGTGCCGCCGCGGACGTCCTCAAGCACGGCGACCTCGCCCGAGACCAGGTCTCCACTCGCGTCGAGCATGATCAGCCGAGGGACCCTGATCCCGATCTCGGACAGCACGGTGTGGGCGGCGGTGAACAGGCCAAGACCGCTCGCGTGGCCAAACGGTCCGCCTGGGTCCTGATCAGGTTTGGTTGGCCAGTAGTCCTCGTCGGCGTTCCAGACGTAGGCGATGCTTGTCGTGTGGTCGTCCAAGAGCAGCCGGTAGACGCCTTTCTTGGTGCCGCCGCGCAACCGTTGGACCGAGATCAGCTCACGCCCGGCAAACGCCGTCCGCGCAACAGCAAGCAGCTCGCGCCTTTCGAGGTGCCCCCGCGGTTCGCTCACCAGCACACCGTACTGACCACACGCCCTCATGCCGCATACCGCGCGTTGACGCGCCGCCCGCTGCGCGACCTGTCGGCACCGGGCATGTACTGACGCCCTCGGCCGGGCGGCTACCCGGTGCGGAATCGCAACAGGCCGCTCGTCCTGCTCATGAAGAAATGCCACCGAAGTGAGCCGGAACCACGGTGGCCAGCCAGTGGGACAACAACAAACCCACAGGTCAAACAAGATCAACATGTCGCTGGTCGTTTGGTTTGGTGAACGCGATCTTCGGCTGTTCACGAGTAATGTCGAGTCTGCCAAGATCGGCGTTTCCGGTCCGGCGATGCATGGGGGCACATGTCAGCGCAGCAGTACCAGCCGGGCGGGCAGCAGCCGCGCCCGATGCAGACGGCGCGGTCGCAGATTCAGCCGCACTCGGCTCAGGCATATCCGCCGCAGCCTTATCCAGCGCGGTTGCAGGCACATCCGCAACAGCCAGCGCGGCCTTACTCACCGCAGCCCAGCGCATATCCAGCAGGGCCGTATCCGCTGCCGCATCCGTACTTCTTCCAACGGAAGGCCTGGAGGGACCAGGCCAAGCGGGTTTTCCTGACCGTGGTCGTGCCGTGGATGGCGGCGCGGTTCCTGCTCAAGCCGAAGACCGGTGAACGGCTCCGGGACCGGAAGCTGACGCTGCTCGCGTCCTGGCGCGCGGTGCTCGCCGTGCTGGCGGTGGCGCTGGCGACCGTCAACTTCCGGCAGCCGTGGGAAACCCTCCCCGGCTCGTGGGACACCTTGACGCACATCTGGTTGCCTGCCGCACTGCTGGCTCCGGTGCTGTTCGTCGTGCTGCTCGCGGTGACCCGCTCCGGCCATCGAACCAAGTTGCTGCCGGGTGCGCTGCGGCTGTGGCGGCTGCTGCTCGGTGTGTTCTGCATCGCGTTGTCGTTGCTGGTGCTTTGGCCCATCGGCGCCGGAGTCGAGCCGACCGGTGATGACAACGCGCTCACCTACAGCCTCGGGGTGCTGGTCGTGTACGGCTGGTTTCCGCTGTTCGGCTGCTGCGCCGTGTACTGGGGTGCGCGGTCCGGGCTGTGGCTGGGCGAGATCCACTCGTTGCTCGGGCCGATCGGTTCGACATTGCTGATGCTGCTGATCACCGGCCAGGAGATGGTCGAGCTCGACTCGAAGGGCCTGCCGTTGCCCTGGTGGTTCGTGCTGATCGGCTGCGGAGTTGTCGGGACGCTGGTGCTCGCGGTTTTCGAATTCCGGCGGGCGCGGGTGGTTGGCTTCCGGTTCCGCGGCGGGCCGCAACCGGTGCCGGGAGTGGCCGTGGCGGACAGCGGTGTTGTGTTGTCCGAGGCTCCGGCGTTGCCGCGCGGGCTCCGGGATCCCGCCCGGCGGCGGCCATTCTGGATCCGGGCCGAGGCGTTCCCGAAAACCGTTGCCGCGGTTGACGTTCCGCTGCGACGTTGGGGTCGGGTGCGCGGGATCGCGGCAGCCGTCGGCAACACGGTGGCGACGGTCTTCAGGCCTGTTGCGGCGTTTTTCGCGGCCGCGGGGCGCTGGATCGCGAAGCCGGTCCGCCCAATCGTCCGGTCCGTGCAGCGGAAGCGGAGTGCACGCCGGGATTCTGCGGGACCGGGGCCGACAGCCGCGGGAGTGCTCGCGATCGTGGTTTTCCCGTGGTTGACCGCCCGATTCCTGTTCAAGCCCGAGGTCGGTGCGTCTCAGCGGGACTGGTTGCTGGACCGCCTCGGTTTTTGGCGCACCGTGGCCGGGCTGGCCGTGGTCGTGCTCACCACCATCCGATTCCAGGGCGAGTGGGGGCTGGCCTGGAACCTGGCGCAGAAGGGGTTGTCCACCATCGGGCTCGCGCTGTTGATAGCACCTTTGGCGATCCTGATGGCACTCGATGCGCGGCAGAACGGGTACGGCCTGCAGCTGTGGGACGGGTTCATGCGGATGGTCAAGCGTGGCGCGCTCGGGTTGTTCGTGGCCATTCCACTGCCGCTCGGGATCATCGGCGGCATCGTGTTCGCGGTGATCGCTTCGGTCGCCGCCGGGCCGGTCGGACTGCTGGCGCTGCCGCTGGTTCCGCTGGGCGTCGTCGCGTTGCTGTGGTGCGTGCCGTTCCTGGTGTGCACGTTCTACTGGGCCATCCGCAGCTGTTTGTGGATGAGCGAGGTCAATCCGCTGCTCGCGCCGGTCGCGGCCACCGTGTTCGCGGTGTCGATCAGCATCGAGGAGATCGCCACCATCAGCAACAACAACGTCCCGATCCCGTTGTGGCTCGTGCTGAACATCTTCGGGCTGATCACCACTGTGTTGCTGGGAACCGCCGAGTACCGGCACGCCAGCTCGCTCGGCTACCGGCTCCTGCGCGCCCAGGAAACCACCTCGGCGCCGATCAACTCGCAGCAGCCGAGCTCGGGGATCGTCCGCCCCATGCTGCGAGACCTGCGCCGCCTGGCCCACGACCACTTTCACTACGTCCAGCAGACGGACCGATAGCCCAGCACTGGGGCGCCACCACGAATTCGCCGATCAAGGCGTCGAACACGCAAGATTTCGCGGATTTGCCGGTTGTGGTTTCCGCACTGATTTGAGCACAACACGCTGTGGCGCCTACTCGACTGCGACGACAACGGCGATATTGAGCACGAGGCCCGTCGGTCACCCGTCTTCGGCTGGAGGAGGCGCGAGGCGGTCGAAGTGGTAATCGAGGACCGCTTGCGCGGTCTCCGAGGTGTGTTGCCCGAGGAGCAGGGAGTCGCCGATTCCGCCGATCACGGCGAGCAGGATTTCCGCCTCGCGTTCCGCGTCGAGGTCGGCGCGGAGTTCACCGGCATCCTGAGCTTGGGCGAGCAGGTCGGACAGCAACCGGAGTACCTCCGCCTGTCCCTGCCGGAACTTCTCCGCGGTGTCCGGTTGGGACAGGGATCGGACGAAGAACGCGCTGCCAACCAGGGCCGCGGTGCGGCCGTCCTGGTCCACCGGCAGGAGCGCGGCGGCCAGTTCGCGCACACTCTCGAACGGGCCGGTCGGCTGGATGGCCGTAAGCCGGTCACGCAGCCGGGTGTCCAGGTAGTCCCGCAGGTGCTCCTGGGTGAACGTGAGCATTTCCGCTCGGCTGGAGAAGTAGTGCTGCACCAGCCCTTTGGAGACCCTGGCTTCCTGCGCGACCCGGCTGAGGCTGACTGCTTCGAGGCCCTCCTGGGAGGCGATGCGCCACAACGCCTCAGCAATCTCACGGCGCCGCAGGGCGGCATCGACCAGCTTGGGCACGTGCTCCGTCTCCTTTGCAATCCGTTCGGCTTGCCATCAATCTACCGAGCCTTTTACAATCCGATCGGATTGTAAAAGGGGGATGTTGTGCGAGTCGGCCATTTCACCAGCCCTGCGGGGCGTGCCCGGTTCCTGAGTGCCTATGACCGGGCGATGGAGGTGGTGCCCACCCCGGCCGAGGTGCGTGATGTGGACACGCCGTTCGGGACCGTGCGCGTGTTGCGGTTCGGCACCGCCGGAGGAGCGCCGCTCGTGCTGCTGCCGGGGAAGACCGCGCCAGCCGCGATGTGGGCACCCAACCTCGCGGCCCTGTCCGCGCGCCGAACCGTCTATGCACTGGACCTGCTGGGCGAGCCCGGGCGCAGCGTGCAGGTCGTGCCGATTCGCAGCACCGCGGATCAGGTCAGGTGGCTACGCGCGACGCTGGACGCGCTGGACACCGGCCCGCTGCATGTGATCGGTACCTCGATCGGAGGCTGGCTCGCGCTCACCCTCGCCGCGCAGACGCCTGCGGGCCTGGCCTCGCTGTCGCTGCTCGACCCAGCGCACACGCTCGACCGCATCCCGCTGGGCACCGTCGTGCGGTCGATTGGCGCCGCCCCCTTCGCGCCTGCGTGGTTGCGCAAGCGTTTCCTCAATTCCGTGGCCGGGGGGACAACTGTCGATCACGATGATCCGGTTGCCGATTTGATCGACGTCGCCATGCGGGAGTACTCGGCGGCGTTGCCGCCACCGACGTATCCGAGCCCGGACACCCTGCGCGCGGTGCGGGTCCCGGTGCTGGCGATACTCGGGGGCCGGAGCACGATGCTGGATGCGCAGCGCGCCCGGCGGCGGGCGGAGACCTTCCTGTCCGACGTGCGCGCTGAGGTGTGGCCGGAGGCATCGCACGCCCTGCCCGGCGAGCAAGCCGAGGCCACCAATACCCGCCTGCTGGCCTTCGCCGACCGGGTCGACCGCATGCGTGCCGGGGTCACCGGATGACCCGGACGGACCCCGCACGCGACAACCGGTATCGCGAAATGGGCGCAGTGCTGCTGGCGGATCTGGCGGCGCCGGTCGCGCTCTATTACGGGTTGCGTGCCCTCGGCGTCGCCCCGTGGCTGGCGCTGCTGCTCGGTGCCGCCGTACCGGCTACCCGTGCCGTGATCTCGCTGGTGCGCCGTCGGCGAGTGGAGTGGTTCGCCGTGCTGGTCTTGGTGCTGATCGTGGCGAGCTCGGCGACCTCGCTGCTGTCCGGCAGCCCGCGTTTCCTGCTGGCCAAGGACGGCGGTATCACAGCTGCACTCGGTCTGGTCGTGCTGGCGACCACCGCCTCCGTTCGGCCAGCGATGTTCTCGATCGGCCGGATGACGATCTCCCGCGCCGGGCACGACGCCGACGGCTGGGATCGGCGGTGGGACGAGTCCGCACAGTTCCGGCGCATCTGGCGCGTGTTGACCGTCCTCTGGGGAGTCGGCTTGCTCACCGACGCCCTGCTGCGGGTAGTGCTCGCCTACACCCTGCCCATCGACGTCGTACCCGCTCTGAGCGCCGCACAGTGGCTCATCCTGCTGGTCATCCTGCAAGTGATCAGCCAGATCCACCTCCGACGGCCCGGTAACCGGGAACTGATCTTCGACTGACGCCACCGCGGATCGGCGTGGCAGTCAGCGCTCACGAGTCCGTCAGCTTCTCGCAGGTCACCGGCTCCCCCGGGGCCGGTGCGGTGGCACTGGCGAGCTCCTTCTCGCCGTCCAGCAGGATCCGGCAGGTCAGGGTGAGGTCCCCGGTCGGTTTGGCGGTCACCTCGGCCTTCTGACCGGCACTGACCACCACTTCCTGCTTCCAAGGCGCGCCGACCGGGCCGGGCACCGCGTGCTGGGTGACCTCGTCCACGTAGCGGTCGGGCGAATCCGCGTAGCTGACCTCGGACAGCGTGCCGCCGCCCTGGTCGCTCACCTCGTAGGTGATGGCCCAGGACTTACCGGTGGGGTTCGAACACGCCGAAGTGCTCACGAGCGCCCCGAGGAGGGCGGTGACACCTAACACGATCCTGACCTTCATGCGACTCTCTCCTCTGTGCGAGCTACGCACCAGACACTAGGAAGAGATCAATCCGGGTGCATCGTCCTGGAACATGAAGACGCATAGATCGATGGGGCTAGCCAGCGTCATTCCGAGGGATGAGATCGTCCGATGTGGACCGTCCACAAATGGCGGAAGCCTGGCAGCCGCCTGATTGCCACCACGAAATCTCTGGCCCCGAGGCCGCTGCAACTCGGCGTCAGCTCAGCTCGTCCAGCTGCCGCCGAACGTCGGCCGTCAGCGGGTCGTCCGGGCTCAGGGCGCGTTCGCACCGCTCCAGCGCGTCCTGGAGCAGATCCACCGCCTCACCCCTGCGCCTGCGCGACGACGCGTAGAGCTGGGCCAGACGGCGCATCGCCTTCAGCGTTTCCGGAGCGTCCGGACCGTGCACGTGTTCGCGCGTCAGCACCGCCGCCCGCACCTCGTCCGGCTCGCCGCGGAACTCCGCGGTTTCGCAGGCCTCGATCAGCCGCCGCCGTACGTGACGGGTGTCCGGGTGATCGGTACCGAGCACCCGTTCGGACCGGTCCAGTGCTTCCTGCAGCAAGTCGAGCGCCCATATCGCGCTCGTCTGGGTCTCGCCCAGGGCGCACGCCGTGCGCAGGGCAGTCGGGTGGTCCGGTCCCACGGTGCGGTCCAACGCGGTCAGCTCTTTCGCGAGCGCCTCGGATTGCTCGTCGGACAAGCCCAACTGGCTGCTCGCGTTGGTCAGGTCGTCGAGCGCCCGGCGGGTGTCCGGGTGGTACGGACCCAGCACTCGGACGAGATGGGCGGTGGTCTGCTTGAGCAGTGCCAGCGCCTTGACCGGCAGCCCGACCGCCAGGTACGCCTCCGCCACGCGCTGGCGCAGCTGGAGCGTCGCGGTGTCGTCAGCGGGCAGTACCGCCTCGTGCGCGGCGAGCACCTCCTCGTAGATCGGGAGAGCTTCGTCGGTGCAGCCGGACTCCCAGTAGGCCTCGGCCTCTTGGTAGCGGTGGCCGCGCAGCTCGGGGTGGTCGGCCAGCTGCGACGGCGGCGGTTCGGGCCGGGACTTCTCAGCCTCCTCGATTTCGGCCTCCGCCTGCGCCAGGAGTGCGGCGCTCTTCTTGTCGAAGCCGTACGGGTTGTCGGTGCGGACGGGGAACCTGCGGCCGACGTAGCGGGCGCGTGAGCCGGTCAGCGACCGGCTGAGGGTGATGATGCGGAAACGGCCCATCGGCCAGACCGGTATCCACAGTAGACACAGGTACAGCCCCTTGACGACGGAGCCGCACCGCGGGCAGGGGTCAGCCGCGCCGTAGAAGCGGGTACCGAACCCGTTGAAGGTCGTCGTGTCCGGGGCGGCCCACGCGATGGTCTCGTCCGTGCACGACCCGCAGAACGGACGGACCCCGTGCCGGTGGACCCCGTGCCGGGCGCCCTGGCTGGTCGGGTCCACGCTGCGGCCCCTTTGTCTCGTCGAAAACCGTTCCACCGGGGCTCATTCGGACGAGATCGGCCCCTTGCGGCGCGTCCTGCCGCCAGTTCGTCGCACGGTATACCCGATCGTCCGGGACCGGTCCCCGCTCATCGCTGCCGCCGAATCCGCAGGACAGGTCGACGGGAGCATCGGCACCGACCGGTGAAATGCCGCGAGATTGATCTCGGCTGGGACAACCAGATCGACACGTCGTCGGTGGTGGGTCCCCGCACGGCCGCAGGTTCGCTCGATCCTGTCTCAGGAGCCTGTTTCGACGAGGTCCGGCACCTGCGTCGCCGTCTCGGCCAAGCGGGCGAGGGCGGTGGCTTCCCGGCTGCCCTCCCCGGCGCTGAACACGTGCAGTGAAAGGCCCGTCTCGCCGGGTGCGGCCGGTACTTGCAGCGTCTCGTAGTCCAGGGTCAGCAGTCCGGCCACCGGATGCCGCAGCCGCTTGCGCCCCGCCGCGCACATCACGACCTCGCCGCTGTCCCAGATCCGCCGGAACTCGGCGCTGCGCTCCGACAGTTCGGCGATGAGCGCGGCCAGTTCCGCGTCGTCGGGGAAGCGCCCCGCGGATACCCGCAGTTGGCCCACTGCCTCCGCCGCCCGGTCCTCCCATTCGGGGTAGACGACCCGGGAGGCGAGGTCGAGGAAGATGTACCTGGCGTTGTTGCGGTCGCGGCCGCCCTGGTC
Organism: Saccharopolyspora antiqui; assembly: GCF_052246905.1. Lineage (NCBI taxonomy): Bacteria > Bacillati > Actinomycetota > Actinomycetes > Pseudonocardiales > Pseudonocardiaceae > Saccharopolyspora > Saccharopolyspora antiqui. Next base: position 97,554 of record NZ_JBQQBO010000006.1, read on the forward strand.
GGCGAGGCCGCCGATCAGCTCGGCGCCCAGGCTGTTCCAGGCCACCGCGTCGAGGCGGTGGTTCGTCACGAAGGCCGGGAAGTCGGCCATGGAGTGCAGCATCCGTTGCAGCAGGGGGCTGACTCGGGCCCGGGGCGCGGGGTCGCGCCTGGCGGCGGCAAGGGTGGCGAGGTGCCTGCGCTCTGCCACGTCGAGGCGGAGCGCACCGGCGAGCGCGTCGAGCACTTCAGGGGACGGCTGGGTTGCGCGGCCCTGTTCGAGGCGCACGTAGTAGTCCACGCTGATCCCGGCGAGCTGGGCCAACTCCTCGCGGCGCAGCCCGCGCACCCGGCGGCGACGGCCACCGGCGATCCCGACGTGCTCCGGCGCGACCCGCCCTCGGCGGGCGCGCAGGAAGCTGCCGAGCGCCCGCCTGGTATCGCCGCTCTCGATGTGGTCCATGCGCTCAAGTATGCGTGGCCCTCCGAGTACCAGGATCGGCGTTCCGCCGGTCGAACAGGGTGCTGGTTACCCGGGTCGGTCCGGGAGAACGTTGCGGCATGACCGAAGCCATGCCGCGGCAGCGGAAGAAGATCCTCCTCGTCAGCGCCCACCCGGAACCTCGTTCGCTCAACGCCGCACTGACCACCTTCGCGGTCGAGCGCCTGCGCGCGGCAGGGCACGAGGTGCGGGTGTCCGATCTCTACGCGATGAAGTGGAAGGCGGCGGTGGACGCCGACGACTTCCCCGACCACGTCGCGGACGAGCGGCTGGATGTGCTGGCCACCCAAGAGCGGGCCACGCTGGCGGGTCGGCTGTCGTCCGACGTCGCGGCCGAGCAGGAGAAGGTGCGTTGGTCGGATGCGGTGATCCTGCAGTTCCCGATGTGGTGGTTCGCCATGCCCGCGATCCTCAAGGGCTGGATCGACCGGGTGTTCAGCAACGGGTTCGCGTACGGCCCGGCGGTTCCGCCGCCCTACAGCGAAGGCGCGTTGGGGGGTCGGCGGGCGTTGGTATCGGTGACGATCGGCGCACGGGAGTCGGCGTTCTCCGAGCGGGGTGTCCACGGGCGGCTGGCGGACGTCCTGCACCCGGTGCAGCACGGCCTGTTCTGGTTCACCGGCATGGCGCCGCTGGAGCCGTTCGCGTTGTACGGCGCGGTCGGCCTGCCGGAGCAGCGGTTCGCGGTGGCGAAGCGGGCGTACGGGCGACGGCTGGACGGGCTCTTCACGGATGAGCCGGTCGCGTTCCGGTCGCTCATCGGCGACTACGACCACGACATGCGGCTGCTGCCGGGAGCGGAGGCGCCGGGGGCGTCCGGGCTGGACCTCCACGTCCGCTGAGCGGCTGCTGCGGAGTGACCCTGGACGACGGCCGCAAGCCAGGGCCCGGAACGCGATCGTGGTCACCAGTCTTCCTGGGTTGCTACGGTTGCCGAAAGGCTCACGACCCCGTGCGGAACCGGCTCTGTTTTGCTGTTTCCGCAAATGGCTTTGCCAGCCTTCCAGCCTCGGGTGCAGGTTGTCGTCGGAGGTGGTCGCGATGACCCAGCAGTTGCCCGGCAGTGATTCCCGCGACGAGAGCGCAGCGGGGCTCGATCCCTTTTCCAACGAGTCGGAGGCCCGCGTCTGCGAACGCGTTGCGGGCGACCGGCGGCACGGCCTTCGGCCGGGGACGGAACAGACCTGGGACGAGATGTACCTCAGCCGCGAGCAGCTCTTCAGCGGCGCGCCGAACGGGGTGCTCGTCGCCGAGGTGGCCGATCTGCCGCCGGGGCAGGCCCTCGACGTGGGATGCGGTGAGGGCGCCGACGCCCGCTGGTTGGCCGAGCGCGGATGGCAGGTCACGGCGGTCGACGTCTCCCACGTCGCGCTGGAGCGCGCTGCCCGGACTGCGGGCGGCCACGGCGTGTCCTGGACGCGGGCCGATCTGGCCGCCACAGCGCCACCGGTCGGCGCGTTCGATCTGGTGTCGGCCCATTACTTCCCGCTCCGGCACCAGCCCGACCACACCGCGGTGCGCGGCCTGCTCGCTTCGGTCGCCCCGGGCGGCACGCTGCTCGTAGTCGGACACGACCTCGCCGACCTGCAGCCGAACGAGCACGGCTTCGACCCGGCCGACTACTACGAGCCGCACGAGATCGCCGGGCTCCTCGACGACGGCTGGACGGTTCTGGTCGACGAAACCCGCCCGCGCACCGCGCCTTCCCCCGGCGGCCACACCCGCGACACCGTGCTGCGCGCGAAGCGCCTGCGATGAGCGGATTTGCCTTGACGCACGGCTCCATGAACTCGCCTGGTTCTGGTGGACCTCCGGGCGCAGTGGTGCAGGTGATCGCGCCGGTGCTCGCCGAGCGCTCCGATTCGCCGGACTGCGAGATCAACACCGACACGAGAATCCCGTTGTGGCGCGGAATCACCAGGTGATGTCGCTGCACGGTGTACTCGACGGCGTCGTATCCGGCCCGAACGGTGTGCGGATCACGAAACAGTGCGCCGTCGGTTGATGAAGATCCTTTCATCGAATCATCACGATGAGTTCATGATCGTCACTGAACGTGGTGGGTGGCGTTGGAACCGTGGTGTCCTTGGAGGGTGTTGTGAGTGTCCTGGGCGCGCTTTCCTTGTTGTCGGTGCTGGGCGGTCTGGTAGCGACGACCCTCATGTGGTCGCACGACCACCCCCACTCGTTGTGGTCCCTGTGGTCGCTCATGGATCTTGGTGCGTTCGGGTTGATGGCGGCCGGGCTGCGGTACGTGGACCGCAAGCTCGCCACCGCGCCCGCCGAGACTCGCCTGTCGTCGGTCCTGGCGGAGCCGACGAGGATGCGGTGAACCGTTCGGGACGCTCGCCTGCCCTCGCCCAGGTGTGGCAGCTGCGCCGCTGCGTGGAGCTGGCGGCGCAGCGACGGTGCTGGTCGTCGCGGACGGAACGAGGACCGCGAGCGCGTCGCCGCCGGAGACCGGATCGCCGAGGACCGTCCACTGTGGTCGTAGGCGCGAAACCCGGTTCGGTGGTGGAACTCCCGCGACGCTCCGCACCTACCGCCAGAAGTCAGCCCGTGCACGATCGCGGCGTCCTGGCGAGGGGCAATCGTCGCGGCGCGGGCGTGGTCCTAGGGGTAGTAGCCCTCGACCGGGCCCTTCGCCTCGTCGTACAGGTGCGGTCCATCGGTCGGTACCTCGGGGAACCCGCCGGATGTCTTCAACCCGCCCAGCTGGTCGGTCGACAGCGCGAACACCACGCGCCCGATCCCCGACCGCGCCAACGCGCCCGCGCACATCCCGCACGGCTCGCAACTGGTGTACATCGTGGTCCCCGATGCTGTGGCCGCGTCCAGCGACCGGGCCGCCCAGCGGGCCAGCTTCAGCTCCGGGTGCGCGGTGATGTCGTCGTCGCTGAGGCTGGAGTTGCGCTCCTCCGCCAGCACGGACCCGTCCGGCCCGACCAGCAGCGACCCGAACGGCGGGTTCCCACCCGCCCGCGCCTCGGCGGCCAGTGCGATCGCCCGCCGCAGGTGGTCTTCGTTCACCGGAACTCCTTCCGCACCGCGGCCAACGCGTGCCAGGCGATCTCCGGGTGCCGCGTCTCCTCCGGATCGCCGACGAACGGGTCCAGCACGACGGCACGCGCCCCGTCCGCGCGCAGCCGTTCCAGGTCGCCGACGACCTGCTCGACCGTGCCCTCGCCCAACCGCCGGTCGGCGAGCGGCTCGTCGGTCAGCCGCAGCAGGATGCGCGGTGTCAACGCGGGCACCGGGCGCTTCTCCTCGGCGGCGACCTTTCCCAGCCGTACCAAGGACTCCCGCCACTCCTCGGGCTTCTGCCGCAGGGGGTGCCAGGCGTCGCCGAGCCGGACCGCGCGCCGCAGCGCGCCGTCGCTGTGCCCGCCCACCCAGATCGGGATGTGCCCCGCGCGGTAACCCGCGTCCCGCCACGCCTCGCGCAGCACCGCGATCAGTTCGTCGGTCAGCTTCCCGCGGCGGTGGAACGGGACCCCGAGCGCGGCGAACTCCTGGCGCGCCCAGCCGACCCCCACGCCGAGCACGAGGCGGTCGCCGCTGAGCTCGCTCAGGTTCGCCGCCATCCGCGCGACCAGCAACGGGTGCCGGTACGGCGCGATCAGCACGGTCGTGCCCAACGCGATCCGCTCGGTGACCCCGGCGAGCCACGACAGCGTGGTGAACGGCTCGTAGAACGGCGCCGGGTACTGCTCGGCCACGTCGGGCATCACCGCCACGTGATCGGACACCATGAGCAGGTCGAAACCCAGCCCTTCCACCGTCCGCGCCCAGTCGCGCAGCACAGCGGGGCTGGTGCCGGGCCCGAAGTTCGGGACGTTCACACCGATCAGCACGTGATAAAGGCTATGTCGGCGAATCCCGACTCGGAAGGGATTGTCCACGGCGTTAGGCGGTCCGCGCCGTGGATTTCACGGTAGATTCTCGGAATGACCGAGATCCTGGACCCGATCGACTGGGCGATCCTCGCCGAGCTGCAACAGGACGGTCGCGTCCCGCTCACCGAGCTGGGCCGCCGGGTCAAACTCAGCGCCTCGGCCACCACCGAACGAGTCAAGCGCCTGGAGAACGACGGGATCATCACCGGCTACCGCGCCACCGTCGACCTGGACAAGGTGGGCTACGGCGTGCTGGCCGTGGTACGCCTGAAGTACCCGGGCAACCAGCACCAGCCGCTGCACCGGCTGCTGGCGGAACGCGCCGAGATCCTGGAGTGCCTGCGCACCACCGGCGAGGACTGCTACACGCTCAAGATCGCCGCCACGTCGATGCGGCACCTGGAGCAGGTGGTCAACGAGCTGACGGCGTTCGGCACCACCACGACCAACATCGTCTACAGCCAGACCCTGCCCTACCGGGGCGTGGGCGAGGCGAAAGCTCGATGCGAAGACGAGACGCGAAGCCGGTGAAGCTCGGTAGCGGCACGGTGCGACGTTCGCTGGGCTGGGCGAGCGAGCGGCCAGCCCAGGTCGGCGGCCCATGGGTCGGCGCGTGATCTGGGGTGATCGCGTGCTCGTCGGGTTTTCCCGAGATCTCTCCCAGCAGTTCAGAACCGGGGAGCGGCAGCGGCCCAAGGCGGCGAAGTGGGAGCCTTGGCCGGTGACCGATCACCATCAGACCGCCACGTCCGGGCAACCGGACGTGCGCATCGTGCACCTGAACGGCCCGACGTTCCAGGCTCTGGTCGACGGAGACCTGGCAGCGGCGAACGCGGTCAGCCCGGTGCCCGTGTCCGCCTACTTCGTCGGCCCGGACTGGCGAGGCGTCTGGCAGATGCGGAGCAGGCAGGTCGAGGACTATCCGGCCAGCGCCGCCTGGGTCACCGGCGTCATCTGGGACGAACAGCAGCACATGGCGGTGGGCCGCGCGGGCTACCACGGGCCTCCCGACGCAGCGGGGATGGTGGAGATCGGCTACGCCGTCGACCCGGCGTACCGGCGACGCGGCTATGCCCGCGCAGCCCTGGAAGCCCTGCTGCGGCGTGCCGCCCACGAACCGCAGGTCCGCACGGTTCGGGTGACCATCGCTCCCGACAACACGGCCTCCTACCGGCTGGCAGCGCAGTACGGCTTCGTCGAGGTAGGCGAGCAGTGGGACGACGAAGACGGCCTGGAGATCATTTACGAGATCGCCACAAGTCAGCTGTCGGCCGCCACGCGCGGGGGCCGGGCGCTGCGGTTTCAGTGAGTGAAAATCCCGGTTCTCATCGGAACAACCGCTCACGAGCCCCCACCACGTCCGCCTGTGCGCTGCGGCGAGGCCCGATTCCCACCAGCCTTCGCGGCTCCGGCCGACGAGGCTGGCGGCGTTGTGCGATCGGTCCATGCCGTGGGTTGCGTCGTCCACTGAGGACAGTTAGGGATGGCGGTCCTGATGAAATCAGAACAATTTTCGGAAATTCGGCGACGGGATCGTGAGGTTCTTTTTCTGAAACGTGATACGCGCTCGTGGCGACCGCTTAGGGCAGCGACTAGTGAGCTATACCGGCCGTTCAGCGCCTATTGATCACTCTAATGGGCTAATAGCTGCTACTCAAAGTAGTGCAGTAGCGTCCTTCTTGCCCGTTACGGCGGGACGGCATACGAATGTTGCCGACCGCCGCAATCTTCGAGCGCCGCAAGACCCGTTCACCGAGTGCGGTCCTATGCGAAAGGCTTTTCCGGCCCGCGATGGGGATTCTCGCTGCCGCGAGTCGTGAACCGCACGATGAGAAACGGATTTGCGGCGCTTTCACAACACGATGCCGGTGTTGTGAGCCCCCGAAATCCTTGCTGTCTGGAGGAAACAGTGTTAACCAAACTGGCTCGCCGCGTTCTGCTCGCCTCCGCCCTGATCGTCGGGACCGCCCTCGTGCCCTCCACCGCGGCGGTTGCGTCGGCGGAGGGCGGCCCGAGCGTGCTCCGGCTGTCCATCACCACGAGGACGGCGGCGCCGAGCACTACCGTGTTGCAGTGCCACCCGGTTGGCGGGACGCACAAGCACGCGGCGCAGGCGTGCACGCTGCTCGATGAGGCCAACGGAAACCTCAACCTGGTGGATGCGGACCCGACGAGGGCCTGCACCATGGAGTACAACCCGATCAAGGCAACCGCAGTGGGTCGCTGGCACGGCCTGGAAGTCCGCTTCGAGCAGGAATTCCCCAACCGCTGCGTCCTAACCGCCAAGACGGGCGTGGTCTTCAACCTCTGACTCCCGAGCAGGGAGGACCACGAGCGACCGCCGCCGGTGTCGGGGTGGCTGGCCATACTTCGTGACGTGATCGCAAGTTGATGGGGACAGGGCTCCGGCAGAGTCCGGCCGCGCCCTGGCTTAGGGTGTGTTTTGGAGTCACCGCAGGCGGGAAACCTGACTCCTGGCGGCCAGTTTCAATTGAAACTGCCCCCAGATATCCCCAAGGGACCGTCAGTTTCAACTGAAACTGCACGCTGAGTCCGGGAACGCGGGGGTCGGTTTCAGCTCAAACCGACCCCCGACCAATTCGCGCGGCCTCTCAGTCGTCTGTTCCGACGGAGCCGACCGCGGGCAGGTCCGCCTGCTTGGGGGAGTGTTGCCCGGTGAGGCCGTTTTTCACCGAATCCAGAATCGACAGGCCTTGCCCCACCAGACCGGCCGCCATCTCGCCGAGGCCGTCCGCGCCGCTGAGGACGTTGACGTTCGCACCGCGCAGGCCGCTGGCCGCCTCCTTCACGATCTGCGGCAACTGCTCGATGATCAATCTGTCCAGCGCGACCCGGTCATACGACGATGCGGCCGCGGCCTGGATCTCGGTCGACTCGGCCTCCGCCTTGGCGAGGATGCGGACCCGTTCCGCCTCGGCCTCAGCGGGTTTCACGACCTCGGCCACCAACTGCTGCTCACGCAGCTTGGCCTCGCGCTGGGCCAGCTCGGTCTGCGCGTTGATCACTTGCTGGCTCGCGGTCGCCTGCGTCAGCGGACCGGCCTGGGCGGCCTCGGCCTGTGCCCTGTCCACCTCGGCCTTGTACTGGGCCTGCACGATCGAGGTCTGGCGGGCGTATTCGGCCTGCCTGCGCGCCGATTCCTGCGCGACCTCCGCGGCGGCCTGGTCGGCCCTGGCCTGCGCGATCTTCGCCTCGCGATGCACGGCGGCGTTGTGCGGGGCGGACAGCGCGGAGATGTAGCCCAGGTCCATGTCATCGATGGACTGAATCTGCAGCGAATCGATCGTGAGCCCGATCCGCGCCATCTCGACCGCTGACCCGTCGAGCACCTGCTCCGCCAGCTTCTGCCGCTCGGTGATGATCTCCTCGACGGTCATGGAGCCAACGATCGACCGCAGATGCCCGGAGAAAATGCGTCCGGTCAGCTCCCCCATCTGCTTCTGATCGGACAGGAAACGCTGCCCGGCGTTGACGATGCTCTCCGTGTCGTTGCCGACCTTGAACGCGATGACCGCGCGCACCCGCAACGTGATCGCCTGCTTGGTCACGCACGTTTCGGTGACCCCGGCCTCCGCCATGCGCAACGACAGGAACCGGACCTTGCGGAAGAACGGCATCACGAACGCGCCGCGCCCGGTGACCACCCGAAACGGCGCGTTTCCTTTGACGCGTCCGCCGGAAATGAGCATCGCCTCATCGGGCTGTGGCACGCGGTAGAAGAACATCACGAGTCTCCCAACAGATTCGTCCAGGGCGTGACGTCAACCGCACGCTCCCCTCGGGATTCGACGACGAGCACCGTTGCGCCTTTGGGAAGCGGTTCATCGGAGAACGCGAGAAAGGCCTCCGAGCCACCACGAATCTTGACCAGCACCTCGCCGGGGCCACCGCCGCCGCGAGTACCGATCACCAGGACACCGACGCACCCCACGGGCGATTCCTCAGCACTCATCGCCGCATCACGCCAGCGACCCTACCCACGAAGATCCCGCTGATGTCCCGCTTTCGCAGATCCGCGCGCACGCCGCGCCGTCGCAGGCGGTGCCTTGATCCCGTAGGGCTCAAGGCGAGGGTCAGTGCCGAGAACCGCGGCAAATTTGGGAAAGACGCGGGATTTCGTGTCGGTGGCTGCCACCGAACCGGCGTGTACGACAGGAGGCCGACTTCCGTCGTAGGCTGAATCTCGCGCGTGATGGACAGGAGGCTGAGGTGGCCGAGACGACGCTGACCGAGACGACGGTGTCCGAGGTGATGGCCGAGCTGGCCGAGCTCGAAGACCCGAAGACACGCGAGGTGAACGAGAAACACGGTGACGATCACGGTGTGAACCTCAGCAAGCTGCGCGCGCTCGCGAAGCGGCTGAAGACGCAGCAGGAACTCGCGCGCCAGCTCTGGGAGACGGATGACACCGCGGCGAGACTGCTGGCGATCCTGATCTGCCGCCCGAAGGCATTCGAGCGTGCCGAGTTGGACGTCATGTTGCGCGAGGCGCGCACCCCCAAGGTGCACGACTGGCTCGTGAACTACGTGGTGAAGAAGAACCCGCACTCCGAAGAGCTGCGCCTGGCCTGGTCCGCCGATCCGGATCCAGTGGTCGCGAGTGCAGGCTGGGCGCTGACCACCGAACGCGTGGCGAAGAAGCCCGAGGGCCTCGACCTCGCAGGACTGCTCGACGTCATCGAGGCGGAGATGAAAGACGCCCCGGATCGCCTGCAGTGGGCGATGAACCACTGCCTGGCTCAGATCGGGATCGAGCACGCCGAGCACCGCACCCGTGCGATCGACATCGGTGAGCGCCTGGAGGTGCTCAAGGACTACCCGACTTCCCCGGGCTGCACGTCTCCGTTCGCACCCATCTGGATCACCGAGATGGTGCGCAGACAGCGCTGAAGATCAGAAAAGCTCCCCTCCAAGATCGGAGAGGAGCCCTTCTGACCTGCTAAAACTCAGTCGGAGCGGATGACGGGAATCGAACCCGCGTTCTCAGCTTGGGAAGCGGCCGGGAAACCGGCCCTGACCTGCGGCGCGGGGGTGCCCGTGGTGCCCGGTTTTGACCCCTGTTGACCGCCCCATGTTGTTGGGATGTTGTTGGCGCGCTCCCCTGCCGCCGACACGTTGCCGGTTCAGCGGTCGGTTTCGCATTCCCATGGGGTAGACCGTCGCATAGAAGGACGTTTGGCGAGAGCGCGACGTTGAGTGCTCTGTGACGGAGAGGTGCGCTGCGGTTTCGCTGTCGAGGCGTACGAATCTTGTGCCTGCGGTTCGCGGGAGGGCTCGCGGATCTACCAGGAAAGTTGCATGGCAGGTTTTGTTGAGCTCGCCATCGAACGCGATCAACTGTCATAGCCTTCGAACTATGACTCGCTCGTCGTCTTCTCGCATACGCTGGCTTTCCCGGCTTGCCCTCGCGTTAGTCGTGGTCGGGTTCTTCGTTGCTGGCCCCTTGGGAGTGTTTAAGGACGACCGGGGGAAGGCCGTGGCATTCGGAGAGACCATCACGCTGGAAGGCGGATACGAGATCACGATGGCCGCCCCGCATTCGGCTCCGGACGTACCTGGCCTCGAATTCGGCCCCAAAACCGGGGTCCCGGTTGTTCCCGGATGCACATGGGCGGCTGAGATCACCGTAGTTAACACCACCGATCGACCCATGGCCGTGTCCGAGCTGGAGATCTCCAGCGCCGGTCGCGGTAACCAGCCCTCTGAACCCGTTGGGTCTGAATACGATCGCTGGCGCAGTATGGTCATCGCTCCTGGTGGGTCTTACCGCGAGCAAGTGAGATTCGTCGGCAACCGGAGTGGAGAGCCCATGAGGGCCAGCATCTGGGTAGCTGCCGAGCCGCAAGAACTCGTCGCCAGCTGGGATTCAGGTCGAGAGCCTGAGCCGTGGTGGCGGAGATGAGGCCAGAACTTTTGGGCCTTCGCAAACCGCCACTGGCGTACAGGGCGAGACGAGGCCAGCCTGCGGGTGAACGTGTTCTTTAGACCGGTCGGAGGCTCGCCCACCGCGCGCGAGCTGACCACGCCGGGCAATGCGTTGCGTCGGCCGAACTTCAACCAGCGGAGCAACTGGGCCAAGACCGTGACCAAGATGGGCCTGAAGAGCCTGCACTTCCACGATCTTCGGCACGCCGGGAACATCTTGGCTTCGAAGGCAGGCATGTCGACCAAGGACCTCATGGCGCGGATGGGGCACGACGACATGCGTGCCGCCCTCATCTACCAGCGGGCGACGAGCGACGCGGACGAGCGGATCGCGGAACGGCTGTCCGCACTCGTCGACGAGCACCGCAACGGCCCGCGGTCAGCGGCCGACGATGACGACGGCCCGGCGGGACGGGCGGGTTGATCGCGGCATGTTGTTGAGCGTCCAAGATGATCTAGGAATGACGAAGACCCAGGCGGCGCGGATCACGCTCCTGACCTGGGCCTTCGTGTTGAGAGCGGATGACGGGAATCGAACCCGCGTATTCAGCTTGGGAAGCTGATGTTCTACCATTGAACTACATCCGCGCTGCCTGTTCAGGCGGGGTCAGACTAGCACGGTGGGGCTCGAAGATCGGCGGCGGGTTGCCGATAGGCTGGTCGTGTGCTGCTGAGTGACCGGGACCTGCGCAAAGAGCTCGATGATGGCCGTTTCGAACTGGATCCGTTCGATGCTGCCATGATCCAGCCGTCGAGCATCGATGTTCGGTTGGACCGGTTCTTCCGGGTTTTCGACAACACGCGGTACACGCACATCGATCCGTCCAAGCAGCAGGACGAGCTGACTTCGCTGGTGGAGACGCCCGACGACGATCCGTTCGTGCTGCATCCCGGTGAGTTCGTGCTCGGGTCGACCTTCGAGTCGGTGCGGTTGCCGGATGACCTGGCCGGTCGGTTGGAGGGGAAGTCGTCGCTGGGGCGGCTCGGGTTGTTGACGCATTCCACGGCCGGGTTCATCGATCCCGGGTTCTGCGGTCACATCACCCTGGAACTGTCCAATGTGGCCAATTTGCCGATCACGTTGTGGCCGGGGATGAAGATCGGGCAGCTGTGCCTGTTCCGGTTGTCCAGTCCGGCCGACTTCCCGTACGGCTCGAAGGAAGCGGGGTCGCGGTACCAGGGGCAGCGCGGGCCGACGCCGTCGCGCGCCTACCTGAACTTCAAGCGCACTGAAACCCGTAGATAACGCTGAGTGGCTGATCGGGTGCTCAAAATCGCAGGCAGGGCGCCGGACTTTTGATTTTACTGGGGCAATTCGTCACGGTGAGCTACTTCACCCTGAATCGAGTAAGCAAGTTGGGGGTTAAGAACTTACGATCCCCAGGCCCGGCGTTCTGGAACGATCCCGCAGCGGGGCGGATCGGCGAGCGGGCAGCAGGAGTACTACTCGATGTCCGCAATGCAGTCGCGTGCCTCGGGAGCTGCCACTGAGCACCTCGGGCACGTGGTGATGATCGCCGGGGCTGCGGCACTCGGCGGATTCCTCTTCGGCTACGACACGTCGGTGATCAACGGTGGCGTGGACGCCATCCAGCGGCACTTCCACGTGGGCCCCGCGCTGACCGGGCTGACGGTCTCCTCGGCCCTGCTGGGGTCCGCGGTGGGTGCCGGGATCGCCGGTGGGCTGGCCGACCGGATCGGTCGGATCCGGGTGATGCAGCTGGCCGCCGTGCTGTTCATCATCAGCGCCGTCGCCTCGGCCGTGCCGTTCGCGATCTGGGACCTCGCGATCTGGCGGGTGGTCGGCGGTGTTGCCATCGGGATCGCGTCGGTGATCGCGCCCGCCTACATCGCGGAGGTCGCACCGGCGGCGTATCGCGGGCGGCTGGGATCGTTGCAGCAGTTGGCGATCGTGCTCGGGATCGCGGTGTCGCAGTTGGTCAACTACGCCCTGGCGGAGGTCGCCGGTGGTAGTGCTTCGGGGATGCTCGGGCCGTTGCAAGCCTGGCAGTGGATGCTCGGGGTGGCCGCCATTCCGGCGGTGATCTACCTGGTGGTGGCCTCGGCGATTCCGGAGTCGCCGCGTTATCTGGTTGCGGTGGGCAAGCTCGATCGGGCGCGCGCGATCTTGGCGCAGGTAGAGCCCGGTGATCCGGATGCGAAGATCGCCGAGATCCAGCAGGCGCTCGGTGGTGAGCGCAAGCCGCGGTTGAGCGATCTGCGGGGCCGGTTCGGGATGTTGCCGATCGTGTGGGTCGGGATGGCCATCGCGGCGTTGCAGCAGTTCGTCGGGATCAACGTGATCTTCTACTACTCATCGTCGCTGTGGCAGTCGGTGGGCATCGACGAGAGCAGTTCGCTGCTGTTGAGCCTGTTCACCTCGATCGTGAACATCGTTGGCACCTTCGTGGCGATCGCGTTGGTCGACAAGCTCGGTCGCAAGCCGCTGCTGGTGATCGGTTCGATCGGGATGGCCGTTTCGCTGGCCGTCACCGGCTGGGCGTTCAGCTTCGCGGAGGTCGTCGGCGAGGAGGCGCATCTGCCGTTCCAGTGGGGTGCGGTGGCGCTGGTGTCGGCGAGCGCGTTCGTGTTGTTCTTCGCGCTCTCGTGGGGCGTGGTGATGTGGGTGTTGCTGGGTGAGATGTTCCCGGCGCGCATCCGGGCCGCCGCGCTGGCGGTCGGGACCGCGACGAACTGGATCGCGAACTGGCTGGTGACGGTGAGCTTCCCGAGTCTGCGGGACTGGAACCTGCCGGTGACCTACTTCATGTATGCCGCGTTCGCGTTGCTCTCGTTGGTTTTCGTGTTGCGGTACCTGAAGGAGACCAAGGGGCGTTCTCTGGAGGAAATGGGCCGCTGACCTGATCATTTGTTCGAGGGGTACCTCTTTTCGGGGGTATCCCTCGAATTTTTTCCGCGGATCGGGAACATCGCCGGACTTGCGCGTATTAAGTACCGTACAACGTACCAAGGAGCGTGCATGGCCTCTCGCGACATCACTCCGTTCCACCTCGACATCCCGTCGCAGGATCTCGACGACCTCAAGCAGCGGCTGGCCCGGACCCGCTGGGCCGACGAGGTGCCGGGGCTCGGCTGGCGCTACGGTCCGCCGCTGGGCTACCTGCGGGAGTTGGCGGAGTACTGGCGCAACGACTACGACTGGCGGGCGCAGGAGTCTCGGCTGAACGAATTCCCGCAGTGCACCACCGAAATCGACGGGGCGAACGTCCACTTCCTGCACGTCCGCTCGTCGCGGCCGGACGCGCTGCCGCTGATCCTCACGCACGGTTGGCCCAGCTCGGTCGTCGAATACCTGGACGTCATCGGGCCGTTGACCGAACCGGACGGTGCGGACCAAGCGTTCCACCTGGTGATCCCGTCGTTGCCGGGTTACGGCCTGTCGGGGCCGACGCGCACCGTCGGTTGGAGTGCTGCCCGCATCGCGCGGGCCTGGGCGGAGCTGATGAGTCGGCTCGGGTACGAGCGCTACGGCGCGCAGGGCGGCGACTGGGGCACCTGGATCTCCCGCGAGTTGGCGATCCTCGCGCCGGACAACGTGATCGGCCTGCACACCAACGGGATGATCACCTTCCCCTCCGGCGATGCCGACGAGACGGCCGGGCTCACCGAGGCCGACTACGCGCGGATGGGCGCCTGGCAGCGCTACACCGACGAGCTGTACGGCTACAAGTTGATCCAGTCCACCAAGCCGCAGGCGTTGGCGTATTCGCTGGCGGACTCGCCGGTCGGGTTGTTGGGGTGGATCGTCGGTGCGCTCAAGGAGTGGACCGACTGCGGCGACACGCCGGAGGACGCGATCGACCGCGACCGGATCCTCACCACGGTGATGCTGTACTGGCTTACAAACACGGCAGGCTCGGCCGCACGGTCCTTTGTGGAGACTCCGGACAACTCCGAGAAAGCCGTGGCGGAAGGGGTGATCGACGCCTTGGTCAACGGCACCGCGCCGCACGGCGTCGCGGTGTTCCCCAAGGACATCCTCGCCCCGGTGCGCCCATTCGCCGAACGCATCAACAACATCGTGCACTGGACCGAACACGACCGAGGCGGCACCTTCGCGGCGATGGAGGAACCCGACCTCTTCACAACCGACGTCCGGGACTTCTTCGCGCAGGTGGTTCGTCGCGGTGAGGGGCACCCGTGACCAAGTAACTGGGGCACGGGTGCCCCTCACTCTTACCCCGTTCGGATGGTGGGTGAAGGGCACCTTCGACCGAGTAAGCCGGTCAAAGGTGCCCTTCACCTCGGTTCTCACACCCAGAGGAGGGTGAGGTTGAAGAGGGTGCCGAAGCGGGATTCTGCGTTGGCTGCGGTGTCGAAGACTGCGAACTGGTTTCGGTGGTCTTCTCGCCAGTACATGATCGCGCGGTCTGGGAGTTGCATGCCCCAGATGTGGACGCGGGTCGGGTCGGGGTCGCCGGTCTCGGTTTTCTCGGCCAGGCCGAAGAGCTTCGGTGTCATGACGGACCCTCCTCGTGTTGGGTGTTCCCGTGTTCGGGTGTGGTGACCAGCGTCCAGGCGGGAACCCTTGATCGGGATCACCGGATGCGGGAATCCCGATATCGGGTTCCCGCTGCGATCATGGATCGATCAGGATCTGGTCGGGGGAGGTCCCGGTGACACGCACCAGCCCAACGTTCCGCCGTCGTCGACTCGCGCGCAGGATTCGCCAGCTGCGCGAAGAAGCCGGTATGACGCAGGAGAAGGCCGCCGCAGGCCTGGACATGTCGACGAGTGCCTTGAGCCGCAAGGAAACCGGCGAGGTCGCGACATCGGTGCACGAAGTCCGCTCCATGATGGACCTCTACGACAGCTACGACCCGGACCTGCTCGACCTGGCACGCGCGGCGAGAGAACGCGGCTGGTGGCGCGCTTATGGCGTGGAGGACAGGGGTTACGTCGACCTGGAAACCGAAGCCTCCACCGTGCGCGAGCTTTCGTTGATGTACATCCCAGGGCTGCTCCAGACCGAGGAGTACATGCGCGCGATCTTCAAAGATGACCGTATCGGCCGCACGAAACGGAATCTCGGAAATGACGTGGCAGTACGGTTGATCCGGCAGCACCGACTGACTGATGGTGAGCATTCGCTCGGGCTGATCGCAGTAGTCGACGAAGTCGCTCTGCGGCGACCAGTTGGGGGTGCTGAGGTGATGCGTGCCCAACTGCACCATGTTCTAGAAGCCGCCCGTCTACCAGCGGTCACGCTGCGAGTCATGCCGAATGTTGCGGGGTGGCACCGAGGCATGGATGGCGCCTTTATCCTGTTGGACTTTCCGGAGCCGGAAGACCGGGATGTGCTGTTCATCGCGCACCCTGCAGGTGCCGTGCACGTTGAGAAGGAAGGAGAGGTTCGGGAAGCTAGATTGGTGTTCGAGCACCTGCTGGGTGAAGCGCTGCCCGAAGAGGCTTCGAGAGATTTGATCGAGCAGGCGGCTCGTGACCTGTGAAGTCGGCGCAAGCAAGACGAGGCGAGGCCCGATGTCTGCAATCGATCTGACCGATGTGCGATGGCGCAAAAGCAGTAGGAGCGGCAGCGGCTCAGGTAATGCCTGCATCGAGGTTGCATTCGCCGACGCGCGGTGGCGCAAGAGCAGTCGTAGCGCGGGCGGAAACGGCGCTGCTTGCGTCGAGGTGGCGTTTTCGGGTCCGGCGGTGGCGGTGCGGGACTCGAAGGATCCCGGGGGTCCTGTGCTGGCCTTCCCGGCCGCGTCTTGGGCTGCGTTCTTAGCCCGGGTTGCCGAGGTCTGAGCCCCTGTCCTGGAAGCGCCCGGCGGGCCACGGTCGCTGTGGGTCGGTGCCGATTTAGCGCGACATCGGCACCTCCTCCCCACGGGACGCGGCCATTTCGCGCGAATCGCCAACTCCTCTACCCGCAGCGGCGCGCGGAACGAGTTCGAAGACAGGGCGCTGAGGCTGCGGATATCTCCGCTGGCCGTGGGCACCTCCGCTGGTTGCGGATGAATCGCCGATCTTCGTGATCTTCGTGATCGAACTGTTACGCAGCGTGGCTTCTTGGTCGGGTTTGACCACTTCGAGGGTCGGGTGGCGCTGGGACGGGTGGTCCTGGGCGGTGTGGTCTGCGGCGTCGATCTATCCCCGGTAGGCCTGGTTGTGGCGGTCGGAATCGACGCCGGAAACCCGACACAGCAGAGAGGGATTCAGATGAAGCCTTCGAACCTCGTCAAGGCGGCAGCCGCAGCCGGGATCGCCGTGGGCCTGAGCGCCTTCGCCGCGCCAGCCGCGCTCGCGGATGTCTACTACTCCGAGGAGGGAGACGTCGCGGTCCAGAACTCCGACGGAGTCGGCAACACAGCTACCCAGATCGCCCAGAACGAGCTCGAACTTGAGATCGTGAACGTCGTGGAGGACAGCCTCCAGGACATCGAAGGCTAGTTCCGGCGGCGGCCGGGGGCGGGTGCGCGGGACCCGCCCCCGTCGCATGCGCAGACCGGTCGTGAGTGCGAAAGCGCACCCCCAGCCCGCTTTCGCGCTCACGACCGGCTGTGCGTTGCCAGGCCATACGATCCCGTCGTGGTGAACATCGAGCAGACGATTGTGCGGCTCCAAAAGCGAAGCGGAGGCGGGTGATCCCGTCGCGGCGCGCGAATTCGGTCGGCTCCTGTGCCTCTCGCCGCCAGCCGCCGAAGAAGAGACCGTTGCGCAGTTGTGGCCTGGCGAGCGCTGGTTGCGCGTGGCGCTGACCGCGGATCCCGGCGACAGCACCGCGGCCAAGCTGCTGGCCGCTCGTCTCATCCAGCAGATCGATTTCATGCAGGTGGCGGAATCCGCTTTCGACGAGGACGACGACGTCGACGAGGCGATCGCTGATCGACACGGCGAGGCGGCCGAGTTGTACGACCGGATCTTGCGTGCCGATCCCGACGATCGGGCGGCACGTGAAGGGCTTGCCATGCTGCGGGGCGTGGTCGACGGGGACGGTGCAACCCCAGCGGCAGGCGGGTACAGCTACTACCTGGTCCAGCTCGATTCGGTCAGCGGTTCGGCTGGTCACTACGAAGAGCTGGTGGTCACCGACGTCGACGAGTTGCGCTGGGCCTGCGACAACTGGTTCCGACGGGAAGGCCCTCGGATCGGTTTCACGCTCGCGGCGGTGATCTCCGGGGAACGCGGGAGGTCGATCAGCCTCGATCCGGTCCGCGTCGACGACACCGGCGCCACGAACTGGGACGCGGTCGTCATCCCGCCGCTTTCGGGAGAGCTCCTACCCATCGGTTCTCCGGCGTGCTCCGACGCGTTCCGCTACCACTACGGCTACACCCTGCACCTCTGCCTGCAAGAGAGTGCACGGATGGTTTGCGTGGCGGTGCGGGCAGCGGAACCTCAGCGGCCTTAGCGGAGGCAAACAGCTCACGCCGCTTGCCTGACGCGTCCAATCCGCGTGAGCTGCAAGGTGAAACCGAACTCGATCGGAAGCGCGGGTGCCCGGTTGCGATTGGAACCGGGCACCCACGCGTCCGGTGTCAGCTGCCGGTGGGGGCCGGGTCGGCAGTGTCCTCCGTGGACTGGCCGCGCTTGACGGCCGACAGCAGCAGTTGGGCGACGTCGACGACCTCGATGGATTCCGCGGCGACCTTTTCGCTCTGCCGGGCGGTCAGACCGTCGGAGAGCATCACCTTGCAGAACGGGCAGCCGGTGGCGATCTTCGACGGCGCGGTGCCCAGCGCCTCGTCAACGCGCTCGATGTTGATCCGCTTGCCGATGCGCTCTTCCATCCACATCCGCGCGCCACCGGCACCGCAGCACATCGAGCGGTCCGCGTGCCGCGGCATCTCGCGGAACGTCGCACCGGAGGCGCCGACCAGGTCGCGCGGCGGCGTGTAGACCTTGTTGTGCCGACCCAGGTAGCACGGGTCGTGGTAGGTGACGTCCTCGGCGACCGGTGCGACCGGCACCAACCGCTTCTCCCGCACCAGCTTGTTCAGCAGCTGGGTGTGGTGCACCACCTCGTAGTCGCCGCCGAGCTGCGAGTACTCGTTGGCGAGGCTGTTGAAGCAGTGCGCGCAGGTCGCGACGATCTTGCGCTTGCCACGCTCGCGGTTCTCGAAAACGCTGTTCAGCACCTCGACGTTCTGCTGGGCGAGCATCTGGAAGACGAACTCGTTGCCCGCGCGCCGCGCCGGGTCGCCGGTGCAGGACTCCTCCGGGCCGAGCACCGCGTACTTCACCCCGGCCATGTGCAGCAGTTCCGCCACCGCGCGCGTGGTCTTCTTGGCGCGGTCCTCGAAGGCACCGGCGCAGCCGACCCAGAACAGGTACTCGACGTCGTCGGCCAGTTCGCCGTCGAACACCGGCACCTCGAAGTCCAGGCCCTCGGTCCAGGCCAGCCGGTCCTTGGCGTTCTGGCCCCAGGGGTTGCCCTTGTTCTCCAGGTTCTTGAACATCCCGCCCAGTTCAGTCGGGAAGTTCGACTCGATCATCACCTGGTAGCGGCGCATGTCGACGATGTGGTCGACGTGTTCGATGTCCACCGGGCACTGCTCCACGCAGGCCCCGCAGCTGGTGCACGACCAGAGCACGTCGGGGTCGATGACGCCCATCTCCGCCGGGCCGCCGATCAGCGGGCGCTGCGCCTCGGCCAGCGCCAGCGCGTCGATCTTGGCCAGTCGCGCTTCGGCGTCGTCGCCGGTGATGCCGACCTCGTCCCCGGCCATGTCCTTGCGGCCACCGGCCAGCAGGTACGGGGCCTTGGCGTAGGCGTGCTCGCGCAGCGAGGTGATCAGCAGCTTCGGGGACAGCGGCTTGCCGGTGTTCCAGGCCGGGCACTGCGACTGGCAGCGACCGCATTCGGTGCAGGTGGTGAAGTCCAGCCAGCCCTTCCAGGAGAAGTCCTCGACCTGGCCCGCCCCGAAGACGTCGGTGTCCGGGTCGGCTTCTTCGAAGTCCAGCGGTTTTCCGCCGCTGGTCATGGGTTTCACCGCGCCCAGCGCCACGTCGCCGTCGGCATCGCGCTTGAAGTAGATGTTGAAGAACGCGGTGAACCGGTGCCAGGCCACGCCCATCGTGATGTTCGAGGCGATCACGATCACCCAGATCATCGCGGACAGGATCTTGAAAGCGGCGAAGATCGACACCGCCGCGGAGCTGGCGGGCAGGATGCCGCCGACCGCGTAGCTGATCGGCGCGGACCACACCGGCGCGTGGAACAGCCCGGAGGCCTCCTTGAACGCGCGCAGACCCATGATGCCCAGGCCTTCCAGCACCACGACGGCCTCGACGAAGTAGGCCTGCCAGAAGTTGGAGCCCTGGAACCGGGAAACCCGCCCGGCGCGGCGCGGGTGGTTGGCCTGGCGGACGCCGATCAGCCACAGCCCGCCGATCAGCGTGCCGACTCCGAGGATCTCCACCACCAGGTTCCACAGCCCGAACTCGCCCAGCAGCGGGAACTCGAACGCCGGGTTGAAGACCTCGCCGTAGGCCTCCGCCACGGTGAGGCTGAGGCCGAGGAAGCCGAGCATCACGAACCAGTGGGCGACGCCGACGTGGCCCCACTTCAGCATCCGGGTGTGGCCGAGGATCTCCTTGACCATGTTCCCGAAGCGGGCGCCGAACGGGCCCTTCCTGGTCGGGTCCGGTTGGCCGAGTCGGATGGCCGAAACCATCCGCCGGACGGTCCTGACGACCAGCACCACCGCGACAACGGTCACGGCGAGACAGATCAAGCCCAGGACGAGCTGCAGGGCACCCATGCTCGCGGCCTCCTGTTCGAGGGTTGTCCGTTTGTGGAGCGTACGCCCTATTACCGATGGGTAACTACGGGGGGCGAGTGTCGGGAACAGTCGATGATTCTGCGAGACCGCTGGGCGAAAAACTAGTTGTCCACTCGTACAGGTTTTTCGGTATCTTCAAGCTCGGAACGCCTGAGGGCGGGCGGATGTGGCGGCAGTCGCTGGCGTCTCGCGAGCTGTCGCCGCCTGGCACCTGCGGCGCGGCGGTGCGATTTCGTCGCGGTCGCAACGGGCCGGGCGTCGATCGCGGCAGACTTGCGATCGGCGGTGCGATTTTCGCCACTAACTTGATCGGGTGAGTGGTTCGTTCGGATATTTCACCGGTTGGGGCGAACTGGGGGTCTGGGATGACGGAGACGGGCAGCGGATCGATGCGTGCTTCCGATGCCGACCGCGAGGCGGTCGCGCAGCGGTTGCGCGTGGCGCTCGACGAAGGCCGACTCACCATCGTCGAGTACGACGAGCGCCTCCAGCGGGCGTACGCGGCGACGACGTTCGAGCAGCTGGAGCCGCTGACCGCCGACCTGCCCGCGCCGGTGCCCGCGAAGCCGTCGTCGGAAGTCGCCAGGCGCGAGCGGCGGAAGCGCAAGATCGTCAAGGAGTGGCGGGACTGGGCGAGCGTCACGTTCATCCTGGTCGCGATCTGGGCGGTGACCTCGATCGCCTCCGGTGAGCCGATCTTCTTCTGGCCGATCTTCCCGATGGGGATCTGGGCGGCGGTCAACGTCGCCACGATGATCTCCGGCAGCGGCGACAAGAGCCCCGGAACGGAGAAGAAGTCCGGGGAGCCGGACTCGGATCGCTGAAATTCACGTGCTGCGCAGGTCGGGCGTCCGTATGCTCAACAAGTAGGGCGATCGTTCAACTTTCTGGGAGGCTTGCGTGGCGTACCTGATGCTGGCGGTGGCGATCCTGAGCGAAGTGCTCGCCACGGTCTCGCTGAAGCTCTCCGACGGCTTCAGCAAAACGATCCCGTCGATCCTCGTCGTGGTCGGCTACCTCGCGGCCTTCACCGCACTCAGCGCGGTGCTCAAGCTCGGCTTGCCGATCGGCGTGGTCTACGCGATCTGGGCTGGTGCCGGGGTCGCGCTGGTGGCGATCATCGGGGTGGTGTTCCTCGGCGAGTCGATCACCGCGGTGCAGATCGGTGGCATCGCGCTCATCATCGGTGGCGTGGTCGCACTGGAGCTGGGGGGCGCGCATTGACCGCCGCGCACCGCGAAAACGACAGCACCGACGGCCGTCGGGTCAAGGGAGAACGCCGCCGCCGCGCGATCATCGACGCGACGCTGCGGGTCGTCGCCCGCGACGGCGTAGCCGCGGTCAGCCACCGCAACATCGCGCGCGAGGCCGGGGTGCCGCCCGCCTCGATCGCCTACTACTTCGCGGGTATCGACGGGCTGCTGGTGGCCACGTTGCTGGAGAGCTGCGAAACGATGCTCGTCGAGATGGACCTGCTGCGGGAACGGATCCACGAGAATTCAGAGTGGCCCAGGGCGATCGCCGAACTCCTCGCTGGGATGGTGCGCGAGCACCGCGAACGCACCATCGGCGAATACGAGCTGTACCTGCTGGCGGCCCGGCGCCCCGCGCTGCGCCCGGCCGCCCGCCGCTGGATCGAGATCGCCACCGGCTTGGTGAACCACGGTGCGGGCGGCGATCCGGCGGTGATCCGCGCGCTGTTCGCGGCGATCGACGGCCTGCTCATGCAGGCCCTCATCGCCGACGAGCCGCCCACCGCCGAGGAACTCGAACCGGCGCTGCGCTTCCTCATGCAACCGGTGGACTACCTGCGGAAGTGATCCGCTCGGCGGCCGTGGTCGGCGAACCGCGCCCAGCGAAGTTCTCCGACGTCAAGTGGATCAACCCGCTGTCGGGGTCGCACTGAGGATCCCACTCGTCCTGACCGCCGCGGTCGGCATGTCGATCAGTCGCCATGTCGGCCAGATCACTTCGCGCTCCGGCTCGGGAACTCCCGCCCCAGGTCAGCCGTTGTGCTGGCAGAAAGCTTGAGTGCGCCGTGCTCAATCCGGTTTGACGGTGGTGACGCGCGGTGGGTAAAACTTGAGTGAGCAAGGCTCAAGGGTCCGGGATGGCGCTTGGGCGGACAGGCAACAAGTCGGGAGGAATCCAGCATGGCGCGAGCGGTCGGCATCGACCTGGGGACGACCAACTCCGTCGTTTCCGTCCTAGAGGGCGGTGAACCGACGGTGATCGCCAACTCCGAGGGCTCGCGGACCACGCCGTCCATCGTGGCCTTCGCGAAGAACGGCGAGATCCTCACCGGTCAGCCAGCGAAGAACCAGGCGGTCACCAACGTGGACCGCACCATCCGGTCGGTCAAGCGGCACATGGGCACCGACTGGAATGTGCAGATCGACGACAAGTCCTACACGCCGCAGGAGATCAGCGCCCGCGTGCTGATGAAGCTCAAGCGGGACGCCGAGGCCTACCTCGGTGAGGACGTCACCGACGCGGTGATCACCGTGCCCGCCTACTTCGAGGACGCCCAGCGGCAGGCCACCAAGGAGGCCGGGCAGATCGCCGGGCTCAACGTGCTGCGCATCGTCAACGAGCCAACCGCGGCCGCGCTGGCCTACGGCCTGGACAAGGGCGAGAAGGAGCAGACCATCCTGGTCTTCGACCTCGGTGGCGGCACCTTCGACGTGTCGCTGCTGGAGATCGGCGAAGGCGTGGTCGAGGTGCGGGCCACCAGCGGCGACAACCACCTCGGTGGCGACGACTGGGACGAGCGCATCGTCGAGTGGCTGGTCGACAAGTTCAAGTCCTCGTCGGGCATCGACCTGACCAAGGACCGGATGGCCATGCAGCGGATCAAGGAAGCCGCGGAGAAGGCCAAGATCGAGCTCTCCAGCTCCTCCACCGCGAACATCAACCTGCCCTACATCACGGTCGACTCGGACAAGAACCCGCTGTTCCTGGACGAGACGCTCTCCCGCGCCGAGTTCCAGCGGATCACCGCCGACCTGCTGGAGCGCTGCCGCAAGCCGTTCGAGGCGGTCATCCGCGACGCCAGCATCAAGCTCGACGACATCGACCACGTGGTGATGGTCGGCGGCTCCACCCGGATGCCCGCGGTCAGCGACCTGGTCAAGGACCTGACCAACGGCAGGGAGCCGAACAAGGGCGTCAACCCGGACGAGGTCGTCGCCGTCGGCGCCGCCCTGCAGGCCGGTGTGCTGCGCGGTGAGGTCAAGGACGTCCTGCTGCTGGACGTCACGCCGCTGTCCCTGGGCATCGAGACCAAGGGCGGCATCATGACCAAGCTCATCGAGCGCAACACCACGATCCCGACCAAGCGCTCGGAGACCTTCACCACCGCCGACGACAACCAGCCGTCCGTGCAGATCCAGGTCTTCCAGGGCGAACGCGAGATCGCTGCGCACAACAAGAAGCTCGGCATGTTCGAGCTCACCGGGCTGCCGCCCGCGCCGCGCGGCATGCCGCAGATCGAGGTCACCTTCGACATCGACGCCAACGGCATCGTGCACGTCTCCGCCAAGGACCTGGGCACCGGCAAGGAGCAGTCGATGACCATCACCGGCGGCTCGGCGCTGCCGAAGGACGACATCGACCGGATGGTCAAGGACGCCGAGGCGCACGCGGAGGAGGACAAGAAGCGTCGCGAGGAGGCCGAGGCCCGCAACCAGGCCGAGACGCTGGTCTACCAGACCGAGAAGGTCCTCAAGGAGAACGACGAGAAGCTGCCCTCGGACGTCAAGGAGAAGGTCCAGGCCTCGATCAACGAGGTCAACGAGACGCTCAAGGGCGACGACGTGGCCGCGATCTCCGCAGCGGTGGAGAAGCTCGCCACCGAGTCGCAGGCCCTCGGCCAGGCCCTGTACGCCGATGCCGGAGCCAACGCGGCCGCCGGGGCCGCCGGTGCGGGTGCCGCCGGTGACGCCGCCGGGGCGAGTTCGTCGAGCGGCGACGACGTGGTGGACGCCGAGATCGTCGACGACGAGGACGAGAAGAAGAAGTGACCGCGGACAGGCCGGAAATGTCGCGCAACGAAGGTGAGCAGGAGCCGGTGGTGGTCCGGGATCGGCGACGCATCGACCCCGTGACCGGCCAGCGCCGGGTCCCTGCTCCGAACGGAGAAGAGACGCAGGTGGCCGAAAGCATGTCCGGCACCCTCGACGAAGCGGTCGTCAAGGCTGCCGAGCAGCAGGCCGAGCAGCCCCAAGCCGAATCGGCCGAGTTGCAGCAGCAGGTCGACGAGCTCACCGCCGACCTCAAGCGCGTCACCGCGGAGTACGCGAACTACCGCAAGCGGGTGGAACGCGACCGCGAAGCGGTGATCGCCGCGGCGAAGGCGTCGGTGGCCGCCGACCTGCTGACCGTGCTCGACGACCTGGAGCGCGCCGAGGCCCACGGCGACCTCAACGGTGCGTTCAAGGCCGTGGCGGACAAGCTGATCACGGCGCTGAACTCGGCCGGGTTGGAGCCGTTCGGCGAGGAAGGCGACGAGTTCGACCCGTCGGTGCACGAGGCGGTGCAGCACACCACCTCCCCCGACGTGTCGGGCCCGACCGTGACGGCCGTGTTGCGCCGCGGCTACCGGTTCGCCGACCGGCTGCTGCGTCCGGCGATGGTCGCGGTGACCGACCACGAGCCCGCTGCGGAATCGCCCGCCGAGCCCGCGGCCGAGGCGGAGCCCGCAGCCGGCGAGAACCAAGCCGAACAGGGTTGATCAGGACCGAAGGGAGGGGCGTCCGGTGAGCGCCAGGGAATGGCTTGAAAAGGATTTCTACGCCGAACTGGGCGTCTCCTCCGGGGCTTCGGCCGACGAGATCAAGAAGGCGTACCGGAAGCTCGCACGGGAGAACCACCCGGACGCCAATCCCGGCAACGCCCAGGCCGAAGCCAAGTTCAAGGCCGTCTCCGAGGCCTACGGGGTGCTCTCCGACCCGGAGAAGCGCAAGCAGTACGACGAGGCCCGGAAGCTTTTCGGGTCTGGCACTTTCAGCGGTGGCCAGGGCGGCTTCGGGGGTTTCGGCGGGTCAGGCGGCGGGTTTGACATCGGCGATCTCTTCGGCGGCGCGCAGAGCGGCGGCGGAGGAGGGATCGGCGATCTCTTCGGCGGCCTGTTCGGCAATCGCCGTCCCGGCGCGACCACGGCGAACCGGCCGCGCCGCGGCGCCGACGTGGAAACCGAGGTGCGCATCGACTTCGCCGAGGCGGTCAAGGGTGCGACCGTGCCGCTGCGGCTGTCCAGCCCGGTGAACTGTCCGACCTGCCACGGTTCGGGCGCCAAGCCGGGCACCCGGCCCCGAACCTGCCCCAACTGCACCGGTTCCGGGCTGGTGACCCGCAACCAGGGCGCCTTCGCGTTCAGCGAGCCGTGCCCGGACTGCCGCGGTCGCGGCACCCTGATCGACACGCCGTGCCCGGACTGCAACGGCGAAGGGGTCAGCACCCGCAGCCGGACGCTGACGGTGCGGATCCCGGCCGGGGTGTCCGACGGGCAGCGGATCAGGTTGGCGGGTCAGGGCGAACCCGGTCGCCACGGTGCCGCCACCGGTGATCTGTACGTGGTGGTGCACGTCAATCCGCACCGGGTGTTCGGACGTTCCGGTGATGACCTGACGATCACGGTGCCGGTCACTTTCCCCGAGCTGGCGTTGGGCACTACGTTGACCGTGCCGACCCTGGACGGGAAGGTGTCGCTGAAGGTTCCGGCCGGGACCGGCAGCGGTCGCACCTTCCGGGTGCGCGGCAAGGGTGCGGGCAAGAAAGACGGCAGCAGCGGCGATCTCCTGGTGACGTTGCAGGTCGCCGTTCCGTCCAAATTGGACGGTAAGGCGGCTGAGGCATTGGCGGACTACGCGAAGGCGACCGCCGACCACGATCCGCGGCACGACCTGAACGAGTTGCTCGGGAGGTAGTCATGGCCGGTCGCCCAACCGATCCGGGCTTCGGATTCCCGCCGGGGGCCAACGAGGACACGCCGATGTTCGTGATCTCGGTGGCGGCCCAGCTCTCCGGGCTGCACGCGCAGACGCTGCGCAGCTACGACCGGCTGGGCCTGGTCTCCCCCGGACGCACCCCGGCGGGCGGCCGCCGCTACTCCCTCCGCGACATCGCGCTGCTGCGCGAGGTGCAGCGGCTCTCCCAGGAGGAGGGCGTCAACCTGGCGGGCATCAAGCGGATCATCGACCTGGAGAACGAGGTCGACGCGCTGCGCGCGAAAGTCCAAGAGCTGGCCGAAGAAGTGGCCGCCGCGCACGTCGCCGCCGAGCAGGCCGCGGCCCAGGTGCACGCCTCCTACCGCCGCGACCTGGTCCCGATCCGCCAGGAAACAGCCCTGGTCGTCTGGAAACCAGACCGCAAACGCCGCCGCTAGCACCTACCCCCGAACCCGCTCCACGCGGCGACACCCGTTCTGTTTAAGAGTGAAGGGCACCTTTGACCGGCTTAGTCGGTCAAAGGTGCCCTTCACCTCGCACTGATGGTGTGAACCTGGGGTGCGGGTTAGTCGAGGGTGAAGGGGTCGTAGCGGATGTGGTCCAGCGGGGTGCCAGCCACCAGCATCCGGGAGACCGTCGCGCGGATCATCGACGGCGAGCCGCTGACCAGCACATCCCAGTCCGCCCACGCGCCGTAGCGGGTCACCACTTCGGCGAGCGTGCCGTGTTCGGCGCCGACGACGGCCGGGTCGTTCTCCAACACCGGCGTGATCGTCAGCCACGGGTTGTGCATCGCGACGCGCTGCAGGTTCTCCAGGTCGTAGAGGTCCTCGCGGGTCCGGCCGCCGTAGAACAGCTGCACGCGCGGGTTGTCGCCGTACTGCGCGAGGTCGTCGATGATCGCGCGCATCGGGGTCAGCCCGGTGCCACCGGCGATCATCAGGACGTCCGGGGAGGTCTCCCGGTCCACGGTCAGCCGACCCATCGGCGAGCCGATCCGCCACTGGTCGCCGGGCCGGGCGTGCCCGACCAGCGCACGGCTGACCCAGCCGCCCTCCACGGCCCGGATGTGGAACTCCATGATCCCTTCGTCGTTCGGCGCGTTGGCCGGGGTGAGGTAGCGCCACAGCCGGGGCCGCTGCGGCACCTCGACGCTCACGTACTGCCCGGCCTGGTAGGGCACCGGGTGGTCGGGGCGGATTCGGACCACCGCGACGTCCCAGCTCAACCGCTCGTGGTGGATGAGCTGGCCGGTGTACCAGGCGGGGCCGTCGTCGGCGGCGGCCGCCTCGGTCATCGCGGAGGCCATCACGGTGTAGGCCTCGGCCCAGGCCCGCTCCACGCTGTCGGTCCAGGCGTCACCGGCGTACTTCTTGATCGAGGCGAGCAGCGCGGTGCCAACCGCCTCGTAGTGCGCGGCGACCACGCCGAACTTGCGGTGGTCGCGGCCGAGCTGGTGCAGGAACGGCAGCAGCTCGTCTGGTTTGTCGACCATCTGGATGACGTGCACGAGCGCCCGCAACAGGCGGCTGCGCTGCACTTCCATGTTCACCGCGAACAGTTCGCGGGTGGCCGGGGAGAGGCTGAAGAGCATGCCGTAGAAGAACCTCGCCACTTCGTCGGCGTGCGGCTCCACCACGGCGAAGCTCTCGCGGATCAGGCGGACCATCTTGCTCACACCGGAGTTCGATGGCTCGCGGTTCGGGGGCGGTCCAGGGCTCAGTACGGCGTTCGCTGTCATGGCTCGGGGCAGTTTCTCCACGTTGGCGGTCGTACCCAGGCAGGCACACCGCTACTTGCAAGCGTCCCCCGACACAGGTTGGACCCTAACTCCTGCTCGATGGCGCGTGTGCCTTGATGCCACTTTTGAGTGTTTTTTAACTACTTCTCGTAGATAATGCATGGACCTGTCGGGGGAACCTAGTATCCACTGCTGTTAGCGCAGAGGGAGACGTGACACGGTGACCCGCGTGATTCCCGATCACCCGACCCCGACCGGCACGGCCGAGAGCGCCCTGCTGGACCTGGAGCTCTCCGATCCGCCGACCCGGAACGACGCCTGGCTGGTCACCGCTGCGCTGCAACACCACCCGCTGCTGCCCGACACGCCGCCGCGTGATCCGTTCGCCGAAGACCGACCGGACCCGCTGCCCGGCTCGGCCGGGGAACACCTGCTGCAATGCGCGTTCGGCACCGAGAAACGGGCCCGGAAGTTCTACCAGGATCAGGTGCTGGACCACCTGAACCGGCAGATGAAGGAGTTCATCGGGCGGATGGAGATGGCGTTCGTGGCCACCTCTGACGCCCGTGGCGACTGCGACGCCAGCCTGCGCGCGGGGCCACCCGGCTTCGTCGAGGTCCTCGACGACCGGCACCTGTGCTACCCGGAGTACCGCGGCAACGGCGTGCTGGCCAGCTTGGGCAACATCAGTGAGAACCCGCACGTCGGGATCTTGCTGGTGGACTTCGTCACCGACCTGATAGGCCTGCACGTCAACGGCAAGGCCCGCATCGTCGAGGACGCCGACCTGCGCGCCATCCACCCGGCGCTGCCCACCGGGTTCGACCGCGGCCGCACCCCCGAGCGCTGGGTGGTGGTGCGGGTCGAAGAGGCCTACATCCACTGCCGCAAGCACATCCCGCGGATGGTGCCGGTGCTGCGCCAGCGCAGCTGGGGCACCGACGACGTCAAGCGCAAGGGCGGCGACTACTTCGGCGCCAAGGGCACGCCCCGGCCGTGGCACCAGCCCGAGCCGGTGGGCAGCCCCGAGCGCTGATCACCCGACCGCGATCCGCCACCCGGACCGAACCAGCGCGTTCATAGAGTGGGCGAAACGGACTAGCGTTGGTTTCAAGCACTCTCGGGTGCGGACCGACGGTGGCGCCTCCACGACCTGCGGGGGCGCGGGTGGGAGAACTGTGATCGAGGACGAGGAGCGGGGTTCGATCGGCGCACCGCGCGAGGAAGGCGTCGACCGGCGCGCGGCGGCGGAGACCGTCGAGCGCGAACTGGTGATGATGTTCCGCCGCGCCCGCAACCTGTCGACCACGGTCGCCGCGCACGTGCACCCCGACCTGGACCCGGCCTCCTACAGCCTGCTGCTGATGATCGACGACGCCGGACCGCTGCGCGGCATGGACGTGGCGGACCGCACCGGACTGGACAAGTCCACGGTGAGTCGGCAGATCGCGACCCTGGTGGACCTGAACCTGCTGGAGCGGGCGCCGGACCCCGATGACGGCCGGGCCCGCCGCATCCAGCTCTCCGAGTTGGGGCGCGAGCGGCTGTCCAAGGTCCGCGCCGAGCGCCGCAAGCACCTGCACGGCGAGTTCGCCAGCTGGTCCACCCAGGACCTCAAGGATCTGGCCCGACTTCTGGGCAAGCTCAACACCATGATCTGAGCCCGAGAACCCTTCTTCGAGCTGGTTTGCGTTGTGGTGCGGGTGGCGGAACCTCAGCGGCTTTCTCGACTCCGGGATCCCCGACTTATGCATGTCCGTCTACCACCACAAGCGGCTGCGCCGCTTGCCTGACGAGGCTGGTGTTGAGCGCTGCGCTAATCATCGGGGTGTTCATCGACTTCGGTGGGCGCCCTGAGTCGTTGCGGTGCGAGGTGTCACAGGTCTACAAGTTGTGCGTTGCAACTAATCAGCGTTATAGTTGCGTGCAGCAACTAAAGGAATGGGCCATGGGACCGAAACCAGAGACTTGCAGCGAACTGCTCGGACCGCTCCGCGCGATGCTCGGCCTCAAGCAGGTAGCCATGCAGCGCGGGCATTTCACCACCGATCAGGTGCCCTACGCCGCCGCCGGGTTGCTCACCGAACTCGTCTACCGCGGCGAATGCCGGGCATCCGACCTCGCCCACCACCGGATCGTCGACGCGTCCGTGGTGAGCCGCCAGGTCGGGCAGCTCGAACAGGCAGGCCTGATCAGCCGACGACCCGACCCCGCGGACAAACGAGTAGTGCTGCTGCGCGCCACCGCCGATGGCGAGCGCGCGGTAGCCCAACTGGAACGCAAGAAAGCGGAATGGATCGGCGAAGCCCTGGCGACCTGGGACGACGCGAAGGTGCGCGAACTCGCCCTGCTGCTGGGAGACGCGATGACCGACATCCGCCGCTACGCGACCAACTACGGGGTCTGCGCCACCGACTCCGTGACCAAGGAAGGAACTCGATGACCACCTCGACGGAGACGGCGCCCGACGCAACAGTGCCGGTCCGCCGGGACGGGCGCGCAGAACCCGCCACGGGATCGTCGATGACGCATCGGCAGATCCTGGAGGCGATGTCGGGCCTGATGTTGGCGCTGTTGGTCGCCATCCTCAGCTCGACGATCGTGTCGAACGCGCTGCCCCGGATCATCGCCGATCTCAAGGGCACCCAGGGCCAGTACACCTGGGTGGTCACGGCGATGCTGCTCACCTCCACCGCATCCACCCCGATCTGGGGCAAGCTCTCCGACCTGTTCAGCAAGAAACTGCTCTACCAGCTGGCCATCACCATCTTCACGATCGGCTCGGTGCTCGGCGGGTTCGCGCAGTCGATGGAGACGCTCATCGGTTTCCGCGCCCTGCAGGGCATCGGCATGGGCGGACTGCAGGCGCTGATCCAGGTCGTGATCGCCGCGATGGTGTCCCCGCGCGAACGCGGTCGCTACAGCGGCTACATCGGCGCCACCTTCGCGGTCGCCACGGTCAGCGGACCGCTGGTCGGCGGCGTCATCGTGGACACCCCCTGGCTGGGCTGGCGCTGGTGCTTCTGGGTGACCGTGCCGATCGCGGTGATCGCCTTCATCGTGCTGGGCAGGACGCTGCGGCTGCCGGTCGTCAAGCGCGCCGTCAAGATCGACTGGTTCGGGGCGTTGTTCCTGGTCGGCGGGGTGAGCCTGCTGCTGGTGTGGGTCTCGCTGGCGGGTAAGAACTTCGACTGGTGGTCGGTGGAGACCGCGACCTACGTGGGCGGTGGCCTGCTCGCGCTGCTCATCGCGTTGATCATCGAAACCAAGGTCAGCGAGCCGATCGTGCCGCTGGGCATGTTCCGCAACCCGACCGTCACGCTGGCCACCATCGGCACCGTCGCGGTCGGCACCGCGATGTTCGGCGGCGCGGTGTTCCTGGGGCAGTACTTCCAGATCGCGCGCAGCTTCACCCCGACCACCGCGGGCCTGATGACGCTGCCGATGGTCGTCGGGCTGTTCTTGTCCTCGACGGTGTCCGGGCAGATCATTTCCCGGGTCACCGGCAAGATCAAGCCGTTCCTGCTCGTCGGTTCGGTCGTGATGATCGCCGCGATGTGGCTGCTGAGCACCGTCGACCACGAGTCGAACCTGGTGCTGGTCGGCGTCTACCTGTTCCTGATGGGCACCGGCGTCGGCATGCTGATGCAGAACCTGGTGCTGGCGGTGCAGAACTCCACCAGCGGCAAGGACATGGGCTCGGTGACCGCGGTCGTGACGTTCTTCCGCACCCTCGGTGGTTCGGCGGGCGTCTCGGTGCTGGGCGCGGTGCTGGCGACCCGCGTGTCGGACTACATCGTGCAGGGCTTGGCGAACATCCCAGGCGCCGCGCAGGCGGCCGGGTCGGGCAGTGGTTCGCTGGACGTCGGTCACCTGCCGGGCCCGGTGCAGACCATCGTGCGGGCTGCCTACGGCGACGCGATTGGCGATATCTTCTTCATCTCCGCGTGCATCGCGGTGGTCACCTTCTTCGCGGTGCTGTTCCTCCGCGAGACGCCGCTGCGGACCACGATCGACAGTCATGAGGAAAGGGAGGCTGCTGCGGTGGCCGCGCACGAAGACGCTGTGGACAACCTCGGTCGGCCTGTGGACAACTCGGCCGCAGGACGTCCCGCGATGAACGGTTCTGCCCAGGTTGGGGGTGTCGGGTCACGGCCCGCACGGCTGGCCGACGAACCTGTGGACAACTCTGTGGATGACACCTTCGAGGCCTGGTCAGAGCCGGTTGGGCCGCGGCGCTACGCGACCAACGGCAGGCACTTGGCGGGCAACCTGGCGGCACCGGTCGACGGCGGTGGGCTGTTCGTGCACGGCACCGTCCAGGACTCGATCGGCACACCGGTCTCCGGGGTGGTGCTGACCCTGACCGACGCCAACGGCCGACAGGTCGAGCGCGCCCGCACCGACCACGACGGGCGCTTCCAGCTCGGCGTCGCCCACGGCGGCACCTACGTGCTGATCGCCTCCGGCGGCAGCTACCAGCCGACCGCGTCGATGGTCATGGTCGCCGACCGCCCGGTCCGCCACGACGTGCAGCTGCTCGGCGCCGGTCAGCTGACCGGCCTGGTGCACGTCGGCGGCCAGGGCATCGCCGGAGCGATGGTGGTGCTCACCGACGTCCGCGGGGAGGTCGTCTCCACCGCTGGGACCGGACCTGACGGCAACTACCTGTTCGCGGACCTGGTCGGCGGCAACTACGCGCTGACCGTCACCGCACCCGGCTACCGGCCGGTGGCGAACTCGGTCACCGTGACCGACGGCGAGGAGAACGTCGTGGACGTCGCGCTGCAGACCGGCACGCGGCTGAGCGGCGTGGTGCGCTCGGCGAACCTCGGGGTCGCGGTGCCCGATGCGCGGGTGACCCTGCTGGATTCCGGCGGGGCGGTCGTCGGCGCGGCCACCACCGACATCGACGGCAACTACACCTTCACCGACCTGCCGGACGGCGATTACACCGTGATCGCCACCGGCTACCCGCCGGTCGCCACGTCGTTGCGGCTCGCCGGTGAGCAGAGCACGCACGACGTCGAACTCGGTTACCCGCAGGCCGACTGAAACGCGGGCGGGCGCGGTATCTTCCGCAGCAGAACGGGATGACCGATTCATCCGGTGCGGAAGTGCGGCCCCTGACCGACAGCCACAGAGGAGATGTTCTAGATGGATCTCGGCCAACGGCAGGCCGTCACGCCCGGGAACGCACCCGCCGGGGCGGGCGCGGTCACCGCGACGGTGCGCGGCAGCGACGGCTGGCCGGTACCCGAAGCGGTGCTGACCGTCATCGACGCCACCGGCACCCAGGTGGCCAGGGTGCAGGGCGACGCGCAGGGGTCGGTGGTGGCCTCCGGCCTCAAAGCCGGTGCCTACACCGCGATCATCACAGCGGTCGCGCACGAACCGGTCGCCCGCAGCACGCTGGTGCACGACGGGACCGCCGCCACCCTCGGCGAGGTCGAGCTGCGCCGGGTCGGCGGGTCGGACCTGCCCGCGCCCGGCTTCTGGCGGATCGACCCGGTGCACTCGTCGATCCTGGTCACCGCCAAGCACCTGGGGATCAGCAGCATCCACGGCCGGTTCAACGAGTTCAGCGGTGCGGTGCAGATCGGCAACCCGGTCGAGGCGTCCACGGTGGCGGTGAAGATCACCGCGGCCAGCATCGACACGGCCAACGGGATGCGCGATGACCACCTGCGCACCAAGGACTTCCTGAACGTGGAGCAGTTCCCGGAGATCACCTTCCGGTCCACCGCGCTGCGACCGCGCGGCGGCGACCGCTGGGACCTCGACGGTGAGCTCACCCTGTGCGGGATGACCCGACCGGTGCGGCTGGACACCCGGTTCGCCGGGGTCGGCCCGGACCCGTGGGGCGGCACCCGCGCCTCGGCGACGGCGAGCACCCAGCTGCGCCGCGAGGACTTCGCGATCACGTTCAACCAGGCGCTGCAAACCGGTATCGCGGCGATCGGCACCACGCTGAAGGTGGAGATCGACATCCAGGCGGTCCGGGAGGACTGATGTCGGGAAGCGGAGTGAAGGGCACCTTTCACCAACTAACTTGGTAGAAGGTGCCCTTCACTCGTACCTCATCGTGTGAACCCGAGGTGGGGTGGGTGCCGAGTTGAACCTTGAGTGGAACTAGCTCAACTTTCCTCACGTTGACTATGTAGTAGACCGTTGTGCGGGTGATGATGTGCTCGCACCAGGTGCTCGGCGACGAGGTGAGGAATGGACGCGTTCAACCCGACGACCAAGACCCAACAGGCGATTTCGTCCGCGGTGCAGGCCGCAACGGTGGCAGGCAACCCGGATGTCCGGCCCGCGCACCTGCTCGGCGCGCTGCTCGCCCAGGGCGACGGGCTGACCGCGCCGCTGCTTACCGCGGTCGGCGCCGACCCGGCCGAGGTGCGCCGCGAGCTGGAGCAGCTCGTCAACGCGCTGCCAGCGGCCACCGGCAGCACGGTGTCCGCACCGCAGCTGTCCCGCGACGCGGTCAAGGCGCTCACCCACAGCCAGCGGCTGGCGACCGAGATGGGCGATGAGTACGTCTCCACCGAACACCTGCTGGTCGGCCTCGCCGCCGAGGGCGGCCGGATCGCCGACCTGCTGCGCAAGCACGGCGCGACGCCGGAAGCGCTGACCGAGGCGTTCGGCAAGGTGCGCGGCTCGGCGCGGGTGACCAGCCCGGATCCCGAGGGCACCTACCAGGCGCTGCAGAAGTACGGCCAGGACCTCACCGAGCGGGCCCGCAAGGGCGAGCTCGACCCGGTGATCGGCCGGGACGCCGAGATCCGGCGCGTAGTGCAGGTGCTGTCCCGCCGCACCAAGAACAACCCGGTGCTAATCGGCGAACCCGGCGTCGGCAAGACCGCGATCGTGGAGGGCCTGGCGCAGCGCATCGTCGCCGGCGACGTGCCGGAATCGTTGCGCGGCAAGCGGGTCGTGGCGCTGGACCTCGGCTCGATGGTGGCCGGTGCGAAGTACCGCGGCGAGTTCGAGGAACGGCTCAAGGCGGTGCTCAAGGAGATCACCGAATCGGCCGGGCAGATCATCACCTTCATCGACGAGCTGCACACCATCGTCGGTGCCGGGGCCTCCGGCGAGGGCGCGATGGACGCCGGGAACATGATCAAGCCGATGCTGGCGCGCGGCGAACTGCGCATGGTCGGCGCGACCACCCTCGACGAGTACCGCGAGCACATCGAGACCGATGCCGCGCTGGAGCGCCGCTTCCAGCAGGTGCTGGTCGGCGAGCCGAGCCCGCAGGACACCGTGGCGATCCTGCGCGGCCTAAAGGAGCGCTACGAGGTGCACCACGGCGTGCGGATCACCGACGGCGCGCTGGTCGCCGCGGCCACCCTGTCCGACCGCTACATCACCGCCCGGTTCCTGCCGGACAAGGCCATCGACCTGGTCGACGAGGCCGCGTCCCGGCTGCGCATGGAGATCGACTCCCGGCCGGTGGAGATCGACGAGGTCGAACGAGCCGTGCGGCGGCTGGAGATCGAGGAGATGGCGTTGTCCAAAGAGGACGACCCGGCCTCGCTGGAACGGCTGGCCGCGCTGCGCGCCGAGCTCGCCGACCGCCGCGAGAAGCTGTCCGAGCTGACCGCCCGGTGGCAGCAGGAGAAGGAGTCCATCGACAAGGTCCGCGACCTGAAGACGCAGCTGGAGCAGCTGCGCGGCGAGTCGGAGCGCGCTGAGCGCGACGGCGACCTGGGCAAGGCCGCCGAGCTGCGCTACGGCCGGATTCCGCAGCTGGAGAAGGAACTCGACGCGGCCACCCACGCGCAGACCGAGCGCAAGGCGATGTTGCAGGAGGAGGTCACCCCGGACGACGTCGCCGACGTGGTCAGCGCCTGGACCGGCATCCCGGCCGGTCGCCTGCTGGAAGGCGAGACCGCCAAGCTGCTGCGCATGGAAGACGCGCTGGAAGCGCGGGTGGTCGGGCAGGCCGAGGCGGTGCGCGCGGTGTCCGACGCGGTGCGCCGGACCCGCGCCGGGGTCGCCGACCCGGACCGGCCGACCGGCTCGTTCCTGTTCCTCGGCCCCACCGGCGTCGGCAAGACCGAGCTGGCCAAGGCGCTGGCCGGATTCCTGTTCGACGACGAGCGGGCGATGATCCGCATCGACATGAGCGAGTACGCCGAGAAGCACTCGGTCGCGCGGCTGGTCGGTGCCCCGCCCGGATACGTCGGCTACGACCAGGGCGGGCAGCTGACCGAGTCGGTGCGGCGGCGGCCGTACTCGGTGGTGCTCTTCGACGAGGTGGAGAAGGCGCACACGGACGTCTTCGACGTGCTGCTGCAGGTGCTCGACGACGGACGGCTCACCGACGGGCAGGGCCGCACGGTGGACTTCCGCAACACCATCCTGGTGCTGACCTCGAACCTGGGCTCGCAGGCGATCGCCGACCCGAACCTGACCGAGCGGGACCGCGACGACGCGGTGCTCTCGGTGGTGCGCAGGCACTTCAAGCCGGAGTTCTTGAACCGGCTGGACGACGTCGTGGTGTTCCACTCGCTGTCCACGGAGGAGCTGACCACAATCGTGGACATCCAGGTGGACCGCCTCGCGCAGCGGCTGGCCCAGCGGCGGCTGAGCCTCGACGTGCAACCGGCGGCGCGGGACTGGTTGGCGCTGGGCGGTTTCGACCCGGTGTACGGCGCGCGCCCGCTGCGCCGACTGGTCCAGTCGGCGATCGGCGACCAACTCGCCCGCAAGCTGCTGGCCGGAGAGATCCGCGAGGGCGACAAGATCCGCGTCGACACCACCGACGACAACCAATCCCTCACAGTCACCCCGGTCTGATTCGCCTGAAGGGCACCTTTGACCGGCACAGTCGGTCAAAGGTGCCCTTCACTCCTACCTGATGGTGTGGTGGGCGTGTCGGGTCAGTGGCGGATGAGGGTGGACAGGGCGGCGATGGCTGCGAAGAACGCGGCCGTCACGGCGAAGACGACCGTCGCCGTCACCAGGCCGAAGGTCGTGCTCAGGAAGCCGAGGGCCACGCTGGGGACCCCGGCCGACAGGTACGCCACCACGTAGATCAGCGCGGAGGTGCCAGCCCGGTGCTCGGCAGCCGCCAGCCCGATCAGCATCCGGAAACCGCCCATGAACATCAGACCCCAGCCGATGCCCAGCACCGCCGAGCTGACGAAGAACACCGCGGCGCCGTCCTCGATCGCGGAGGTGGCCACCCCGGCGAGCCCGACGATCATCAGCGGCGCACCGATGCGAACCACCCGGCGCGCCGCCCACCCGGACAGCACGAGCTGCGCCAACCCGCCGAACCCGGCCAGCACCGCGACGGTCAACCCGCCGACGAGGTACGGGTTTCCGCTGACCAGCCCCTTGGCCACCGACGGACCGAGGGACATGAACATCCCGCCGACGATCCACGCCGCGAGCAGGGTCGTCGCCATCAGGGCGAACGCCGCGCCCTTGCCGGTCGGCACGGTGGGCCGCTGCGGGCGGAGCACCTCGCGCAGCGCGCTGCGGCGCGCGACCGTTTCGGGCATCGCGAGCACGATGGGGATCGCGATCACGAAGCCGAGGATGAGCAGCAGGTAGCTGGTCAGCGTGGGGCCGGGCGCGAACTCCACCAGGGCACCGGCCAGCAGCGAGCCGACCGCCATACCGAACCCGGCCGCGACGCTGTTGATCAGCGGCCCGTGGTTGGAGCCGGGCCGCTGGAAGTCCAGCAGCGCGGCGCTGATCGCGCTGGTCGCAACCCCGGTCGCCAGGCCCTGCAACGCCCTCCCGACGTACAGCCACCCGACGTCGGGCGCGGCGGCGAGCACCAGCACCGCGACGATCTCCACGGCCAGCGCGGCCAACAGCACCGGGCGACGGCCGATGTGGTCGGACAGCGAGCCGAACAGCAGCAGGGCCAGCAGGATCGCCACCGCGTAGACGGCGAAGACCTCGGTGAGCACCGTGGTCGTGAAGTGCCATCGCTGCTGGTAGATCGCGTACATCGGGGACGGCGCGGTGGAAGCCATCAGGAACACCGCGTACAGCGTGCCGACGAACCAGAACGAGGCGGGCCGGGACAGCGAGCCGCTGCGGAACGCGGCTCGTGCGGTGTTGCGGGGCTCGACGAGCTCGGTGGTGGCCATGCCTGTCCTCTGCTTCCAGCGAACGGCTCGGTGCGCAGCCCGACCGAGCGGAACGGATCATTCCGGTCCGTTGAAACCAGGATGCGGAATGAATCATTCCGATCCGGCGTATCCTGTGGTCGTGGCCACACTGAACAGATCGGCGCGATATGACGACCAGGTCATCGCCGCGGCTCGCTCGGTGTTCGCCGAGCAGGGCTTCGCGGCCCCGATGGCCGAGGTCGCCAAGCGCGCGGGAGTCGGCGTGGCGAGCGTGTACCGCCGGTACCCGAGCAAGCAGGAACTGGTCGAGCAGGTTCGCATCGCCGCGTTCCGGCTGATCCTCGACGAAGCGGAGGCGGCTCGGGCCGAGGAGTCCGATCCGTGGCAGGCCCTCACCCGGTTCATGCACCGCTGCCTGCGCGAAGGGGCGGGCATCGGCACGGTGTTGCCGCCGGTGGGCAAGCAGTACGCCTACTCCGACGAGTTCCGGAACTTGCAGCGGCGCGTCGCGAAGGTGATCGAGGAGTTGGTCGAGGCCGCGAAGCAGTCCGGCGAACTGCGCGCGGACGTCGACTGGACCGACATCCTGCTGCTGTTCAAGCACCTCAACCCCGCGCTGCCGACCGGCGAGTCCCGTCGTGCCGAGCTCCGCGCCCGCTACCTGGGCCTGGTGCTCGAAGGCCTGCGCACCGGTGGTCCCGAGCTGAGGGGGCCAGCGCCGGATCGCGACGAGTGGCAAGCGCTCTGCGACAACTTCGGCTCCTGACGCGCCCGGTTCGTCCTGCCCGAGGTCCCTGTCCCACCTGCCGTCCGAGCTTCGGCTCGGGCGGATTTTTGCTGTTCAGGGGCATTTTCGGGGGTTCCTCTTGACCAAGGTTGATACACCATTATCCTATGGTCATAGGTAAATAGAGATTGGAGTGAGTGCTTGATCGAGTTCCGGGTTGACACGGGATCGGGTGTGCCGCCGTACCGGCAGCTCGTGCACCAGGTCGAGCACGCTCTCCGGCTCGGACAGCTGCACGTCGGGGATCGGCTACCCACCGTCAAGCAAGTCGCGAAGAACCTGGTCATCAACCCCAACACGGTGTTGAAGGCCTATCGCGAGCTGGAGCACAAGGGATTGGCGAAGGGGCGACCCGGCCAGGGCACGTTCATCGAACGCGGCCTGACCGGGCTACCCGCCGAGAAGCAGGCCGAACTGCGCGTCGATCTGGAGAAGTGGTTGACCGCCGCCTACGAGGCGGGCATGGATGCCGAGGGCATCGCCGCGATGGTCGCGACGGTGCTCCACGAGAATCGATCTGAGGGGAAGTCTTGACCGAGATAGCGATCAAAACCACCGGGCTGGGCAAGCGCTACCGGCGGAAGTGGGCGCTGCGCAACTGCACCATCGAGATCCCGGCGGGCCGGGTGGTCGGGCTCGTCGGCCCGAACGGTGCGGGCAAGTCCACGCTGATGAACCTGATGGTCGGCCTGCTGGCACCGACCGAGGGACGGGAGGAAGTGTTCGGCGAGCGGGTCGTGCCCGGCACCGTGCTGCACCGCGTCGCCTACATCGACCAGGAGCACTCGATGTACCGGAACTTCCGGATCGACGAGATGCTCAAAGCCGGTCGGTTGCTCAACGCTCGGTGGAACCAGCAGATCGCCACCGATCGACTCGCCGAACTGGACATCGCGTTGAACAGCAAGGTCGGTGAGATCTCCGGCGGCCAGCGGGCGCAGGTCGCGCTGGCGCTGGCCCTGGCCAAGGAACCCGATCTGCTGGTCCTCGACGAGCCGGTGGCCAGCCTCGACCCGCTGGCGCGCCGCGAGATGATGTCCAGCCTGATGGCCGCCAAGGCCGATCGGGACTGCACCGTGGTGCTGTCCTCGCACGTGGTATCCGAACTGGAACGGCTCTGCGATTACCTCGTGGTGCTCGACCGCGGAACTGTCAAGCTCGTCGGCGATATCGACACCCTGCTGGACGAACACCGCGTGCTGGTCGGACCCACCACTGCGCCGTCTCCCGCTGGCGCGGTGCACCGCCACGTCAACGAGGACCGGGCGACGGTCCTGGTGCGCGGTGCGGTCCGGGCCGACGCCAGTTGGCGCGAACAGCGGGTCAACTTGGAAGAACTGGTGATGCGGTACCTCAGCCTCGCCGTTGCGAAGGAGCAGGCTGCGGAGCTCGCGGCGTGACCTGGTTGGCCTGGCGGCAGCACCGCACCGGGATCGCCGCCTTCGCCGCCGTCTTCCTCGGTCTCGCCGCTTTCTACCTTTGCTGCGAACCGCTGGCGGCGGTACCCGAGGGGTCCGCACTGGTTCGCATCCTCGCGGCTGTCGAGAGCTACGGTCGGCTGCTGCTGCTTCCGCTGCTGGTCGGCATTTTCGTCGGTGCCCCGGTGGTGGCCCGCGAACTGGACAGCCGCACGTTCCGCTTCTCGTGGACGCAAGGCATCTCCCGCGCGCGCTGGCTGCGGACCAAGATCCTGATCGCCGGTGGCGCGGTACTGCTGCTGAGCACCGCGTGCGCCGTGGCGCACATGTGGCTGTTCCGGCCGGAAGCGCCGACGACCGGATGGTTCCGGATCTTCAACCAGGCCGCACCGGTCTTCCCGGCCAGCTGCCTGTTCGCCTTCGCACTGGGAGTCCTGTACGGCACCGCGTTGCGGGGGATGATTCCCGCGATGGCGGCGACCCTGGCTACCTCGGCGGCGGTGTTCATCGCGGTTTCGCAGCTGCGCTCGTCTTACCAGACGCCGATCCGCAGCACGGCCCCCGCGCCTGAGCTGGGAGCACCGGCGCCACCCGGCGCCCTGGTGATCGGTGAGCGCTTCGAAGGCGACCGCTACGTCCGCCTCTTCCACCCCGCCGACCGGTACTGGACCTTCCAGTTCGTCGAAACCGGGATTTACCTGGCGCTCGGCGCTTTGTGCCTGGCCACCGCGTTCTGGTGGCTGCGCCGCAAACTTACCTGATTCGCAAGGAGAAACCCCATGTCATTAGGGCTGTTGCCGAATGCTGCCCAAAAACTACAGGAGGCTCTGGGATGATCTGGCTGACCTGGCGGCAACACCGCTTCGCGGTCTCCGGTATAGGTGTCGTGTTCGTCGGCATCGCCGCCGTTCTGCTGGTGATCAGCAGCCAGCTGCGCGCTGGACTTGATGCGGACGGGCTGGGCTTGTGCATCGGCATCAACTACGACTGCGGTAGCCACCTCCCGCAGATCGCGCTCATCGAACAGTTCCGCGGGACGCTGATCCCGCTGGCACCCGCGCTGGTGGGCGTCTTCCTCGGAGCGCCGTTGCTGGCCAAGGAACTTGAGCAGCGCACCCTGCGCTACACCTGGACCCAGGGCATCTCCCGGACCTACTGGTTGAGCCGCAAGGTCCTGATGCTCGGCGCTGTCGTACTGCTGTTCAGCTCGCTGGTTTCGGCCGCCTTCATGTGGTACTACGCCCCCGCGGCGCCGATGCGCGGCTGGTTCGACGTCTACTCGGCGGCGTTCCCGGTGTTCCCGGCGATGTGCCTGTTCGGTTTCGCGCTCGGCGTCCTCGCCGGTACCGTGCTCCGACACCTGCTGCTGAGCATGGGCGCCGCGCTGGTCGGATTCCTCGTTGTGCTGGCGCCCATCGCGGGCTGGCTGCGCTACCACTACCTGCCGACGGTGCAGATGCGCGCGGCGGACTACGACTCGCTGGGCAACCAGGGGACGCTGGTCGATACGTACTTCGGCAGCGCTTCGGGCGAAGTGCTGGACATGACGCAGGCATGCCAGCAGGCCGGGATCCCGTGCTCCGCGACCGGCTTCAACACGCAGCAACTGGAGCAGCTCAACCAGGCCGGCTTCGCGCGGATGGTGGAAATCCAGCCGGTCGACCACTTCTGGACCTTCCAGCTCATCGAGACCGGGATCTTCCTGGTGCTGGCCGCCGCCTGCGTCGTGGCGACCTACCGGCTGTTGCAGCGCAAGGCCGTGTGAAACCCGAACCAGATCGCTGCGAGAGGAAAACCATGCGCACTCGAAAATTGCTGACCGCCGCGGCGCTTGCGGTGGCCGCGACGGTGGTCGGCACCGGCACGGCGAACGCGATCATCGGTGGTGGGCCCGCCGACGAGCCCTACCCCTTCATGACCTCGGTGCAGATGCCCGACGAACCGCGCTTTCACTGCGGCGGCTCCCTGATCGACGAGCAGTGGGTGCTCACCGCCGGGCACTGCGTGGACATCTACCAGCCGGAGCAGTTCACCACCCGCACCGGCAGTCCGGACCGGCTGGGCGGCGGCGAGGTCCGCAACGTCACCCAGATCGTCCTGCACCCGCAGTACAAGCAGAACTTCCTGGCGCAGTACGACATCGCGCTGCTGAAGCTGGACAAGCCGGTCGACCTGCCCACGGTGCGGATCGCGGACGCGAGCCCCGAGCCGGGCAAGGACACCAGGCTGATCGGCTGGGGGCGGGAGTGCACCATGGCCGAGTGCGGCGAGGACTCGGTCTTCCCGCAGCGGCTCAAGCAGTTGGACACCGAGGCGACTGCTGACTCGGACTGCGCGGAGGACTCCGACGGGACCGTGGACATCTGCACGCTCAGCCCGGGCGGGCAGTCCATGTGCCAGGGCGACTCCGGCGGGCCCTCGCTGGTTCGCGACCCCGACGGCGAGTGGATGGTCTCCGGCATCGCCAGCCGCTTCGCGCAGGGCGGCGACGAGGCCAACGTCTGCACCAGCACGCCGAGCATCTACACCGATGCCACGGTCTTCCGGGACTGGATCGCGCAGACCACCGGGGCCTCGACTCTCGGCTGAGACGCGGTACCCCTGGGGGCTGAGTGGAGGACGGGCGGCACGCCGCCCGTCCTCCGGCATTCCCACCGGGTTTTCCCAGGTCAGTGACAACCAATGGTGCGGTTCCACACCGGATGTCCAGGTGATCTTCGTGTTCCGCAGTGATCGGACTACCCTGCGCACTGTGGGCATACCTGCGTGGCTCTGGTTCGTCATCGCCGTCGTCGCGATCGGTGCGGGTGTCGCGCTGCTGATCGCCGATCGATCGCAGCGCACCTCGAACAACCGGGAACGGCGCCGCTGGGCGGCGCTGCGCGGCTGGCAGTTCGCCGAGGCCGACCAAGTCCTGCCGACCCGGTGGGATCGCGGCGTGCTCGCCCAGTACAGCAGCGTGACCGCCGTCGACGTGGTGGCCGGGTCGACGTTCACCGCCGACGGGCGGCGCCAGGTGTACGTCCTCGACCTGGACGTCAGCGGCAAGAGCGCCGCGGTGCTGGTCGCGATCCGCTGTCGGCGGACCGCCCCGGCCACCATCGAGCTGTGGCTGCCGGACGTGCCGGTGCCGCAGGACTCCGGGCTGGACCTGCTCGGCCCGGTCGGGTCCCGGTACGCCTTCGTCACCGAGGTGGCCGCCGCCCGGCCGCTGGTGACACCGGATCTGGTGGACGCCACCGAAGAAATCGGCCACGACGTCACCGTGGTGTGGCTGGAGAACGACTGGGTGCTCGCGGCGCTGCACCCCGACGACGCCGACCCGGCGCGGCTGGAGCGACTGCTGCGCGACCTCGGCGAACTCGCCGACCTGGTCGACCCGTTCGACACCGACCCGAACGAGGCGGAGATCCCCGCCCAGGCCGAAACCTCCTCGGAACACCAGCACTGACCCGGCCGCGAGACAGAGCGGCGCTTTCGCGCGTATTGCGCGCTACCGCGCCGCTTCTCGTGGGGAGTGGGTGACGATTTCGCGCGAAATCGCCCGTCCCCGCCGCAGGAGTCGAAGGCGGCACGGCCGCTGCGAAGACGAGGCCGAGCCCTTCTCGGCCCAGGGGTGAACTCTTCGGTAGGTTCGGCACATGGCTACCGCACTCGTCACCGGCGCCACCGCAGGCATCGGGCGCGCCTTCGCCCGCCGACTCGCCGCGGAAGGCCACGACATGGTCCTGGTGGCCCGCGACACCGGGCGGCTCGCCGAACTCGCCGACCGCCTGCAGGCCCGGCACAACGTCCGGGTCGAAGTCCTCCCGGCCGATCTGGCCGATGCCGACCAGCGGGCCGAGGTCGAGCAGCGCCTCGCCGACGACCAGCGACCGGTCGACCTGCTGGTCAACAACGCCGGATTCGGTACCTCCGGCTCGTTCTGGGACGCCGAAGCCGCGACGCTGCAACGGCAGCTCGACGTCAACGTGGCCGCCGTGCTGGCGTTGACCCACGCGGCGGTGCGGGGCATGCGGGAACGCGGCCGGGGCGACGTGATCAACGTGTCCAGCGTCGCCGGGTTCTTCTCGGTGTCGGGGTCGACCTACGCGGCGTCCAAGGCGTACGTGACCGCGTTGTCCGAAGGGCTGTCGGTGGCACTGGCCGGATCAGGGGTGCGGATCATGGCGCTGTGCCCCGGATTCACCCAGACCGAGTTCCACCAGCGGGCCGGGCTGGAGATGGGGCGGCTGCCCAAGTCGTTCTGGTTGCAGGCCGACCAGGTGGTGCACGAGGCGCTGGCCGATCTGCGCCGCGGCAAGGCCGTGTCGGTGCCGGGTGTGCAGTACAAGGCGCTCGTCACCCTCGGCCGGTTGGTGCCGCAGAAGTTGCAGCGCATGATCGTGACCCGAACAACCCCGGGACGCACCTGAGCCGTCCGTGCTCCGGCACCGTTGTGGTGAGGGGTGAGGGGCACCTGTGACCCAGTTACTGGGGCACGGGTGCCCCTCACTCCGTCTCGGCACCCGGTGGTGCCGCCGAGTGCGGTTGCGACCCCGGAGTCGTAGGGGGCGGAGAGGCGGCCGGTATGCTGAAAACTCGTGGTCAAAGTGGATGAACAGCAGCGCACCGAGCTCGCCCGCCTCGTCCGGGAGCTCGCCGTGGTGCACGGTCGGGTCACGTTGTCCTCCGGCAAGGAAGCCGACTACTACGTCGATCTCCGCCGCGCGACGCTGCAACACCAGGCGGCACCGCTGAT
This sequence comes from Saccharopolyspora antiqui, assembly GCF_052246905.1. NCBI lineage: Bacteria > Bacillati > Actinomycetota > Actinomycetes > Pseudonocardiales > Pseudonocardiaceae > Saccharopolyspora > Saccharopolyspora antiqui. The sequence continues at coordinate 142,360 of NZ_JBQQBO010000006.1, forward strand.
CGGCAACCTGCTGCGCCAGCTCACCGCCGACTGGGACTACGTCGCCGTCGGCGGTCTCACCCTCGGCGCCGACCCCGTCGCGGTCGCGATGATGCACGCCGAAGGCCCCGCGCTGGACTCCTTCGTGGTGCGCAAGAACGCCAAGGCGCACGGCATGCAGCGGCTCGTCGAAGGCCCGGACGTCACCGGTCGCCGAGTGCTCGCCGTCGAGGACACCTCGACCACCGGAGGCAGCGTCCTCACCGCGGTCGAAGCGCTGCGCTCGGTCGACGCCGAGGTCGTCGGAGTGGCCACCGTGGTCGACCGCGACACCGGGGCGCGCGAGGCGATCGAGGCAGCCGGGTTGCCGTACCGCTCGCTGCTGAGCTTGCCGGATCTCGGGTTGGCGTGAGCGAGGACCTCGGTCCCACCGAGTGGGGCAGCACCGTCGGAGTCGGCCCGTGGTCCGGGCCGTGGCCCAGCGACGAGCGCTACGACCCGGAGCTGTTGGAGCACGGCGATCGCCGCAACGTCGTCGACCACTACCGGTACTGGCGGCGCGAAGCGATCGTCGCCGACCTCGACCTGCGGCGGCACGACTTCCACGTGGCCATCGAGAACTTCCAGCACGACCACAACATCGGCACGGTGGTGCGCACCGCCAACGCGTTCGCCGCTAAGGCCGTGCACATCGTGGGGCGGCGGCGCTGGAACCGGCGCGGCGCGATGGTCACCGACCGGTACCAGCACATCCAGCACCACGCCGACCTGGCGGAGCTGCGCGGGTATGCGAAGGAGCACGACCTCGCGCTGGTGGCGGTGGACAACACCGTCGGCGCCCAGCCGGTCGAGCGGACCGCGTTGCCGCGCCGGTGCGTGTTGCTGTTCGGGCAGGAAGGCCCCGGTCTGCGGGAGGACTCGCGGCGCGACGCGGACCTGGTGGTCTCCATCGCCCAGTTCGGATCAACCCGGTCGATCAACGCCGGAGTCGCAGCGGGCGTCGTCATGCACACCTGGATCCAACAACACGCCAACCTCGCCGAAGCCTGGTGAGAACGAGGTGAAGGGCACCTTCTACCAAGTAAGTTGGTAAAAGGTGCCCTTCACCCTTCGCCCGAACGGAGCACGCCGTTCAGGCGACGCCGGTGCTGGTCAGCTGGCGGCGTTGCGGGCCTTTTCGCGGCGGCCCTTCACGTATTCGATGATGATCGGGATGATCGAGACCAGCACGATCACGATCGCCATCACTTCGAGGTTGTTCTTGATCCACGGGATGTTGCCGAGGAAGAAGCCGAGCACCGTCATGCTCACCGTCCACGCGACACCACCGATCGCGGAGTAGGTGAAGAACTTCCGCTGATCCATCCGCGCGACACCGGCGACGGCCGTGATGAAGGTCCGCACGATCGGGACGAACCGCGCCATGATGATCGCGCGTGCCCCGTAACGCTCGAAGAACTCGTGGGTCTTGTCCACGTGCTCGCGTTTGAACAGCTTCGAGTCCGGTTTGCTGAACATCGTCGGTCCGACCTTGCGACCGATCCAATAACCCGTCACGTTGCCCACGAACGCGCACACCGCCAACAGCAGGCAGACCAGCCAGATCGGGGTGTCGATCGCGCCGGTGGCGACGAACAGGCCGGTGACGAACAACAACGAGTCACCCGGCAGGAAGAACCCGATGAGCAGGCCGCATTCGGCGAAGATGATCAGGCACACGCCGATCAGCGCGAAGGGGCCCATGGACTCGATGATGTGTTCCGGGTCCAGCCAGTCCGGCAGCAGCGCGAGCGCGGGAGTGGCGGCGTCGACAATCGCTGGCAATTCGGTCGTCACGGCTGCCAACGGTACCGTGGCCGCCCCAGCGCCAGCCCTCGGGCGAACAACCGCCGAATGCGCTGGGCAACTCCCCGATCACCCGGCGGTGGAGGTGCTGGGGATCAGGGGTGTCGTCGCGACGGAAAGTGGGCTGTTCTAAGGGACTTCTGCCGCCGCGCTCACCCGGCCGGGTAGAACAAGGTGAGCACTCCGGCGATGCCGCCAGCCAACAGGCCGAGCAGCAGCGCGAACAGCAGGACCCCGAGGACCGGCAACCGCTTGCGGGGCGGCGCGGCTTGCGGTGGCGCAGCCGGGCCCGGACTGCCACCGGCCTGGGCCCGCAGCGCGGCGGAGAGCAGATGCGCGGGGTCTGGTGAGGTCACAGCCCGAGCCTAGCGACGATCGCCCACCCGGAATGGTCGGTTGGCGGGTCAGCGCAGTTGGGTGCCGTTGTTCAGCACCGCGTTCAGGTTCAGGGTTTCGTCCAGGACGACCAGGTCGGCTGCCAGGCCGGGGCGGATCTCGCCGATCCGGTCGGCGAGGCCGAGCAGGTGCGCGGGCTTGGTCGCGGAGGCCGCGACCGCTTCCGGCACCGTCAGCCCGCAGGTGGCTACGAGGTTGCGGAACGCCACGTCCATGGTCAACGTGCTGCCCGCCAGCGAACCATCCGCCAGCCGAGGCTCGCCGTCGGTCACGGTGACCGGCAGTTTGCCCAGCTCGTAGGTGCCGTCGCCCGCCTCGGTCGCGCTGATCGCGTCGGTGACCAGCACGGTCCGCCCGGTGCCCGCGTGCGAGGCCGCCAGCTTCACCACGGCCGGATGCAGGTGCACCAGGTCGCAGATCAGCTCCACGGTCACCCGCTCGTCCTCCAGCAGGACGCCGATCGGCCCCGGCTCCCGGTGGTGCAGCGGCCGCATGGCGTTGAACAGGTGCGTGGCCACCGTCGCGCCCGCTTCCACCGCGGGCACCACCTGGTCCAGCACTGCGTCGGTGTGCCCGACCGCGGCGATCACCCCGTGGTCGACGAGCTGCCGGATGGCGTTCATCGAGTTCGGCAGCTCCGGGGCCAAGGTCACCATCCGGACCGCACCCCGCCCGGCGTCCAGCAGCTGCTGGACCGCGGAGGTTTCCGGTGGCCGGAGGATCGCCGGGTCGTGCGCGCCGCAGCGCGCCGCGGACAGGAACGGCCCTTCCAGGTGGATGCCCGCCAGCGCGCCGTCGGTGACCAGTTCGCTGAGCGCGCCGATCTGCTTGGCCAGGTCGGGCAGCGGCGCCGACACCAGGCTGGCCAGCATCGTCGTCGTGCCGTGCGAGCGGTGCGTGTTGATCGCGGCGTGCGCTTGGTCGACCTCGATGCCGGTGAAGGAGCCGCCGCCACCGCCGTGGCAGTGGATGTCCACGAAGCCGGGCACCAGCCAGCGTCCGGCGAGCTCGAAGGTGCTGGCGGCCTTGGGCGCCGGGCCGGTGCCGACTGCGGAGATCTTCCCGCCCGAGACGCCGACCCAGCCGTCGTCCAGCACTCCGCCCGGGGTGACGACCCGCCCACCGGCGAGGATCAGTTCGGGATCGTTCACGGTGTTTTCAACCCTTCCGTCGCCAGCAGTGCTGCGCCGAGGCAGCCCGCGGTGTCGCCGAGCTCGGCCAGTTTGAGGTGAGGGCGGCGGTGATATGCCGCCAGCATGCCGTCCAATCGGGTGCGCAGCGGCTCGGTGAGAAGTTTTCCGGCTCGGGCGAACCCACCGCCGAGCACGATGCATTCGGGCGCCGCGACCGTCACCAGCACCAGCAGGCCGCGGGCGAGCGCGTCGATCGCGTCCTGCCAGACAGCTTGCGCGTCCGGATCGCCCGCCCGCACCGCGGTGGCGACCTCGGCGGCGGTTGCTTCCCTACCGGTGCGCGCCTGGTAGCGCCGGGCGACGGCGGCCGACGACGCGACCGCTTCGACGCATCCGCTGCTGCCGCACCCGCACGGTTCGCCGTGCCCGATGTCGACGTGCCCGATCTCGCCCGCGAAGCCGCCCCCGGAGTACAGCTGCCCGTCGAGCACCATCGCCGCCGCGATCCCGGTCCCGATCGGCAGCACGACCACGTCGCGCATGCCGCGAGCAGCGCCGAAGCGCACTTCGGCGAGTCCACCCGCGCGCACGTCGTGGCCGAAGCCCAGCGGCAGGTCGATGCGGGCGGCCAGCTGCTCGCGCAGCGGCGCGTCCCGCCAACCGAGGTTCGCGGAGAAAACCCCGACACCACGCGCCTCGTCGACCACGCCGGGCACCACCACGCCTACCGCGTCGACTGCGTTCTCCGCGCCGCCGCGCAGGTCGGACACCAGTTCGGTGACGGTGTCGACGACGCGATCGGCGGTCGCGGCGCCGTCGGAGCCGCGTGGCGTCGGGCGGCGCAGGCGCCGCAACGGCTGGGCGGTGTCGTGGTCGACGGCCACCAGCGCGGCTTTCATCTCGGTACCGCCGACGTCGACGGCGATGGCGTGTGCGGTCACGCCGACGATCCTCCGCTACAGCGGCCCAGTGGTCTACACCAAATTGGTGTGTCGTTCGCTGGACTTGGTCGCGATCAGGTGCCCAGCAGCTTCTGCAGGGCCTCCAGGCCGCGGCTCGCGGTCGACTTCACGGTGCCCCGCGACACCCCGGTGGCCTCGGCGATCTCCGCTTCCGAGAGGTCGCCGTAGTAGCGCAGCACCAGCACTTCGCGCTGCCTGCGCGGCAGCTTGCCCAGCGCGACCACCACCGCCTGGTGTTCGGCGGTCAACATCGCCAAGGATTCGGCGGACCGGGCGTCGGTCTGGTGCGGCGGCTGGTATTCGCGGGCGGTCTTGCGGCGGCGCAGCACCGACCGGCTGCCGTTGACCACCGCGGTCCGCAGGTACCCGATGGCCGCCCGCGCGTCCCGCAGGCTGGACCAGTTCCGGTAGAGCCCGGTGAACGCCTCCTGCACCACGTCTTCGGCCGTCGCCGGGTCGTCCACCAGCAGGATCGCCAGCCGCACCATCCGCATCCGCTGCTGGCGGTACAGGTCTTCCAGGGTCAGCGGTCGGGCCGGGATCTCCATCGACGCGCTGTCCAGCGCACGCAGGTGCCCGAGGGTTTGTTCGACGCTGCGTTCGGCACTGTGCGAATCACCGGCCATGATCGGACAACCTACCGGCTGCCCAGCGGCTGGTGTCCCTCGACCGGGTAGCGTCGGCGTCGATCGGTGGTCGATGACGGAGGTGTCGGGATGGCCAGGTTCGTGGTCGAGTTGGTGTACGGCGAGGACGAGGAGCACCGACTGCAGGTGCGGCCCGCGCACCGGGAGTACTCCAGAGGCCTGGCCGATCGCGGTGTGCTCCTGGTCGGTGGCCCGTTCGAAGACCAGCGGGGCGCGCTGCTCGTCTACGAGGTGGCCGATGCCGACGAGCTCCAGGAGGTCCTGGACGCGGACCCCTACACCGAGGCCGGGGTGATCGCCGGGACCACCATCCGCGAGTGGCAGACGGTCACCGGGGCGTGGCTGTAGCCGCCGAACCCGCAGCGTGTGAGGATGTACACAGGATTTGTCCGGTTCTGAATCCTGACACCGGCTTTCCAAGACCGCCCCGGCTGGGGCACTGTGACGCGAAAGTGTGGCACCGGGCTGGAAGTGCCCGCTGGTCGCTGACACCGGCTCGTAGGATGCTGCGCAACTCCCCGTCACCACCTACTTAACTCCACCCGAGGAGGACGACCGATGCCCATCGCGACCCCCGAGGTCTACGCGGAGATGCTGGACCGGGCGAAGGCGGGCGAATTCGCCTACCCGGCCATCAACGTGACCTCGTCGGAGACGCTAAACGCGGCGCTGCGCGGGTTCGCCGAGGCCGAGAGTGACGGCATCATCCAGGTCTCGACCGGTGGCGCCGAGTTCGCCTCCGGCACCAAGGTGAAGGACATGGTCACCGGCGCGAGCGCGCTAGCCGAGTTCGCGCACGTGGTGGCCGCGAAGTACCCGGTGAACGTCGCGCTGCACACCGACCACTGCCCGAAGGACAAGCTGGACGGCTACGTCCGGCCGCTGATCCAGATCAGCCAGGAGCGGGTCAACCGCGGCGAGAACCCGCTGTTCCAGTCGCACATGTGGGACGGCTCCGCGGTCGAGCTGACCGAGAACCTGGAGATCGCCCAGGAACTGCTGGCCGCCGCCGCCCAGGCCAAGATCATCCTGGAGTTGGAGGTCGGCGTCGTCGGCGGCGAGGAAGACGGCGTCGCCAACGACATCAACGAGAAGCTCTACACCGCGCCCGGCGACTACGAGCGGACCGTCGACGCGCTCGGCACCGGCGAGAAGGGCCGCTACCTGCTGGCCGCGACGTTCGGCAACGTGCACGGCGTCTACAAGCCGGGCAACGTCAAGCTGCGGCCGGAGATCCTCAAGCAGGGCCAGGACGTGGTGTCCGAGAAGCTCGGCCTGCCCGCCGGTTCGAAGCCGTTCGACCTGGTCTTCCACGGCGGCTCCGGTTCGCTGCTGGAGGAGATCCACGAGGCGGTCTCCTACGGCGTGGTGAAGATGAACATCGACACCGACACCCAGTACGCCTTCACCCGGCCCATCGCGGACCACATGCTGAAGAACTACGACGGTGTGCTGAAGGTCGACGGCGAGGTCGGCAACAAGAAGACCTACGACCCGCGCAGCTACCTGAAGGTGGCCGAGCAGGCGATGGCCGCCCGCGTGGCCCACGCCTGCGAGAACCTGAAGTCCGCCGGTCGCATGCTCGCTGGCTGAGCGAATTTTTCGGGGTGAAGGGCACCTTTGACCGAGTAAGTCGGTAGAAGGTGCCCTTCACTCGGACTGGATCGGGTGATGTGTGCGTTTGGACGGCCCGTTTGGTTGGTGGCGGACGGGCCGTTGGTGCGGCTGGAAGGATTGGGGCCATGACTAGGAACCTGTTGGAACCGCCGGAAACCCTGCTGCCGGAAAACGAGGCGGCGCAGGGCGAGTTGGCCGCGGGCACCGATCCGGCCGAGGTCGCCGCGCACCACCCGACGTTCAGCGCCGCGTGGGCCACCCTCGCGGAATCGGCGCTGGACGCCGGCGAGCACATCGCCGCCTACGCCTACGCCCGCACCGGCTACCACCGCGGCCTGGACGCGCTGCGCAAGGCGGGCTGGAAGGGCTTCGGTCCGGTGCCGTGGCGGCACGTCCCGAACCAGGGCGTGCTGCGCTCGATCGCGGCGCTGGCCAAGGCGGCGAAGGCGATCGGCGAGGACGAGGAGTTCGACCGCTGCCGTCAACTGCTCGCCGACAGCGACCCGGCCTCCCTGCAAGCCACCGACCTCGCCTGATCAACCGATCGGGCGCAGCGTGAAGGGCACCTTCTCCCAAGTTAGTTGGTGAAAGGTGCCCTTCACCTCGGCTGCTCTCGGAACGCGCGCCGATCTGAACGACAATGTGCGGTATGCAGCGACTGCGCGAGGAGCTCGTCCGCCGCTTGCGCCGCCTAATGCGCGCCGGCGTTCCGATCGTGCAGTGCGCGGTGGCGGCTGGTCTCGCGTGGTTCCTGGCCCGGCACGTGTTCGGGCACCCGGCGCCGTTCTTCGCGCCGATCGCCGCGGTCATCTCGCTCGGCGTGTCGTTGGGCCAGCGGATGCGGCGCGCCCTGGAGCTGGTGGTGGGCGTCAGCATCGGCATCGGTGTCGGCGACATCCTGATCTCCATCATCGGCACCGGTGCCTGGCAGATCGCGCTGGTCGTCGCGCTGGCCATGAGCACCGCCGTGCTGCTGGACAGCGGCGGCGTGATCGTGCTGCAGGCCGCGTCGTCATCGGTGCTGGTCGCGACGCTGCTGCCGCCGGCCAGCGAGGGCGGGCTGACGCGGATGATCGACGCGGCGATCGGTGGGCTGGTCGGTTTCATCGTCGCCGCGCTGCTACCCGCCAACCCGCTCGCGGTGGCGCACCGCAACGGGCGTCTGGTGCTCGGTGCGCTCGCCGACGCGCTGCGGGGCGTCGCCAACGCGGTGGCGCGCCAGGATCTTGAGCTGGCCACCGACGTGTTGGCGAAAGCCCGCAAGAGCCAACGTTCCGTGGAGGAATTCCGCACCGCGTTGGAGGCCGGACTGGAGATCGCCCGGTTCGCGCCCATCCGGTGGCGGCGGCGCGGCGAGCTGGAACGCTACGAGACCGCGGCGACGCCGATCGACCGCGCGCTGCGCAACACCCGCGTGCTGGCGCGCCGGGCGCTGGCCGCGCTGCGCGACGGTGAGCCGGTGCCGCGCCCGCTGCCGGGACTTCTGGAGGAATTGGCGGGCGCTGTCGTGCTGTTGCGCGACGAGCTGGCCAGCGGGGTCGACCCGCTGCAGAGCCGGGAGGCCGCCCGTTCGGTGGCCAAGAAGTCCACAGTGGAGCTGCTCGGCGAAGGGGATTTCTCGATGCAGGTCGTGGTGCTGCAGGTGCGCTCGATCGCGGTGGACCTCCTGCAGGCCACCGGCCTCAGCCGGGGCGAGGCGACCGCCGCCCTGCCGCCGCTGCACCCCGAGCAGCGAGCCTCCGAGCAGTAAGCCCCCGAGCGGTAGGCCCCCCGGGCAGCAGGAACGGTGAAGGTGGTCTTCTCGGGTGGATCAGCCGCGCAGGTGGGCGGTCGGGCGGTTCAGGACCGCGGCCAACGCGCTGTGCAGCGCACTGTGATCACGCTGGTCGTGGAGGTGGCAGTCGGCGGCTGAGAGCCGGTACCACTCGGCGGCGCCCGCGTAGCGCACCCACACCGTGACATCGCCGCCGACGCATTCGGTGGCCAGCTCCAACTCGCCGGTGATCACCCCGACCTCGTCGGTCATCACGCCACCCGGCGGTGCCAGCACCGAGGAACGCAGCACGGCGGCTGTCGGCGGGCCGGTTCGGTCCTGCATCGCACTGCCCCTTCGCGGGTGATCCGGACGTCGCCAGTATGTCCCGCCACGTGCCGCGGGGCACTTGGCGGCGCGGGCCGCGCAGCGCTGATCAACCTCTTTTCCGCCCACGCGTCTGTATTCATGACGGCGCGGGGAAGGCGTGATCACGCCGTGCGCCGCGAACACACCGGAGGAGATCCGATGAAACGCAAGATCGCCCGCTTCGCAGCGGCCATCACGTTGACCGCCGCGACGCTGGTCGCGCTGCCGCTGGCAGCGTCGGCTGCCCCGGCCGACGTCCCCGACATCGTCTGGCCGCCAGTCGGTACGACCCCGCCGAACTACCCGCCGGAGGAGCTGGACAAGCGGGCCACCGAACTGCAGCAGCACTTGACGGAGGTGTTCCCGGCGGCGGTTCCGCAGGCCGTGGACCCGGTGACGCCGAAGCCGCAACAGCTCAGCGACAGCCAATTCCTGCACGGAACCACCGTTTTCCACGACGCGATCGGCCGCACCGGCGTGACCGCGCAGTACAACGCGCCCGGAGTGGTGCAGGAATCGCCCGGGCAGGCGTGCGAGAGCGAGGGCGGCTGGATCGTCGCGTCCTGCGACGGACTGCTGCTCGAAGATGGATCCGTCCTGCTGCACCAGATCGGGCACAGCGGCGATCCGGCTTTCCAGGTCGCGACGGCGTCGCACTACATGCTCGACGGCAGCGTCACGATGATCAGCAGCTACAGCTACGACCCGATCATCGACGGCCAGCAGGACCCGAATCCGCGCCCGGAGATCGCGGTGCCCTTCGATCAGCTCGACGTGCTCGCCACCGACCCGGAACTCGCGCTGAACTAGCAGCTCGGTGACCCGCTGAATCGACCGGGCACCAGACGAGCTGGTCGGCGCCCCGGCCCGGGGAGGTGGGTCGGGGCGCCGATGCCGATCAGCAGCCGTCGAGGGCCGACTGCAGCGCGCTCTTCTCCGCCTGGGTGATGGTCAGCTGGTACTTGTGCTTGGAGGCGACCCACATCGACGCGTAGGTGCAGTGGTAGCCGGTCACCGGCGGCATCCACTGGTCCGGGGTCTGGTCGCCCTTCTCCTGGTTGACGTTGTCGGTGACCGCGATCAGCTGCGGGCTGTCCAGGTCGTTGGCGAACGACTGGCGCTCGGACTGGGTCCACTGCGCGGCACCGGAACGCCACGCGGCGGCCAGCGGCACCACGTGATCGATGTCCACATCGGACGGCTGGGTCCAGGTTTCGCCGTCGTAGGGGCTGAACCAGCTGCCCGAGGTCGGGTAGCAGTCGGAGCCGACCTCCACGCCGTCCCCGTCGCGCTTGAGCACCGATTCGCGGGTGTTGCAGTTGTCCGGTCCCTCGATCCAGTGCGGGAACATGTCCCTGCTGTAGCCGTCCATCGAGCCCTCCGGGGCGACGGTCAGCTCGCCGAGCTGGGCTTGCGCCGTCGCCGGATCGGGGATGCCGGGGGGCTCGGAGTTGGCTGGCATCGCCAGCGCGAGGCCGAGAACGCCCGCCAGCGGCAAGGCGGTCAGGGCGGTCAAGGTGGCGCGCAACGATCGGTGGCCTGTCATTGGCTTCCTCCGCGTGAGCGTCTCGCCGATGTCGAAGTTGACCATTGCCCACGCAGGTAGCCGAGGCAATGCCGGAGCGTGGCCAATGGATGACTTGGCGTGAAACCGCCACTGATCGTGCCACTGCTTGGTGAATTTCGCACCGGGCACGCCACTGCGCCGATCGGCTGATTTCGCCGTTAGAGCGCCTGGGGTGGGGGCCGGAGATCCGGAGATACTGCCGGAAATTGACCGACCGAATGTCCGGTTCGCCGAAGATCGGTGGCCCGAATCGACCGATCAGCACGGCGAGCGGGGGCTTGATCCCGTGGTTACCAGGCCAGTCGCAGATCTTCGGTGTGGCGGTACCAGACCCACTTCTGCACCGGGCGCGGGTGCGCGATGCCGTCGTGGCGAACCTGCGAGGGCCGGAACGATGCCTGCACCGCGCGGCCCCGGGCGATGTCGCGGCGGCGGCGCAGCAGGCCCCGGCGGACGGTGGTGACCAGCAGACCGTCGGTGGCCGGTTCGAGCTCGCTGCTCAACGGGTCCGAAGTGGACTCCGGCAGCGGCGTGGCGGCCGGATCGGGGGAAACCTCGACGCTCAGCGCGGTGCCGTCGAGCACCTGCTCGTCATCGCAGTACACCTGGCCGGTGATCGGCTCGATCAGCCCCGCGCCGAGCAGCACCCCGCCCGAGTCGTCCCGGATCAACGCCGCCGGTCGCGGCGCGGCGGTCAGCGCGCGGTCGAAGTCGCCGACCGCCAGTCCCCGCAGCCGCGCGACCGGCGAATCGACGACCGGGACGTAGCCGACGACCAGGTCCGCCAGCAGGTTCTTCCGGAGCAGCCGCAGCACGACAGCCGCCAGATCGGCGTCGGTGCCTTGCACCACCAGGCGATCTCCGGCGGCGGCGAGCAGCGGATCCAGGTCTTCGCGGCCTGGCGTCGCCGGGACGTCGAACCATTGCACGCCGTCACCGGACGGACGCGCTGCGCGGTCAACGTTTCCGCAGGACAATGCGGTGGTACTCACGTTTCGCTCCTGGTTTACCCTGATCGACCGGCATACCCCGTGGTGGGAGCGGGCGAAGCGTGCGGTCACGCTGGCGACCACCCAATCCAGGTTGGAGTTTCACATGCCGGCGATCGTGCTGATCGGCGCCCAGTGGGGCGACGAGGGCAAGGGTAAGGCGACCGACCTGCTCGGCGAGCAGGCGCAGTGGGTCGTCCGCTACCAGGGCGGCAACAACGCGGGTCACACCGTGGTGTTGCCGGACGGGCAGGACTTCGCCCTGCACCTCATCCCATCGGGGATCCTCACCCCTGGGGTGACCAACGTGATCGGCAACGGCGTCGTGGTCGATCCCGGGGTGCTGCTGGAAGAACTGGCCGGGCTGGAGGACCGCGGCGTGGACACCTCGCGGCTGCTGATCTCCGCCGACGCGCACCTGATCATGCCGTACCACGTGGCCATCGACCGGGTCACCGAGCGATACCTGGGCAAGAAGCAGATCGGCACCACCGGCCGCGGCATCGGGCCCTGCTACCAGGACAAGATCGCCCGGGTCGGGGTGCGGGTGCAGGACGTGCTGGACGAGAAGATCCTGCGGCAGAAGGTCGAAGCCGCGCTGGACTTCAAGAACCAGATCCTGGTCAAGGTCTACAACCGCCGCGCGATGGATCCGGAAGAAGTGGTGGACTCCGTGCTCGGCCAGGCCGAGCAGTTCGCCAGCCGCATCGCCGACACCAAGCTGCTGATCAACCAGGCGCTGGATCGCGGCGAAACCGTTCTGCTGGAGGGCTCGCAGGGCACCCTGCTGGACGTCGACCACGGCACCTACCCGTTCGTGACCTCGTCGAACCCGACCGCGGGCGGCGCGTGCGCGGGCTCCGGCATCGGACCGACGAAGATCAACGCGGTGATCGGCATCCTGAAGGCCTACACCACCCGCGTCGGGGCCGGTCCGTTCCCGACCGAGCTGATCGACGAGGCCGGGGAGAACCTGCGAAAGCAGGGCGGCGAGTTCGGCGTGACCACCGGCCGGTCGCGGCGCACCGGGTGGTTCGACGCGGTGATCGCGCGCTACGCGACCCGGGTCAACGGCATCACCGACTACTTCCTGACCAAGCTGGACGTGCTCTCCGGGCTGGAGACGATCCCGATCTGCGTCGCCTACGACGTGGACGGCGAGCGGATCGACGAGATGCCGATGACGCAGACCGCGGTGCACCACGCGGTGCCGGTGTACGAGGAGATGCCGGGCTGGTGGGAGGACATCAGCGGAGCGCGCAGCTTCGAGGACCTCCCCGCCAACGCGCGGGCTTACATCGAGCGCATCGAGGAACTCGCCGGGGCGCGCGTCTCGGCGATCGGCGTCGGCCCCGGCCGCGACCAGACCATCGTCCGCCACACCATGGCTTGAGGGTCGTGAGCGGTTGTTCCGGTAAGCGGCGGAACAACCGCTCACGAGTGGTGCTCAACGTCAGCGGTTGCGCCAGGAGCTGTCGAGGGCGGCTTCGTGGAGGTCGAGTTCGCGCAGCACGCGGCGCAGCACCTCGTCGTCGACGTTGCCCGCGTCCCGTTCGTCGGCCATCGCCGAACGCTGCACCTCCAGCACATCGCGGCGCAGGTCGGAGAACATCTTGCTCGCCGTGTCCGCCCGCTCCGCCGGAGTGCGGCCGACCTGCTCCGCCGCGGCCATCCCCTGGTGCTCCACCAGGTCCTTCATCCGGCCGATGATCCGCTGGAAGTGCTCCGGCTCGGTGCCCAGGTCCGCCGGGGTGAGCCCGTCCAGGTAGCGCAGGGCGGCGTTGGTCGCCGTCACCCTCGCCCCGGCCTCCGCCTGGTCGTCGCGCGCGGCCTCGTCCAGATCGTCGATGCCCAGCTTCCGGATCAGCCACGGCAGCGTGGTGCCCTGCACCAGGATGGTGCCCACCGTGATCACGAACGCCACGAACTGGATCAGCTCCCGCGACGGGAACGGCGCGCCGCTGCCGGTGGTGTACGGGATCGCGCCCGCGGCCGCGAGGGTCACCACGCCGCGCATCGCCGTCCACGACAGCACGGTGGTGCGCCGCCACCGGCTGCCGCGCCTGCGGCCGCCGGTCAACAGGTGCGACAGGCCCGGGATGTAGTTGGAGCAGAACATCCACACGATCCGGAAGCCGATCGTCGCCGCCAGCAGCAGCAAGGCCGCCACCAGCAGGAGCCCGATGTGCCGCCCGGAGGCGATGACGTCGGTCGCCACCGTCTTCAGCTGCAGCCCGATGTAGGCGAACACCAGGCTTTCCAGCAGCAGGTTGATCGACACCCAGACGGTGTGCTCCTGCAGCCGCCCGGCGGCCCGCGCCCTCGGCTGGTTGTGGCCGACGTAGAGCCCGGCGGTGACCACCGCGAGCACACCGGAACCCTGCAACTGCTCGGCGGTGAGGTATGCGATGAACGGCACGAGCACGCCCAGCATGGTCGCCACCTGCACATCGGGGATGCGGGTTCGGGCGATCTGCGCGAGCACCCCGAACACCAGCCCCATGCCGACGCCGACCACCACGGCAAGCAGGAACACCCACGCACCCTGCGCCAAGGTCGGGGTGGCGCCGACGACGGCGCCGATCGCCATCCGGTAGACGGTGAGCGCGGCCGCGTCGTTGATCAGGCTTTCGCCGCCGAGGACCGTCATCATGCCGCGCGGCAGCTTCAGCTGGCGGCCGATCGCGGCGGCGGTCACCGCATCCGGCGGCGCGATCAGCGCGCCGAGCACGATCGCCGAGTTCAGCGGCAGTTCCGGAATGAGCACGTAGGCCAGCCAACCGATCACGACGGCCGTGGCGATGACCTGCAGCACGCCGTGGTGCACGATCGGCCTGATCCGGGCCCGGAAGTTGGTGTAGGAGCTCTCCAGCGCCGTGGCGTACAGCAGCGGCGGGAGCACCGCCGACAGCAGCAGCTCCGGATCGATCCGCAGCTCCGCGGTGCCGGGGATCAGCGACACCACCAGGCCGACCAGGACCAGCAGCAGTGGCGAGGCGATCTCGCGGCTGCGGGCGAGCGCGGTGACCAGCAGCGCACCGATCAGGACGAGCAGCAGTTGGGCCACCGGGGTCACCTCCGTCCATCATGGACAGATTAGGTGTCCCGGTGGCCCGATCGCCCACCACCGGTTGATCACCTACCGGCGGTCGCGGCCTCGTGCTCGTCGCGGGCGGCCACCGCGATGTCCGGGTTGTCGCTGAAGATCCCGTCGATGCCCTGGTCGAACAGCGCGTGGAAGAAGCTGAACACGTCGCCGTAGGCGGTCTGGTCGGTCGAGGACCGGAAGTCGGCGGGCAGGAAGCTGTTCTCGGCCCGCACCGTGTACGGCACCACCTGCAGCCCGGCCTGGTGCGCGTCGGCGACGACGGTGGTCGGCTCGGTGAGGTAGCCGTCGGGGTTCACCGGCAGGATCACCTTGGTGTCCGGGCCGATCACGTCCGCGTAGCCCGCGATCTCCCGCAGTCCCTCCGGCTTGACCAGGTCGGCGTAGGTGCGCGGGTCCCCGGCCTCGATGAAGTCCTGCGGCGCGCCGGTGTTGCTGATCAGCTGCACCAGGTTCACGCGCAACTGCCGGTTGAGCTCCTTCAGGTTGCCCACCTCGAAGGACTGCACGACGACCTTCGCGTTCGGCCGGTTCAGGCCGTTGTCGTTCAGCGTCTTGACCACACCGGGCTCCAGCGGCAGGCCGAGCTTGGCGAAGTAGCTCGGGTGCTTGGTCTCCGGGGCGACGCCGATCTCGCGGCGCAGCTCCTTGGACAGCCGGGCGCGCAGGTCCAGGACCTCCTGGAACGTCGGCACCTCGAAGCGGCCGTTGTAGATGGTGTTGTTCGGCCGGATGTCCGGGATGCGTTCGGTGGCGCGCAGCGTCTTGAGCTCGGCCAGGGTGAAGTCCTCGGTGAACCAGCCGGTCATCTCGACGCCGTCGATGACCTTGGTGGTCTTGCGGTCGGCGAACTCGGGGTGCGTGGCGACGTCGGTGGTGCCGCCGATCTCGTTCTCGTGCCGGGCGACCAGCACGCCGTCCTTGGTGGGCACCAGGTCCGGCTCGATGTAGTCGGCACCCATCCGGGCGGCCAGTTCGTAGGAGGCCAGCGTGTGCTCGGGCCGGTACCCGGAGGCACCGCGGTGCCCGAAGACCTCCACCCGATCTGCGGTGTCCGGTCGGTTGGGGGCCGCGATGGCGGGTGCTGCCAGCAGCCCCAACGCCGCGGCGCCTGCGACGGACAGTGCCGTCAGGCGTACCCGGATCGTCATTTGCCCTCCTGTGTCTCGCGCGCACGTCGATCAACGCCGCACATTCGGGCAAAACCCTTGCCGCTGCAATCGACCATTCGCGCAAGGCCGGGCAACACCTCGCCGACCGCCAGGTGAACTACCGGCGCCGACCGTCGTGAACGGGCCGTTACCGCGAAGTTGATAAAGCCTCCGCAGGATTGCCGGGGGCAGCGCCAGCGTGGCGTGCCGCACGCTCTACGCTGCGATTTGTGCGAATCCTCGTGATCGGTGGCGGTGGCCGGGAACACGCGATCGTGCTGGCGCTGTCCCGCGACCCGTCCGTGACCGCGCTGGCCTGCGCGCCCGGAAACGCGGGAACCGCCGCGCTCGCCGAGACCTACGGCGTCGACGTCGCCAAGCCCGACGACGTGGCCGAACTGGCCGCCAAGTGGAGTGCCGACCTCGTCGTCTTCGGCCCGGAGACGCCACTGGTGGCAGGTGCCGCCGATGCGGTCCGGGCAGCGGGCATCGCCTGCTTCGGCCCGTCCAAGGAGGCGGCGCGCATCGAAGGCTCCAAGGCGTTCGCCAAGGACGTCATGCTCGCGGCCGGGGTGCCGACCGCGCACAGCGAAGTGGTGGACAACCCCGCGAAGCTGGACGCCGCGCTGGCGCACTTCGGCCCCACCTGGGTGGTCAAGGACGACGGTTTGGCCGCTGGCAAGGGCGTGCTGGTGACCGGCGACTTCGACG
Source organism: Saccharopolyspora antiqui (assembly GCF_052246905.1). Taxonomy (NCBI): domain Bacteria; kingdom Bacillati; phylum Actinomycetota; class Actinomycetes; order Pseudonocardiales; family Pseudonocardiaceae; genus Saccharopolyspora; species Saccharopolyspora antiqui. The sequence continues at coordinate 158,585 of NZ_JBQQBO010000006.1, forward strand.
CGGCGCGGGCGCACGCGCTCAAGCTCCTCGACGGTGGCCACCCGGTGCTGCTGGAATCGTTCCTCGACGGCCCGGAGGCGTCGCTGTTCTGCCTGGTGGACGGCACCACGGTGGTGCCGCTGGTGCCCGCGCAGGACTTCAAGCGGGTCGGCGACGGCGACGCGGGCCCGAACACCGGCGGCATGGGTGCCTACGCCCCGCTGCCGTGGGCACCGGAGGACCTGGTCGACACCGTGGTGCGCACCATCGTGCAGCCGACGGTCGACGAACTGGCCCGCCGCGGCACACCGTTTTCCGGGCTGCTCTACGCGGGTCTCGCGCTGACCTCCGCCGGTCCGCAGGTGATCGAGTTCAACTGCCGGTTCGGCGACCCGGAGACCCAGGCCGTGCTGGCGCTGCTGGACACGCCGCTGGCGGGGCTGTTCAGCGCGGTCGCGCGTGGCGAACTCGCCGGGCACCCGCCGCTGGAGTGGGAGTCCGGTGCGGCGGTGACCGTGGTCGTGGCGGCGGACGGCTATCCCGGGCGGCCGCGCGTCGACGACGTGATCCAGGGCAGCGATGCCCGGGGCGTGCTGCACTCCGGAACCCGGCGCCGGGAGGACGGCGCGGTGCTGTCGGCTGGCGGACGCGTGCTGTCGGTGGTGGCCACCGGTGAGGACCTGGCCTCGGCCCGCGAAGAGGTGTACCGGCGGGTTTCCGGCGTGCACCTGCCCGGCTCGCACTTCCGCACCGACATCGCGCTGCGCGCGGTGCACGGCGAGGTCGCCATCCCGACCGCCTAGCGAGTGGTGCCGATTTCGCGCGAGATCGGCCCGGCCCCATCCAGGACGAGTTGCTGGCACGCTGGGCCCATGCTCAGTCAGCACTCCGCGTTCGCCGCCGCGCAGCGGGCGGACGTCGCCCCGTTCCAAGTGATGGAGGTCCTCTCCGCGGCCGCCGCGCGGCAGCGCGCGAAAGGCGATGTCGTCTCGTTGGCCGCTGGTCAGCCCGCCACACCCGCACCCAAGGCCGTCCGCGAAGCCGCCGCGCAGGCACTGCACCACCACGCGCTCGGCTACACCGAACAGCTCGGGCTGCCCGAGCTGCGGGAGGCGATCGCCGGGCACTACGACCGTTCCCACGGACTGCCGGTGCACTCCGATGACGTCGTGGTGACCACCGGTGCCTCCGGCGCTTTCCTGCTCGCGTTCCTCAGCGCCTTCGACGCCGGGGACCGGGTCGCGCTGGCCCGCCCCGGCTACCCGGCCTACCGGAACATCCTGTCGGCGCTGGGCTGCGAGGTCGTGGAGCTGCCGTGCGACGAGGCGACGCGGTTCCAGCCGACGGTCGCGATGCTGGCGGCGCTGGACGAGCCGGTGCGGGGCCTGGTCGTGGCGAGCCCGGCCAACCCGACCGGGACCGTGCTCGCCCGCGACGAGCTGGCTGGGCTGGCGCGGTGGTGCGCGGCGAACGGCGTGCAGTTGATCAGCGACGAGATCTACCACGGCCTCAGCTACGCGGAGCCGCTGCACTCGGCCTGGGAGTTCTCCCGCGAATCGATCGTGGTGAACTCGTTCTCCAAGTTCTGGTCCATGACCGGCTGGCGGCTGGGCTGGATGCTGGTGCCGCCACGGCTGCGCCGCGCGGTGGATTCGCTGACCGGCAACTTCACGCTCTGCCCGCCCGCGCTGTCCCAGTACGGCGCCATCGCGGCGTTCTCCCCAGGCGCGTACGCCGAGGTCAGCGCGCACGTCGAGCGCTACCGCACCAATCGGGAGCTGCTGCTGCGCGGGCTCGCGGAGCTCGGCATCACGCGGGTGGCCCCGGCCGATGGCGCGTTCTACGCGTGGGCCGACGTCGGCCACCTCACCGACGACGCCACCGGGTTCTGCCGACGGCTGCTCGACGGAACCGGGGTCGCCCTGGTGCCCGGCGTGGACTTCGACCCGGTACGAGGCCACCGCTTCGCGCGGATGTCGTTCGCGGGCAGCACCGAGGACATCGCGGAAGCCCTGGACCGCCTGGCCCGCTGGCTACCGTGAGCACGTCACCACCGGGTGAAGGGGACGAGGTGAGGGCACCTGTGACCCAGTTACTTGGTCACGGGTGCCCCTCACCCCTCACCTGAATAGGCCCCGAGCCGTGGGTGGAGTCCGGTTGTGCGCTTGGTCGAGGGTCTCCGGGTTTCCCTGAGTTTTCCCTGGTTGTGCGGCTTCGGTGGGTCGCCGCGGGCGCTGCATCTGGCAGGCTGAGGGTGGTACGGATTTCTGCGGCCGAGCTGAGGTGCTTGCGATGTTGTGGAAGGTGATCGGCGGGCTGCTGTTGCTGTGGCTGGTGATCTCGGTGGCGGGCTTCGTCATCAAGGGCCTGTTCTGGCTCGCCGTGATCGGCGGCGTGCTCTTCGTCGCCACCGCAGCGATCGGTTGGGCCCGCGACCGCAACAAGCAGATCAAACCCTGATCAGCTGCGCCACGGGGTCGCTCACGGGAGGACGCCGTGGGTTCGGAGGGTGTCGCGCGCCGCTGCCGCGCCCTGCCAGCGTTCGGCGTGCAGACCGGCCACCAGGGCACCGTCGACGTTCTCCTGGCGGTCGTCGAAGAACAGGCACTCCGCCGCCGGGGCGTCGATCGTGTCGAGCAGGTGCCGCCAGATCTGCGCGTCGGGTTTCGCCACGCGCAGATCTCCGGAGAAGATCAGGTGCTTGAACAACCGCGCCCAGGTCTCCTGCTCGGCCACCCGCCCGAACGACGACGGCGCGTTGGACAGCACCGCCATCGTGACGCCCTGCTGGTGCAGTTCTTCGAGCAGGCGCAGCGTTTCCGGCGCGGTCTCCAGCCAACCGGTGATGTCGGCGCGGGTCAGCCGCGCCGACAACGCCGCGTCGACGGTCTTGCCCAGCCGCGCCGCCACCGCCTGCCAGTACTCCAGGTCGGGGCGGCCCCAGTCGTAGGCGGTGCGCTCGGCGAAGTAGGCCTCCTCGAACTCCGTCGGCCCGACGCCGAGCAGCGCCGCGATCGCGGGCAGCGCCCCGGTTCGCCGACTGATCACCTCGCCGTAGTCGAACACGACCCAACGCACCATGTGCCCTCCCAGCCCCGTTGTCGAACTCGATCCACGCAGGTAGTGCCGCACCGCCGTGCCACGTGGGCGATGCCGGTCAGATCCGGGCTTCGCCGATCCGGCGCAGCGTCTCCTCGATGTCGGCCTTGGACACGTCGCGGTGCGCCACGAAGCGGATCCGGCCCTCCATCGGAACCGCCAGCACCCCTACCGCGGCCAGGCGTCGCAGCGTGAGCTGCACGTCGGGGACCGCCGCGAGCAGGATGTTGGTCTGCGGGGCGGTGATCTCCCAACCCAGCTCGACCAGGCCTTCGGCGAGCGCGCGGGCCTTGTCGTGGTCCTCGGCGAGCGTTTCGATGCGGTCCAGCGCGACGAGCCCGGCCGCGGCCAGCACCCCGCCCTGCCGGACCCCACCGCCGAGCATCTTGCGCACCCGGCGAGCTTCGGTGATGAACTCCGCGCTGCCCGCGACGACGGAGCCGACCGGCGCGCCGAGACCCTTGCTCAGGCAGGCCTGCACGCTGTCGACGCCGACGGTCAACGCGGCTGGCGGCACCCCGAGGGCGACCGAGGCGTTCCAGATCCGGGCGCCGTCGAGGTGCACCCGCAGACCGCTGTCGCGGGCTGCCGCCACCAGTTGGGCGTGCTCGTGCGGCGGCAGCACCGCACCGCCCGCGCCGTTGTGCGTGTTCTCCAGGCACAGCAGCGTGGTGCGCAGCATGTCGTAGCCGGTGTTGGCGTCGGCCTGCGCGCGCACCACGTCGGCCGTCGGGCGGCCCGGCCCGGCGGTCCACTCCAGCGGCTCGGGCATGCCACCGGCCAGCCAGGCGGCCGTGCCGAGTTCGTGGTTGAGCACGTGCGCGGCGTGCGGCGCGAGGAATCGGTCGCCGCGCTTAAGGTGGAGCATCAGGGCGATCAGGTTGCCCATCGTGCCACTGGGCACCCACAGCGCGGCAGCGGTGCCGAGCAGCCCAGCGGCACGTTCCTCCAGCGCACGCATCGTCGGGTCGTGGTCGAGCACGTCGTCGCCGACTTCAGCGGCAGCCATGGCCGCGGACATCTGCTCGTCGGGACGCGTGACCGTATCTGAGCGGAGGTCGATCGGTGCCATGTTGGTCACGAACAGATCACACCACATCCACACCGGGTTCAGGCAATGGCCCTGCGGACACCGATGTGCCGACTGCGGTATCAATCACAGGGTGGATCGCCGGGCACGATGCGTGCAACGGTTGGTGCCGGGGATCCCGTCCCACAGGTGCAGGCACGGACGAGCGGAGAGTTCCGCGTGGACCAACGCGAAGAGCAGGAGTTCGCGGAGTACTTCGTGGCTCGGCGGGAGGCGGTGCGTCGAATGGCGTACATGATGTGCGGTGATTGGCACCGCGCGGACGATCTCGCCCAGACCGCGTTCATCGCGCTGCACCGGCATTGGCGGAAAGTTCGCGACAAAGGCGCGCTGGACGCCTACGTGCGCCGCACACTGACCCGTGCGGTGATCGACGAGTCCCGGCGGCCGTGGCGGCGGGAGCACGCCGCGGAGGTGCTGCCGGACCGTCCGGCGGACTCGCCGGACGTGGATTCCTCGGTGGCCACCAGGCAGACCCTGCTAGCGGGGTTGCAGAAGGTGCCGCCGAAGCAGCGCGCGGTCCTGGTGCTGCGATTCCTGGAGGGGCTGGACGTCGCGGGGGTCGCGGCGGTCATGCGGTGCAGCGAGGGAAACGTCAAGAGCCAGTGCGCCCGGGGGTTGGCGGCGTTGCGCGAGGCGCTGGGCGACGAGCTCGGCGACCTGCGGTCGGCGTGAGGAGGTGCGGGTAGGTGGACGAGCGCAAGCTCGAAGAGCTGTTTCGTGATTCGGTGCGGTCCGTTCCTCCAGCCTCGTTCGACGAGCAGGACGTGGCACGGGCGTCGCGGCGGATCACGGCGCGTCGCCGGGTGGCGGCGGTGGGGGGAACAGTGGTCGCCGCAGCGGTGCTGGTGGGCGGCATCGGGGTGGGCACCGGCCTGTTCACGCCGTCGAGCAGCACCGTCGCGAGCCATTCGGGGCAGGAGACCGCGCCGATCACCCCGCGAACCGACGGGCCGGGCGTGCTGGAGAACCGCGGCGGGTCGTGCGGACCGGACGCGCAGCTCGCGGCCGCGGTGACCAGGCAGTTGCCGGAGGCCGCCGGGACGGCCCCGGTCGCGGCCAGCCCGTGCCCCTCGGGTGCCAAGTCGGCGTCCTTCCAGCTGCGCGACGGGAGTTCGGTGGGCAGCGTCACGGTGATCGTGAGCCCGGTGGGCGCGGTTGCGCCGGATCAGGCCAAGCCCGGTGACCTGCGGCGCCCGGACGGCACCGAGCAGTCGGTCCGACAGGCGCGCAGCGGCAAGCTGATCGTGGTGCTCAGCGACCCGGAGGCGGGGTCCCCGGCGGCGCCCTTCGGCGCCCGGCTCGCCTCGATCGCGGGTGGTCTGGCCGCCCAGTTCTGATCGGTTCGGCAACGTTCGCGAGTCGTTGGGCGGCAACGGCCGTCAGCGAAGTCTTGGCGCCTGACCTGTGGAAACGCTGAAGCGTGGTGTCGTCCCGCACTGGAACGGTACAGATGTACCAAATTATTGGTACGTTAGTACTAGTTCTGCTGGTGGATAAGAGGGAAGGACGTCCGGCGATGATGGCCTGGATCATCCTGATGGTCTCGGGAGTGTTCGAAGCGGGCTGGGCGATCTCGCTCAAGCTCTCGCACGGCTTCAGCCGACTGATTCCGACGGTCTCGTTCCTGGTCCTGGCCGCGGTGAGCTTCGCGGGCCTGGCCTACGCGATGCGGGTGCTGCCCGCCGGCCCGGCGTACGCGGTGTGGACCGGTATCGGCGCGGCCTTGACCGCTGTCGTCGGCATGGTGTGGCTGGGCGACGGCTTCTCGGTGCTCAAGCTGGTCTCGATCGTGCTGATCGTCGCCGGTGTGATCGGCCTGAACCTCTCCGGCGTCGGCCACTGAACCAACGCCGGTCGAAACGCGGTTGCGCATCGCGAAAATCCAACGTGGGCTTCCGGTGGTGGAGACGAATCTCAGCGGTAACCACCTCGTGGCCGCCGACGCATAGGATCGACAGGTATGACAGCGGCCAGTACCCCGAAGGGCGAGCGGCGACGGCAGGCATTGGTACTGGCCGCCGCGCAGCTGCTGGCCGAGGGCGGCTTCGACGCGGTGCGGCACCGCGCGGTCGCCGAACGCGCCGGTCTGCCGCTGGCCTCCACCACCTACTACTTCTCGTCGCTGGACGACCTGATCAGCGCCGCGGTCGAACACGAGGCGCGGCAGGAGCTCGCCAGAGGCCGGGCCCGGCTGGACGAGCTCGCCGAACAGCCCCGCAGCACCGCCGCGGTGATCGAGCTGATGCTCGACCTGCTGCTGGGCACCGGATCGCGCGATGGCGGCGCCGAGCCGGTGCTGCTGCGCTACGAGCGGCTGGTCGGCTCGCCGCGCCGCCCCTACCTGGCGCCGCTGATGCGCGAGCTCGGCGCCGAACTGCACGATCTGCTGGCCGAGATCTTCGCCCGCAGCGATATGGACGTCAGCCACGACCGGCTGCTCGAACTGATCGCGCTGGTGGACGGCGCGGTGGTGAACGCGCTGATCGAAAGCGATCCCGACCCGCGCGGCGCGGCCCGTCGGATGCTGCGCTCTCAGCTCGGCTGAGCCACCCGGTACAGCCGGGCGTACGAACCGTCGGCGGCGAGCAGTTCGGCGTGGCTGCCGAGCTCGACGATGCGGCCGTCCGACATCACGGCCACCTGGTCGGCGCTGCGCGCGGTGTGCAGCCGGTGCGCGATCGCGATCACCGTTCGGCCGTTGAGCAGCGTCGAAACCGACCGCTCCAGCTCGCGGGAGGTGATGTTGTCCAGCAGCGAGGTCGCCTCGTCGAGGACCACGGTGTGCGGATCGGCGAGCAGCACCCGCGCCAGCGCGAGCTGCTGGGCGCGCGCCGCCGGAACCGGCTGGCCGCCGGGGCCGAGCACGGTGTTCAGGCCGTCGGGAAGCGCCGCCACCCACTCCAGCAGACCGACGGTCCCGAGCGCATCGGTCAGCTGGTCGTCGGTCAGTTCGTGATCCGACAGGGTGAGGTTTTGCCGCAGCGGGCAGGCGAACACGTGCTGTTCCTGGGTCAGCAGCACCACTTGGCGGCGCAGCTGCTCGGTGGACAGCTCGGTGAGTTCGGTGCTGCCGAAGGCGACCGACCCGGAGTCCGGTCGGCTGATCCCGGCGATCAACCGGCCGAGCGTGGACTTCCCGGCGCCGGAGGGACCGACGATGACCAACCGCGCTCCGGCTGGCACGGCCAGGTCGATGCCGTGCAGGACCTCCCGGTCCGGGCGGTAGGAGAAGCGCACGTCGCGGAGGACGAGATCGCGCTGCCCGTCGGTGTCGGCGCGGCGCGGCGAATCGTCGGCCGCCGGGGCCTCGCGGACGCCGAGGATCCGTTGCAGCGCCGTGTGGCCGACCTGCAGCTCTTCCAGCCACATGAACAGCTCGTCGAACGGATTCGCCATCGCCTGGGCGTAGAGCACCACGGTGGTGATCGTGCCGAGGTCGGCGATGCCCGCCTGGTAGGCCCAACCGCCGATCAGCAGGATCGCGGCGATCGGCAGCACGTACGACAGCTCCAGGCACGGCAGCCACATGGTGAGCAGGAACCGGTCCCGCTTCTCGGCGGCCACCGCGCGGCCGAGCACCTGCTCGTTGCGCGCGATGCGGCGCCTGCCCAGCCGCAGGGCCGCGACGGTTCGGGCGCCTTCGACGGATTCGTGCATGCTGGACTGCACGTCCGCCCAGTTCGCCATGATCCGCCGGATGACGGGCAGCGAACGCGGGTAGTACCACCGCGTGCTGAACACCATCAGCGGCACCGCGACGAGCATTCCGCAGGCCAGCAGCGGCGCGGTCAGGACCATCGCGGTGCCGGTCAGGGCCACCGCGGTCAGCGCCGTGGTGATCTCGGGGACGGCACTGCGGACCGTGTGGTCGAGGCGGTCGACATCGGTGGTGGCGCGGCTGAGCAGGTCACCGCTACCCGCGGCCTCGACGGTGCCCAGCGGCAAGCGCAGCGCGTGACCGACCATGCCTTCGCGCGATTCCGCCAACAGGTGCTCGCCGAGCAACGCCGCCCGCACCCGCGCGGCGCGCACCAGCAGCGCCTGCACCACGAGGATCACCAGGAACACCCCGGCGAGCAGGTCCACCCGCTCGGTCGTGGTGCCGGTGAGCACGCCGTCGACGAGGACGCCGAGCACCTGCGGGCCGACCAGCCCGACGAGCGTCGCCACGCCGTACAGCAGCAGCATCGCGGCGAAGCGGCGGCGGTGCATCAGCAGCGTGCGCCACATCCAGCGGCGAACCGCGGCCGCGTCGGCCAGCGGCAATCTGGTGGTCACGTCGTCGCTCCCGCTTCCAGCACCCGGTCGGCGACCGCGGCCCACAGCGGGCTCTGGCTGAACACCACCGTGGTTCGGCCGCGCCGGAACTCCTTGACCCGTTCGGCGATTCGCGCCTCGGTGTGCGCGTCGACCGCCGAGGTCGGCTCGTCCAGGACCAGCACGTCCGCGTCCGCGCAGAGCGCGCGGGCCAGCAGCAGGCGTTGCCGCTGGCCACCGGAGAGCGAGCGGGCCCGTTCGTCCAGCACTTCGTCGGTCGGCAGCGCCGAGAGCGCTTCGTGAGCGTCGGCGGCGTGCAGGGCGCGTTCGAGGTCCACCCCGCGGCCCAGGTCGAGTTCGGCGCGAGCCGGTCCGGAGAACAGCAGATCTTGGTTGTGCGCCAACACGATTCGACGACGCAGCTCATCCGGTTCGACGTCGGCCAGCGGCACGCCACCGGCGCGCACCTGCCCGGCGAGGCGTTCGGCGAGCGCCTCGGCCTGCTCGCCCGCGTCGATCACGGTGAGTTCGGCCGCCGGGATCCGCAGTCCGGTGGATTCGTCGAACAGCTCCAGCGGGCCGGGCGGCAGCCGCTTCGGCCGCTCCGGCGGCGCCGGTTCGGGAGCCAACCGCAGCAGGGCCCGGGCGCGACCGGCCGCGACCAGCGCCGAGGCCCACGCGTAGGACGTCTCGGTCGCGGTGCGCACCGGGATCACCAGGTACGCCGACACGCCGTAGAACGCGATGAGTTGGCCGACGCTGATCGTCCCGTCGAGCGCCAGCCGCGCGCCGAGCCAGGTCACCAGCACCGTGACCATGCCAGGCAGCAGGATCTCCGCACCGGCCAGCCAAGCCTCGATCCGCCCGGCGGCCACCCCGGCTTCCCGGACCTGCCGACTGGCGGCCACGAACCGCGCGTGGAAGCGGGATTCGCCACCGATGCCGCGCAGGATGCGCAGCCCGGACACGATGTCCGCGGCCTGGGCGCTGACCTGGCCCAGCCGTTCCCGATGGGTCTCCTCGCGGCGGCGCAGCGGGCGCAGCAGCGGGCCGATGCCCACCGTCGCCAGCGGCACGCCGATCAGCACCACGACGCCCATGATCGGCGAGATCCAGAGCACCACGATCGCGGCCACCGCGAACGACACCAGCGAGCCGGTCGCCCGGCCGATCACCTCGAAGAACCCGCCGATGCGGTAGATGTCCGATGCGCCGACCGCGACCACCTCACCGGCCCGGACCTTGCGCGTCAGCGTGCCGCCGAGGCGCACCACGTGCGCCAGCACGACCCGCTGCGCGCTCGCCGTGCCGTGCAGCCAAAGCGTGTGCGAGGCCCAGTTCAGGATGCCCGCGGCGAGCATCTGCGCGGCACCGAGACCGAGCACCACCAGCACCCAGCGCAGCAGCGCACCGCTGTCGTGGTTGCGGATCCCGGCGTCGATCGCCGCACCGACGACCAGCGGCAGCAGCGCCGTCGGCAGCATCCACAACGCACCGGAGATCGTCGCGAGGGTCAGCAAGCCGGGCCGTTGCGCCAGCAAAGACCACAGGAATCGGGATGAACTGCTCGGTGCCATAGCGGCACCGACGCTAGTTCAACGGCCCGTCGCGCGGCGACCGATTTTTACCGACGGGCGCGGTGCGTCAGAAGTCCCAGGTTATTTCCGAGAAAGCGGAGTCGGTCGCTTTCCGCGCGCATTCCGGGCATTTGTCGGTGATCGGTTTGGTGCTCGGCTCCCGGCCGCTCGGGGTGGGCTGCGGAACTTTCAGCCGGACGTCGCACAGGGACGGTATTTGCTGACCTGCGTACACGGCGCCGGGGCGAAGCGTGGTGGCATGCCGCACGATGCAACCTGAGCCGACGATCCAGAACACGTCCTGCCCTTCATCGCGGAAGACGTCGCTGATCATCCGTTCGAATCCCTTTGTTCGCGCCATTCGATGTGCACCAACGATATGTTCACCTTTTGGGCGCGTCCAGCATCCGTTGGATTATTTAGGTTTGAATTAATGTGCGTCGCGGCGCGGGGCGGTCCGCCTGCCGGACGGTCGGTCGGTGCCCGGGGGCGGGCTGGACCTGGTGGGTGCCGCCAGCGAGGATGCCGTCATGGCGACTTCCACCGGCAGCACGCTGACCCACCTCGAATGCACCTACTGCGGACAGACCTACGACGCGGACGTACCCCACCGGTTGTGCACCGAATGCGAAAAGGTGCTCTACCCGCGCTACGACCTGACGAAGGTCACCCTCGGGCCGGATGACCTCGCGTCCCGCGAGTCGACCATGTGGCGGTACCGCGAGCTCCTGCCGATCCGCGACCACGAGAACATCGTCAGCCTCGGCGAAGGCTTCACCCCGCTGCTGACCGCGCCGAAGCTCGCCGCATCGCTCGGGATCGCCGACGTCCGCATCAAGGACGAGGGCCAGAACCCGACCGGGAGCTTCAAGGCCCGCGGCATGTCGGCCGCGGTGTCCCGCGCTCGTGAGCTCGGCGCGGCTGCTGTCGCCGCCCCTTCGGCGGGCAACGCGGGCGGTGCGCTCGCCGCCTACGCGGCCCGCGCCGGACTTGCCGCCGGTGTTGTGATGCCCGTCGACTGCCCGCGCATCAACCAGGTCGAGGCGGTGGTTTCCGGCGCCGACACCTGGCTGGTCGAAGGGTTGATCGACGACGCCGGAAAGCTGGTCAAGACGAGTTCGGCGGCGCGCGGCTGGTTCGACGTGTCCACCCTCAAGGAGCCCTACCGCGTCGAGGGCAAGAAGACGCTCGGCTACGAACTGGCCGAACAGCTCGGCTGGGAACTGCCGGACGTGGTGATCTACCCGACCGGCGGCGGCACCGGCCTGGTCGGCATGTGGAAGGCGTTCGCCGAACTGGAGGCGCTCGGCTGGATCGGTGCCAAGCGGCCCCGCATGGTGGTGGTCCAGGCCGAGGGCTGCGCGCCGATCGTGCGCGCCCACGACACCGGTGAGCGGCACGCGCCGCGCTGGGAGGACGCGACCACCGACGCCAGCGGCCTGCGCGTGCCGGTCGCGGTGGGCGACTACCTGATCCTCGACGCGGTGCGCGCTTCCGGTGGCACCGCGGTGTCGGTGTCGGAGGAGGAGATGCGCGCGGCCACCCGGGAGATGGCGACGGCCGAGGGCGTCTACCCGGCGCCGGAGGGCGCGGCGACGCTGGCCGCGCTGCGGCGGCTGCGCAGCAGCGGCGCGGTGCACGACGCGGACCGCGTCGTGCTGTTCAACACCGGAGCGGGCCAGAAATACCCGGACTTCGTCCCCGCCGACCTCCCGCTGATCCCCGCCGACTCCCCGCTCTGGGACACCGGTCTCTGAGCACCCGGCGCGACGGCGACTTCGTGAGGTCACCGCAACGCCGCTGAGAATGGTCCGTTCGCTGAGATCTGCTGCGGCGAACGGACCTTTTCGTCGTCTGCTCGCTGATGTCGCCGGTCCGCGTGCAACCCCAGCCGGTCCGCTCCCGTACTCAAGCGGTGGTAGCGCGGAAAGGGGACAAGCTCTATGCGGGCCGAACAGGAACAGGAGTTCCGCGAGTTCGCCGGGGAACGTGCGCTGTGGTTGCGCCGCTCGGCGTACCTGCTGTGCGGTGACTGGCACCTCGCCGAAGACCTCGTCCAGAACACTCTTCTCAAGCTCTACCGGGCGTGGCGGCGAATAGATCGCTCCACAGTGGACGCCTATGCGCGCAAGGCACTGCTCCGGGTGTGGCTCGACGAAAGCCGCCGCCCGTGGCGGCGCGCGGAACGGCGCGACGGTTCGCTGCCGGACACCGGTGACGGCACCGCCGATCCGGCCGAGTCGGGCCTGCGCGCATGGGACCGGGACCTGGTGCTGCGCGCGTTGTCCGAGGTCCCGCCCAAGCAGCGGGCAGTGCTCGTCTTGCGCTACTGGGAGGACCTGCCGACCGCCGAGGTCGCCGCCGCGCTCGGGTGCGCCGAAGGCACGGTCAAGAGCCAGGCGTCGCGCGGACTGGAGAACCTGCGCGCGGCGATCGCCAGGACCGATCCCGACCTGGCCCACGCGACTACGAGGAGGAGCCAGTGATGCAGGAAGAACTGCTGCGCGAGGGAATGCGGGCCGCCGTGGCGGACGAACCACCACTCGGCTTCGGCCCGAACGACTTGGTCGCCGAGGCCAGGCGCAGGCAGCGCAGGCGCCGCGCCATGATCGGCGCAGTAGTCGCCACCCTGGTCGTGGTCGTCGGCGCCGCCACCGCGCCGAGCATGCTGCACACCATGACGGTCCCGCCCGCGTCCCCGCCGCAGGTCGCGGTGCCCGAACCGATCGGTTGGGCACCGACGGGAATGGTTCCGTTGCGGCTGACCGACCAGCAACTGGTCGCCGAGGGCGAACGGATCAAGGGGTACCTGGCCGAAGCTGTTCCCGAGGTGGTGCCCGCCGTCCGCGACTTCACCACCGAACCTGGGGCCAAACCCGGTCTCGGGCTTGGGCTGAGGACCAGTCCACCGGCAGAGGTCTACGTGAGTGCCGCGTTCGCCAGGACGGTCGAGGCAGTGCCGGGGAAAGCCGTATCGGTGGAGTTGGCAGTGCGCGTGTTCGCGCCGGGCTCGGTCGAACGCTCGCCTGCGCAAGCATGTGGTACCCCGCTTTTTCGCGTGATCCTGCAATGCGCGCAGCACGTCCAAGCCGACGGGTCCGTCGTCGTGGACAGCGTTGCCACCATGGAAGACGGTCGTTACCCGCCGAGCCACGTCGTCCACCACTTCAGAGCTGATGGCACGCTCGTGGTGGCCACCGCCTCGCACTTCAGCGACGGTGAACTGCGGAGGATGTACGCGATGACCCAGCCGCCGATGGACTCGCCTGAACTCATCGCACTGGCCACCGATCCCCAGCTCGCACTGCGACCCTGAGCTGCGCCACCACCCACGGTCGGCGGGAGCGTTCGCGCTGCCGCCGACCGGGTGGGCCGAACGGGTGCACCCCGCCGGTATCCTGGCTGTTCGTGACGGTCAAGCCCAGCATTCCGAACGTCCTCGCCGCCCGGTACGCCTCGCCCGAGCTGGTCGAGCTGTGGTCGCCGCAGCACAAGATCGTCTTGGAGCGCCGGTTGTGGCTCGCGGTGCTGCGCGCCCAAGCCGACCTCGGCGTCGAGATCCCCGAGCGGGCGGTGGCCGACTACGAGCGGGTGCTGGAGCAGGTCGACCTGGACTCCATCGCCGACCGCGAGCGGATCACCCGGCACGACGTCAAGGCGCGCATCGAGGAGTTCAACGCCCTCGCTGGTCATGAGCAGATCCACAAGGGCATGACCTCGCGGGATCTCACCGAGAACGTCGAGCAGCTGCAGATCCGCCGCAGCCTGGAGCACGTCCGGGACCGCGCGGTCGCCGTCCTGGCGCGACTGGGCAAGCTCGCCGGTGAGTACGGCGAGCTGGTCATGGCTGGGCGCTCGCACAACGTCGCGGCGCAGGCGACCACGCTCGGCAAGCGCTTCGCCACCGCCGCCGACGAGCTGCTCGTCGGCTTCCACCGGCTGGAGGAACTGCTCGCGCGCTATCCGCTGCGCGGCATCAAGGGCCCGGTCGGCACCGCCCAGGACATGCTCGACCTGCTCGGCGGCGACACCGCGAAGCTCACCGAGCTGGAGCGCCGCGTCGCCGGTCACCTCGGCTTCGGCCGGACGCTGACCAGCGTCGGCCAGGTCTACCCGCGCTCGCTGGACTTCGAGGTGCTCACCGCGCTCGTCCAACTCGCCGCCGCACCGTCCAATGTGGCCACCACGATCCGGTTGATGGCCGGGCACGAGCTGGTGACCGAGGGCTTCAAGCCCGGCCAGGTCGGCTCCAGCGCGATGCCGCACAAGATGAACACCCGCTCCTGCGAGCGGATCAACGGGCTCGCGGTGGTGCTGCGCGGCTACCTCTCGATGGTCGGCGAGCTGGCCGGCGACCAGTGGAACGAAGGCGACGTGTCCTGCTCCGTGGTGCGTCGGGTGGCGCTGCCGGATGCGTTCTTCGCCTTCGACGGGCTGTTGGAGACGTTCCTGACCGTGCTCGACGAGTTCGGCGCGTTCCCGGCCGTCATCGCCCGCGAACTCGACCGCTACCTGCCGTTCCTGAGCACCACCAAGGTCCTGATGGCGGCGGTGCGGGCCGGTGTCGGTCGCGAGACCGCGCACGAGGCGATCAAGGAGAACGCGGTGGCCGTCGCGCTGGACATGCGCGAGCAGGGCGCGCAGCGCAACGACCTCCTGGACCGCCTGGCCACCGACGACCGCCTACCACTGGACCGCGCCCAACTGGACGCCCTGCTGGCGGACCGCCTCGCCTTCACCGGCGCAGCGGCCGCCCAGGTCGGCGACGTGGTGGCCGAGATCGAGAAGATCACCACCCGCCACCCCGAAGCAGCCACCTACCACCCCACCGACATCCTCTGACCCACCCCAGTACTCGTTCGGTTCGGAGTCGCCCGATCAGTGGGTGGGGGTGGGGTGCCGGTTGTTCGGGTCATTGCCAGTGGGCGTTGAAGAAGTCCAGTTCGCGGCGGGTTGCCTGCTGGAACAGGCGGAGGCAGCGGGCCCGGTCGCGTTCGTCGAGATCGGCGCCCACCCGGTCCAGTTCCCGGCACAGCCACTGCACCCAGCCCTGGAAGTCGGGGTTGTTGTGCAGCGCGATCCACTCGGCGTGCACGAAGTTCTCCGGCAGCGCGGCCGGCGCGCGCATCGCCCACTCCAGGTAGGCCCACTCCGCGACGGTCAGCACCGTCAGCACCTCGGCGTAACTGCCGCGCGCGTTGGTGTCCCGCATCAGCTCCCGGAACGCCACGGTCGCCTCGTCCAACTTCGGGTGCACCCGGTCCGACTCGCCAACCCCCAACGCGTCGAAAGCGCGCTGGAAGTAGGTGTTCTCCTCGCTGGTGATCACGGCGATGCTGCCCGCGATCGCCAGCCGCGACGAGTAGCGGTCGGCCCTGGCCAGCCCGGCACCGAGCAGCGCCAGGAAGTCGTCCACGAACTGGTAGTCCTGCACCAGGTAGGAACGCATCGAATCGACCGGGACCAGCCCGTCGAACAGGCCCTGGGCGAACGGGTGGGTGACGACCGCCGTCCAGTCGGGCTCGCTGCGCTGGCGGAGCCAGTCGGTGAATGTCTCGGTCACGGAATCCTCCTGTGCGCCGGATGGGCCATGCCGGGTTCATACCACCGGCCCGGCCCGCGTGCGGGTACCCGACTCCTGGTGCGAGACAATCTCGCACGTGGTTGCACTCGCCGATTACCCCCAGATCGCGGCAGGCAAGGTTCGCCAGCTGCACGCCGTGGACGACGAACACCTGCTGCTGGTGGCCTCCGATCGCATGTCGGCTTACGACCACGTGCTCGAAACGCCGATCCCGGACAAGGGCCGGGTGCTGACCGCGATGAGCGTGTTCTGGTTCGAGCTGCTCGCCGATGTCATGCCCAACCACCTGGTGGCCGCCGACGACCCGCGGATCCCCGGCGAGGTGCGCGGTCGCGCGCTGCTGGTGCGTCGGTTGGAGATGCTGCCGGTGGAGTGCGTGGCGCGCGGATACCTCACCGGCTCCGGGCTCGCCGACTACCAGCGCACCGGTGCGGTGTGCGATGTGCGGCTGCCGGACGGGCTCACCGAGGCGTCCCAGCTGCCGGAGCCGATCTTCACCCCGGCGACCAAGGCCGCGATCGGCGACCACGACGAGAACGTCAGCTTCGCGGAGGTGGCCGCGCAGGTCGGCGCGGAACGCGCCGCGCAGCTGCGGGATCTGACGTTGCGGGTGTACCGGCGGGCCGCGGAGCACGCGCGCGGGCGCGGCGTGATCGTCGCGGACACCAAGTTCGAGTTCGGCCTCGCCGCGGACGGTTCCCTGGTGCTCGGGGACGAGGTGCTCACCCCGGACTCGTCGCGGTACTGGCCAGCGGACGAGTACGAGCCGGGCAAGGTGCAGGCGTCGTTCGACAAGCAGTTCGTGCGCAACTGGCTGACCTCGGCGGCTTCCGGTTGGGATCGCGCGGCGGACACCCCGCCGCCCCCGCTGCCCGCCGACATCATCGCCACCACCCGCGCTCGCTACATCGAGGCCTACGAGCGGATCACCGGTCGCGCCTTCGCCGACTGGCTGGCGCCGACGGAGTAAGCAGGCGCGGCGTGCTCGGGAGGGAAATCCCGGACAACCACTCACGTGCTGCTTTCGCCCGGTGGGGGTAGGCATCGGCGTGTCGGCGTCCCGATGTGCCCGGGCGTGTCGAAGGTGACGGCGTGGAGGTTCGCCGGATTTGCGCCGAGGGGACACCTGGCGGTCAGGTCTTGGACACCCGGACCAGGCCAAATGAGGCACCGTGAGCACGCCGCTCGTGGTGTCCCTGTCCGGGCTGGGCCACCGGGTGTTGGACCAGTGCGCGGACTTCGCCGCGGACCTGGACCGTCGCCAGGTCCCGCTGTCCCTGCTGATCGCGCCGCGCCCGGACCACCTCGCAGCGCGCGGCGCGCAGTCCCCGGTGCTGCACTGGCTGGCCGAGCGCCTGGCGCGGCAGGACGCCGTGAGCATGTACGGCTTCGCCCGGGTTTCGCCAGGACTGCGAGCCCGCCTCGCACCGGCCGCGCGGCTTCCGGCGCACGAAGCGGGGCTGCGCCTGGTGGCGGCTTCGGCCGTGCTGGAGCAGGTCGGTTTGCGGACCGACGTCTTCATCCCGCCGCGCTGGCTGGCCTCGCCGGGCACGGTGACCGCGTTGCAGCGTCGCGGTTTCGCGGTCTGCGCCGACGCGATGGCGGTGCGGGAACTCGCGACGGGTCGGGTGCACCGGGCTCGGATCCGGATGCTCGGTCCCGGCGAGCGCGCCGAGCCGTGGTGGTGCCGGGCGCTCGTGCTGGGGGTCGGTCGGGCGGCCCGCCGCGGCCGGTTGGTCCGGCTCGCGGTGGATGCCGCTGAACTGCGCAAGCCCGGTGCGCGGCAGGCGATTCTGGATGCCGTCGACCTGGCGCTGCACCACGGCGCGCGGCCGGTCACCTATGCCGCGTTCGCCCGCCGATCGGCGTCGGCGGACCGCGAAAGCGGATGAAGATCCCTTCATTCGAGCTTCAGGGCTGCCTCACGATCGGCATCGATGCTGGTTGTCATCAGGGAGAAAGCCCAGCGAGCGAAAGACGGGAACCATGCGGAACACGAAGCGGACCTGGTTGGTGGCGGCAGCGGCGGTGACCTTGGTGGGCCTCGGCGGCACCGGAGTCGCGCTCGCCTCCGGCCCCGGCGCGAACCCAGCCCCGATCGGACCGTCCCAACCAGCCTCGACCGACCTGCCCCTGGCCCCCCAACCAGCGCTGACGTGCGTCGACGACGACCGGTTCGACGACGACGCCGATGACCGCTTCGACGATGCGGACGACCGCTTCGACGACTGCGACGACCAGTTCGGCACGGACGACCAGTTCGACGACCGGTTCGACGACGACTTTGACGACCGGGATGACCACCTGGACGACCAGCACGACGACCACCGCGACGACGTGTACGACGACGACCGCTTCGACGGCTGAACACGTCCACTGGCGCCGGACGCACCGGGCCGAATCCGGCCGCATCTCTGCGCTCTTGTGCCGGTGCTCAGCGGTTTCGCGCGAAATTGACGCTTCCCGTGGGGAGTGGGTGGCGATTTCGCGCGAAATCGCCCGCAGCGCCCTCCCGGTGCACGCCGGGAGGGCGCCAGCGGTCGTGCCGGGTCAGATGGTGGTTCGGGTGCCTTTGGTGAGGACGTCGACGGTGGTGTCCTTCGGACCGAGCTGCTCGAACATGCGGTAGTGCATCTGCGGCATCGCGAGCACCGCTTCGTGGATCGGCACCGCCGCTCGCGGCGCCACCGCGCGCAGGAAGTCGACCGCTTCGGAGAGCTTCAGCCACGGTGCCCCGGTCGGCAGGCCGAGCACGTCGACCCGCTGTTCCGGCACGAAGAACGAATCGCCCGGGTGGTAGAAGGCGCCGTGGTCGACGATGAAGCCGATGTTGTCGACCACCGGGATGTCCGGGTGGATCACCGCGTGCGACCCGCCGACCACGTTGACCGCCGCGCCGCCGAGCTCCAGCGACTCACCGGCTCGCGCGGTGGTGGCCGACAGCCCCTTCTCGGCGATCGCCGGAACCGAACCCGGGTCGGCCACCAGGCGGGCGTTCGGGTTGGCCGCGAGCAGGGCGGGCAGCCGGTCGAGGTCGAGGTGGTCGAGGTGCTGGTGCGTGATCAGCACGGCGTCGAGGTCGCGGAGGTCCTCGAAGTCCGCGGAGAACGCGCCGGGATCGATCAGCAGCCGAGCCGAATCGGTCTCGACCAGCACGCACGCGTGTCCGAAGTGGGTGATCTGCACGGTGATTCCTCCTCGAAGTGCCAGAACTCCTCAACTCTCGCACGCCCCGACGGCATGCTCAGCCGGTGCTGCGGCCGCCACGAGCGCGCCGAAGGTCACCGAGGCCGCTGGCGCGTGGCGAGCAGGTCGGCCTCCTCGGCGGGGTTGAGACCGGCCCGGCGTTCCCGGTCCAGGCCGAGGTCGCGCTCGGTCGCCAGGGTCGCCGACACCGTCTCGGCGATCGGCCGGATGCGCAGCCCGGCGTCCAGGGCGGGACTCGCGTCGTGCGAGACGACGCCGTGGTGGCTCGCCGGTAGCCACAGCGGCAACGACTTCGGTCCGCTCCACGGCTGCACGCCCGCCCCGGTCAGCGCTTCCGGTGCGACCGCCACGAGTTCGGTGCCCGGTGGCGCTACCACCTCGGCGATCCCTTCGAGCAGCGCGCCCAACGCGGTGGTCGGGCCGACCGAGTCGAAGGTTCCGGCGGTGCGTTGCTCCGCCGCGGTCACGATCCAGGCCGCCAGGTCGCGCACATCGGTGTGCTGGATCGGCTGGTCCGGGGTGTCGGGTACGAGCACCCGGCCGCCTCGTGAGATGCGCGTCGGCCAGTACCCGAACCGGTCCGAGCGGTCGTCGGGCCCGCTGATCAGACCGGGGCGCAGCACGAAAGCCCGGTCGCCGACGGCGTCGCGCACCGCGTTCTCGCAAGCCACCTTGATGCCGCCGTAGGACTCGGGCGTGCTGACGTCATCGGAGTCCGTGATCGGGTCCAGCAACTGCCCATCGGTGCTCTGACCAATCGTTTCGTTGTCCGCGTAGACGTTGATGGTGGACACGAAACTCCAGTGCCCGGCCGTCGGCCCCAGCGCGTCGAGCGCGTCCCGCACCCAGCGGAAATTCCGCGCCACATCGACGACCGCGTCGAATCGTTCGCCCGCCAGCGCGCCGAGCCCCTGCCCCCGGTCGCGAGGTATCAGCTTCGCGCCGTCGGGCACGGCGCCGCTCGAACCGCGGGCGGCGCAGCAGACGTCGTGTCCGCGCCGAACCGCCTCGGCCGCCACCGCGTTGCCCAGGAAAACCGTTCCGCCCAGTACCAGCATTCGCATACCGGCACACTGCTCCCAGCCGCCCCGACACCGCGAGCGTTCTCGCTACCGGTGAACGAGCCCGCGAGTGCGCCGAGGCGCCGGAGCGCCCCGACGCACTCGCGGGCCGCACTACTTGATCACGCTGATCGTCATCGTCGGGCCAGCGCCACCGCCGACGCGGGTGTGCACGACGTAATCGCCGGGCGCGATGTCGGCGATGGTGGCCACCGCCTCGGCGTAGCCGTCGCGGTCGGTCACGATCTGGGCGAGGCCCTCGTCCGCGCCGACCGGGTGCTCGCCGTTGCGCACGAACGCGGCCGACGAGATCCAGTTGACTCCCTCCAGACCGTGGTCCAGGCGCATGACCAGCGTGTTGCCCGGCCGCACCTGCGACTTGTCGGCGGTCAGCCTGGGCTGTTCGGCGGGCGCGACGGCGGCCGGTTCGGTGCTCGGCGCCGCCATCGCCGGAACCGTCGTGGTCAGCGCCAGACCGGCGAGCAGTCCAGCGGCCATCAGCGTCTTGAATGTGCGCATCGGTATGCGTTCCCCTCAGTGACTTCCGATCAAGGCGGGGCTTCGGGTGCCCCGGTCGTAATAGACGTCCGACGAGCCAGAGGTTTAGACAAATCGACGCAAATGTGGGGCACAACACAGATCGTCGAGGTCGTGGTGAGCCACGCCGCACCCGAGACCCCTGGCGGACCGGGTGAATTCCCAGCTCAGTTACGCTTTGCCAGTACTGCTGGCCTTCCGCCGGGACCCGGCGGATCTGCACGGAAACCGGGAGCAGCCCCCGTGGCCCGAGTCGTTGTCGACGTCATGCCGAAGCAGGAGATCCTCGACCCGCAGGGACAGGCGGTGGCGAACGCGCTGCCCCGGCTCGGGTTCGACGGCATCACCGAAGTCCGCCAGGGGAAGCGTTTCGAGCTGGAGGTCGCCGACGACGTCGACGACGACACGCTCGCCAAGATCGCCGAGACGCTGCTGGCCAACCCGGTGATCGAGGACTGGACCGTGCGCCGGGTGGAAGCATGAGCGCGAAGATCGGCATCATCACCTTCCCCGGCACCCTCGACGACGTCGACGCCGCCCGCGCCGTGCGCCGCGCGGGCGCCGAATCGGTCGCCCTCTGGCACGCCGACCACGACCTGCGCGGAGTCGACGCGGTGGTCGTGCCCGGCGGCTTCTCCTACGGCGACTACCTGCGCTGCGGCGCGATCGCCAAGTTCGCCCCGGTGATGACCGAGGTGGTGGCGGCGGCCCGCGGGGGCATGCCGGTGCTCGGGGTCTGCAACGGGTTCCAGATCCTGTGCGAGTCCGGGCTGCTGCCCGGCGTGCTGACCCGCAACGCGGGCCTGCACTACGTCTGCCGCGACCAGTGGTTGCGGGTGGAGAACAACACCAGCGCCTGGACCGCCCGCTACGACGCGGGCGCCGAGCTGCTGATCCCGATCAAGCACGGCGAGGGCAACTACATGGCCGACCCGGCCGTCCTCGACGAGCTGGAAGGCGAAGGCCGGGTGCTGTTCCGCTACACCGGCGAGAACCCGAACGGCTCGCAGCGCGACATCGCGGGCATCACCGACGCGCGCGGACGGGTCGCGGGCATGATGCCGCACCCGGAGCACGCGATCGACCCGTTGACCGGTCCCACCGACGACGGCCTCGGCATGTTCCTGTCCGTTCTGGATGCACTGGTGGCAGCGTGAGCAACTTGGTGAAGGTCGATAGCGTCGACCACGCGAAGTCCACACCGGAGGTCGCCCAGCCGTTCCGCGAGCTGGGTCTCAAGGACGACGAGTACGCCCGGATCCGGGAGATCCTGGGCCGCCGACCCACCGAGGCCGAGTTGGCCATGTACTCGGTGATGTGGAGCGAGCACTGCTCCTACAAGTCGTCGAAGGTGCACCTGAAGTACTTCGGCGAGACCACCACCGACGAGATGCGCGAGAAGATGCTCGCGGGCATCGGCGAGAACGCGGGTGTGGTCGACATCGGCGACGGCTGGGCGGTCACCTTCAAGCTGGAGAGCCACAACCATCCGTCCTACGTGGAGCCCAACCAGGGTGCGGCCACCGGGGTCGGCGGCATCGTCCGCGACATCATGGCGATGGGCGCCCGCCCGGTCGCGGTGGCCGATCCGCTGCGCTTCGGCCCGGCCGACGCACCGGACACCAAGCGGGTGCTGCCCGGTGTGGTCGCCGGGGTCGGTGGCTACGGCAACTGCCTGGGGCTGCCGAACATCGGCGGCGAGGTCGTCTTCGACGAGTCCTATGCGGGCAACCCGCTGGTCAACGCAATGTGCGTGGGTGTGATGAAGGTCGAGGACCTGCACCTGGCGCACGCCAGCGGCACCGGCAACAAGATCATCCTGTTCGGGGCGCGCACCGGGCTGGACGGCATCGGCGGCGTTTCGGTGCTGGCGTCGGAGACCTTCGACGGCGACGAGAGCGGCACCGGTCGCAAGAAGCTGCCCAGCGTGCAGGTCGGCGATCCGTTCGCCGAGAAGGTGCTCATCGAGTGCTGCCTGGAGCTGTACCGCGCGGGACTGGTCGTGGGCATCCAGGACCTCGGCGGCGCGGGCCTGTCCTGCGCCACCTCGGAGCTGGCCTCCGCCGGTGACGGCGGCATGCGGGTCGACCTGGACCAGGTTCCGCTGCGCGCCACCGGGATGAACGCCGCGGAGATCCTCTCCAGCGAGTCGCAGGAGCGGATGTGCGCGGTCGTCGATCCGTCCAATGTGGACGACTTCATGGCGGTCTGCCGGAAGTGGGACGTCACCGCGACGGTCATCGGTGAGGTCACCGACGGCGAGAACCTGGAGATCTACTGGCAGGGCGAGCTCGTGGTGGACGTGCCGCCGCGCACCGTCGCGCACCAGGGGCCGGTGTACGAGCGGCCGGTCCAGCGCCCCGCCGAGCAGGACCTGATCGTGGCGGACGACGCGAACACGCTGGCCCGTCCGTCCACTCCGGACGAGCTGCGGGAAACCATCCTGCGGATGGCGGCGTCGCCGAACCTGTGCTCCCGCGCGTGGGTCACCGACCAGTACGACCGGTACGTGCGCGGCAACACCGTGCTCGCCCAGCCGTCCGACGGTGGTGTGCTGCGCATCGACGAGAAGACCGGGCGCGGCATCGCGGTCGCCACCGACTGCAACGCCCGCTACACCCGGCTGGACCCGTACGCGGGCGCGCAACTGGCGCTCGCCGAGGCCTACCGGAACGTGGCGACCACCGGTGCCACGCCGGTGGCGGTCACCAACTGCCTGAACTTCGGTTCGCCGGAGGATCCGGCTGTGATGTGGCAGTTCCAGCAGGCGGTGCGCGGCCTGGCGGACGGCTGCCAGGAGCTGGGCATCCCGGTGACCGGGGGCAACGTCAGCTTCTACAACCAGACCGGCGCGACGCCGATCCTGCCGACCCCGGTGGTCGGCGTGCTCGGCACCATCGACGACGTGACCCGTCGCATCCCGACCGGCATCGGCGGCGAGGAAGGCGAAACGCTGCTGCTGCTCGGCGAGACCCGCGAGGAGTTCGGCGGCTCGGAGTGGGCGCGCGTCACCCACGGCCACCTCGGCGGCACCCCGCCGAAGGTAGACCTGGCACGCGAGAAGCTCCTGGCGGAGATCCTGGTCGCGGGCTCCCGCGACGGCATGATCTCCGCGGCGCACGACCTCTCCGAAGGCGGCCTGGCCCAGGCGCTCCTGGAGACGGCGCTGATCGGCGAGTGCGGTGCCCGAGTGGTCCTGCCGGAGGGCGCGGACCCGTTCGTCTGGCTGTTCTCCGAATCCGCCGGTCGAGTCCTGGTCGCGGTCCCGCGCACCGAAGAACTCCGCTTCACGGACATGTGCACGGCCCGCCAACTCCCATGGGCCAAGATCGGCGTAGCCGACGCAGGCGCCCAGTCCCTGGACATCCAAGACGTAACCGACATCCCCCTCCCCGAACTCCGAGAAGCCTGGGAAGCCACCCTCCCCAACCTCTTCGGGTGATTTTGAACCGAGTGAAGGGCACCTTGGACCGGCTTACTCGGTCAAAGGTGCCCTTCACTCGTCACCCGCTCGTGGACGAGCGTGGTTGTTCGGGCCAGTTCGTCGGGAGGGTGACGGTGCGGTTGGGGGTGGTGGTCAGGTCGGTGTGCTGGACCTTGTCCTGGAAGGTGGCGCCGCTGAGGTCGACGTGGCTTTCGAAGCGGACCGCGCGGAAGTCGGCCGGGCCTTCGAACACGGTGTCCACCATGGACACCGAGTCGGCGAAGCGGCTGTCGGCGAACCTCGTGCGGCCGCGGAAGCGGGTGCGGTCCAGGCTCGCCCGGCCGTGGAACTCCACGCCGGTGAACCAGCCGCGCTCGTGGAAAACCGCGTCCTCGCAACGGAACCTGCCGTACAGCCGACCGGATCCCACCGCAGTGCCGGTGAACCACACCGGGCCGTGGAACTCGCAGCGGCTGAAGTTGTTGCTGCTGAACAGCTGCGCGTAGCGGAGCACCAGCGTGCCGGTCTTGCGGTCGGCCAGGTCGAAGTACTCCAGCGTCGCGTTGGTGAGGTCGAGGTCGTAGGCCGGTGCATCGGCATCGCCGACACGCGGCAGCAGGTCCGCTATCAGCCGCTGCGCGGTCAGCCGCACCTGCAACTTCCGCTCGGCCTCGTCGCGTGCGCTCGCTGGCCACGGCGCGGGCGCGCCCAGGTTCACCGGCACCGAGCCGTCCGGGGAATCATCGCCGTAGCGCGGATGGTCGAACGGCCGCCGCAGGTACGAGCACAGCACGTCGAGCACGGTTTGGGTGTAGTCGGAATTGCTGCGGGCGAGTCCGGCCAGCGCGTGCAGCGCGCCGACGCGGACCTGATCGGTCTCGTGCCCGAGCAGTTCCACGGCGCGGGCGAAGCGCTCGTCAGCAACGCGGTCGCGGTCCAGATCGGCACGCCGGTTCTCCAGTTGCTGCCGTTGTTCCTCGACGCGGCGGCGCCGGTCGTTGAGCCACAGTGCGTAGAGCGCGACGACCGATCCGGCGGCGAGCCCGCCGGTGCGCAGTGCGTCGGCACCGGTGGTTCGCGGGTCGAACGCCACCAACGCGACGCTGACGCAAACCAGGACGACGACCGCGAGCGCGATCGTCAGGACCAATCCGATCTTGCGCTCACCCATGTGCGGAATCCTGCTCGATCGGGTGCACGCGGATGCGTGCGCGATTCGTACTCGGCAGGGGTTCGAGCGCCCAGTCCTCCGGTAGCTCAGCCAAGATCGACGTGCCGACCTCGGTGTCGTACAACGCGACGCTGGGCAGCGGCTCGCGCAGCCGGAGGTCTACGCCGCCGTCGAAGTGTGCGTGGCGGAGGTCCAGGCCAGCGCCGCAGACCGCGTCGGTGAAGTACACGCCTTCCCGGCACACGACGCGTTTGACGTCCACCTCCCCGTCGAACCGGGCGCGTTCGAAGCCGCACGGCCCGTTTGCGTGCATTCCGCGCAGCTCCAACTTGTCGTGGAACCGCGTGTCCTCCGCCCTGATCCGGCCGAGGAACACGCTGTCCCGGAAGTGCACCGGGCCGTGGAAGACGGCGCGGTTGAGATTCGTGGTGTACCGGAACCGGCACCGGTAGGCGGCGATCCGCCCCACCACCCGGTCGCTGAGGTTGAACCGCTCCAACGCGGCACGCGTCAGGTCCAGGTGGTAGCTCACCGGGTCTGGGGCGTCGGTGCTGGGCAGCAGGTCCCGGATCAGCCGTTGCGCGGTCTGCCGGACGTACCGCTCGCGCTCCAGCTCCGGGCTGATCTCGGGCCACTGTTCGGGGTCCGGTGAAAGGGTCTCCTGCGGGATCCACTTCGGATGGTCGAACGGGCGGCGAAGGTAGGAGCACAGCACGTCGAGCACGGTCTGCGTGTATTCGGGGTGGTTTCCAACGAGTCCAGCCAGTGCGTGCATCGCGCCCACCCGCACTTGGTCGGCCTCATTGCCGAGCAGCTCCACCGCCCGCGCGAAGCGCTCGTCGGCCGCTCGGTCCCGATCCTGGTCGGTCCGTCGATCTTCCAGGGCCTGCCGTTGCTGCTCAAGCGCGTAGCGCTGCCGATCCAGTTCCTGCCGCCGGGTTTCGAGCTCCTGCCGTTGCTCCTCGACCCGACGGCGCCGGTCGTTGAGCCATAGTGCGTAGAGCGCGACGACCGATCCGGCGGCGAGCCCGCCGGTGCGCAGTGCGTCGGCACCGGTGGTTCGCGGGTCGAAAGCCAGCAACGCGGCGCTGACGCAGACCAGGACGACGACCGCGAGCGCGATCGTCGCGACCAAACCGATCTTGCGCTCACCCATGCGTGGGATTCTGCCTCGCGGGAGCGCGGTTTTGCGGTGAACGGCGATATTCCGACGGCTTCAGCCGGAGATGCGGTGCCGGGTTCCCGGCCCTGCACCGCGCGGGCGGGCGGGTCAGCCGTTGGCGAGGGCTTGGAGCCGGTCGAAAGCGCCGTTGAAGGTGTTCTGGTCCAGCGGCGACGACGTGTACTGCCAGATCGTCCAGACCTGCCAGTTGAAGGGCAGCGGGCCGACCGTGCTCGCGTAGCGGGCCACCCACAGCGGGTTCGTCGAGCTGAAATCGCCGTCCACGCACGAACTCCACCAGCTGGTGCTGGTGTAGATGACGGGCCAGCGTCCGGTGCGCGCGTGGTAGGTGTCGCTGAAGTCCTTGATCCACGCGGTCATCGCGCTCTTGCTCTTGCCGTAGCAGGTGTCGCCGTAGGGGTTGTACTCCATGTCCAGCGCACCCGGCAGGGTCTTGCCGTCCTTGGACCAGCCGCCGCCGTTGTCCACGAAGAAGTTGGCCTGCGCCGCGCCGCTGGAGCGGTCCGGCAGCGCGAAGTGGTAGGCGCCGCGGATCATGCCCACGTTGTAGGAGCCGTTGTACTGCTGGGCGAAGTACGGGTTCTCGTAGCCAGTGCCCTCGGTGGCCTTGACGTAGGCGAACCGCATGCCCTGGCCCCACCAGGACTGCCAGTCCACATTGCCCTGGTGACCGCTGACGTCCATACCGGGCACAGTGGCCAGTGGGTCGATGTCGGGAATGGGCAGTGGATCGCCGCCCTCGTGTTTGCGGATCTGCGAGCCCATCGGGGTGTCGGTTTCAGTTCCGCTCGGCGGTTCGCCGGTGACCTGGGTGCCCATCGCGAATTCCCTTCCTGGAAGGGGTGTGCTGGCTTGCGCGGGCGAGCACAGGAGGAGGACGCCTGCACAGGCAATCGATAGTAAGGAGAACATCGATAATCGGCGACCACGTCCACTCGGATGGTTCATCGGGGCCTCTCACGGATGGTTGCGGTGCGTCGTCGGGGGACGGCGCCTTCTGCCCCGGGAGTGTGGCGAATCGTTTTCTTGCAATGTAGATCCTGTGTTATTTTTTAACCAGAATGGCTCAATCCGGACATTCGCGAGTGAACCAACCGGCCCCTGTGGTGTGTCTCGCGCAGCGCACAACCTCACGCGCGGGCTGAGCGTCGAAAACATCAGATCGATCGCGGCCGCCGTGCGCCAGCGATCAAGTGGTTACGGGTCGTGACCGGTCCGTAAGGCATAACCACTCGGTTGGCCTGCTCGAATGAGGTGTGCGGCTACCCCAGGTGTCGCACATGATGTTCGACCGCCAGACCGATCCAGTCGTATGCTCCGAACGAGAACGGCCCAGGCGAGTACGAGTGGAGGGCGCCCAGGCATGACTGGCTGGACAGCGCCGGTGCCCAGCGCTCACGAGGTGACCGCCGAGGTGAACCGAGCTGACCGACGACGCTTCGCCGCGGTTTGGGCACAGGCCCTGATCGGCACCAGCTACGTGCCCATGACCAGCGCCGAGGTCGAAGGCCGCCTGTACGGGTACACCGATCGCCTGGTCGACGCATTGCTCAGCGACCCGTTCGATCCGTCGGCCGCACGGGCCGTCGGCGTCGACCTGGTCGCCGTGCACTTCACCAGTGCCGAATCCCTGGCGCGCACCGTCGACCTGATCGGCGACGAAATCCTGGACATCCTGCGGCTGGGCAGCGGTCCGGGCTGGCGCGGGCGGGTCGCCGCGTTGCAGGGTGCGTTGTGCTCCGGCTTCGTCCAGGCCGCCCGCAAGCGGACCCTGGACGAGCAGGAGGCCATCCGGCAGGCCGTGCTGGATGCGCGTGACGCGGTTGAACAGGCGTTGCGCACCAGCGAGGCCAGGTTCCGCGCCATCTTCGCCGAGGCCGCCATCGGCATCGGAATCGCCGACACCGCCGGCCGGATCCTTGAGGTAAACGATTCATTGCGGCGCATCCTGGGCCGCCCGGCCGAGGAACTGCGCCAGATGCTGGTGCACGACATGGCGCACCCGGCCGACACCGATGTCATCTGGCGGATGTACGAGGAACTGGTCCGCGGCGAGCGCGACCAGTACCGGGGTGAGAAGCACTTCGAACGGCCCGACGGCAGCACGGTGTGGACCGATTTGACGGTGTCCCTGGTCCGCGGCGAGGACGGCCTGCCGCTGTACCAGGTCGCGATGATCGAGGACGTCACCGACCGCCGGTTGCTGCAGGAACGCCTGCGGCACCAAGCCATGCACGATCCGCTGACCGCGCTGCCCAACCGGGCGCTGTTCCTGGAACGGCTCACCGCGGTGCTGCGGCAGCACGAGTCCGGCGAGCGGGTGGCGCTGTGCTACATGGACCTGGACGGTTTCAAGGTCATCAACGACAGCCTCGGCCACCACGTCGGTGACGAACTGCTGGTGGCGGTAGCCGACCGGCTCGCCATCGCGGTGCACGGCGGCGACCGGCTGGTGGCGCGGATGGGCGGCGACGAGTTCGTGATCCTGATCCAGAACTCGTTCGGCACCGACCAGGCCATCGAGGTCGCCAACACGGTGTTGGACGCGCTGGAGCAACCGATCCGCATCGGCGGCCACGAGCTGTCCGTGTCGGCCAGCATCGGCATCGTCGAACGGCCGGTGTCGGGCCAGACCGCCGCGGAGCTGATGCGGGACGCCGACGTCACGCTGTACTGGGCGAAGGAGGAGGGCAAGGGCCGGTGGGCGCTGTTCGACCCGGACCGCAACGCCACCGAGGTCGCGCAGTTCCACTTGGCGGCGAAGATGCCCGCCGCACTGGAACGCGAAGAGTTTTACGTGGACTACCAGCCGCTGATCGGGCTGCGGGACAACGGCGTCGTCGGGGTCGAAGCGCTGGTCCGCTGGGCGCACCCGGAACTCGGGCGGCTCGGACCGGACCGGTTCATCGGGTTGGCCGAGGAGACCGGGCTGATCGTGCCGCTGGGCCGGTGGGTGCTGCGGCAGGCCTGCCGGCAGGCGAAGCAGTGGCAGGACGAGTTCGGGGCGGCGGCGCCGTTCGTCAGCGTCAACCTGGCGGTGCGGCAGTCGCGTGATCCGAACCTGGTGACCGACGTCGCGGAGATCCTGGCCGAGACCGGGTTGGCACCGTCCCGGCTGCAGCTGGAACTCACCGAGAGCGCGATCATGGGCACCGCCGACGAGCCGCTGGACGCGCTGCGCGCGCTGTCCCGGATGGGCGTGCGGATCGCCATCGACGACTTCGGCACCGGGTACTCCAACCTGGCTTACCTGCGGCATCTTCCGGTGCACGAGCTGAAGATCGCGGGGTCGTTCATGGAGGGCCTGCGGGATGCGGAGCGGGCCGACCCGGTCGATGCGCGCATCGTCGGCACCCTGGTCGATCTGGCGCATGCCCTCGGCCTGACCGTCACCGCGGAGGGCGTGGAGACCCAGGCGCAGGCCCGCCGGATGGCCGACATCGGCTGCGAGACAGGCCAGGGCTACCTGTTCGCCCGCCCCAGCTCCCCCGCCGACATAAGCACCTACATCGCACAGCACCTGGACTAACGATCGTCCGCGAACCGCTTCGCAAGCCGGTTCAACTGGCGCTGGCGCCGTTCGGGTGAGGAGTGAAGGGCACCTTTCACCAACTAACTTGGTAAAAGGTGCCCTTCACCTGGTCCTCATCGTTGTGAACCCGTGGCGGCGGTTGCCGGTTGGTTCGTGCGGGTGGGCGGGACGCGGAGTCTCAGGCGGAACTACTGGGTGAGGCCGTTGCGGCGGCTCTTCTGGGCTCGGGTTCGGCCGCCGAAGAGGACCGCCGCCGAGTTAACCAGTGCCAGGTGGCTGAACGCCTGCGGGAAGTTGCCGGCGAACCGGCCGTCGACGCCGTCGTACTCCTCGGCGTAGAGGCCAACGTCGTTGGCCAGGCCCACCAGTTCGGCGAACATCCGCTCGGCCTCCGCCTGCCGTCCGCAGTAGGCCAGCGCGTCGACCATCCAGAACGAGCACGCCAAGAACGCGCCCTCCCGGCCCACGAGCCCGTCGACCTCGTGCGGCTGATCACCGGTGGTGTAGCGGTCCACCAGCACGCCGTCGTGCTGCAGTTCGCGCTGCACCGCGTCCACGGTGCGCACCACCCGCTCGTCGTCGCCGGGCAGGAAACCGACCGACGGCATCAGCAAGGTGGCCGCATCCAGCGTGTTTCCGCCGTAGTACTGGGTGAACGCACCGAGCTCCGGGTTCCAGGCCTGTTCCAGGACCTCGGCGTGCACCGTGTTGCGGATCGCCCGCCAGCGCTTCACCGGTCCGGGCAAGCCGTCCTCCTCGGCGGCGCGCACCGCCCGGTCGAACGCCACCCACACCATCACGCGCGAATGCGTGAAGTGCCGGTCCGGGCCGCGCACCTCCCACAGCCCGCGATCCGGTTGCGGCCAGATCTTCTCCAGGTGCCGGAGCATGCCGCGCTGCAACGCCCAGGTCTCCTCGCTTTCCGGCAGGCCGCGTTCGCGGGCCAGGTGCAGCGCGTCCATCACTTCGCCGTACACGTCGAGCTGGGTCTGCCGGTAGGCGGCGTTGCCGATCCGCACCGGTGCGATGCCGTGGTAGCCGGGCAGCCAGTCGGCCTCCCACTCCATCAAGTGCCGTTCGCCGGCGACGCCGTACATGATCTGCAGGTCCGCCGGATCACCCGCGACCGTGCGCACCAACCACTCCCGCCAGGCCGTGGCCTCGGTCAGGCAGCCGAAGTCGTCCAGCGCCAGCAGGACCAGGGTGGCGTCGCGCAGCCAGCAGTAGCGGTAGTCCCAGTTCCGGTTGCCCGGGATGGCTTCCGGCAGGGAACTGGTCGGGGCGGCGATGATCCCGCCGCTCGGTGCGTAGGTCAGCGCCTTGAGGGTGGCCAGCGAGCGGTACACCGCGTTCGCGTGCGGTCCGGTGTAGCTGATCTTCTCGGTCCACTCCCGCCAGAAGTCCTCGCTGTCCTGGATCTCCTGCTCCGGATCCATCGGCGCGGGCAGGTCCTGCGGATCCGGCGACCACTGCATCACCCAGGACAGCCGCTGCCCGGCCCGCACCGTGACCACCAGTTCGTGCGCGCGTTCACCTTCAGCGCGCTGCGGCAGGATGTCGCCGCGCAGCACCGCGGTGTGCGGACCGGCGATGGCCAGGACGAATTCGTCCAGCACTGGCTCGGTTTCGCGCACCCGCCGCACCCAGGGCACCGCGTCGCCGTAGGCGAAGCGGACCACCCAGCGGAGCTTGATGTCGACCTCGCCGGAGAGCCCTTCGACGGTGCGCACCAGGCACGGTTGATCGTGCCGGTTCTTCTCGTGCGGCGGCATGCTGTCGATCAACCGCAGCACTCCGTCGTCGGTGTGGAAGTCGGTTTCCAGCACCAGGGAGTTGTCCCGGTACCGGCGGTGCACCTCGCGGACCGGCGCGGTCGGCGCGATCTTCCAGTGGCCGTCCCGGTCGGTGCCCAGCAGTCGGGAGAAGCACGACGGTGCGTCGAAGCGGGGTAGGCAGAGCCAGTCGATCGAGCCGTCCTTGCCGACCAGCGCGGCCGTGCGCAGGTCGGAGAGCAGGGCGTAGTCCTCGATGGGCCCGGGCCTGCCGCGCGGATGATCGCGGGTCACCCTGCCGAGGCTAGGCATCGCACCCGGCCACGGCCACCCTTGCCGACTGCCGGACGATCACGTTCCAACCGGCGCGCTGCGATCAAGGGCGCCCGGCGGATTGGACGAGGACGCTGTTCGGGATCACCGCCTGGATCGCTTCGTGCAGGTTCAGGCCCAGATCGAGCCCCCCGAGCAGCTCCGGCAGCAGGTGACCCGGCACCCGGCGGAATCCCGGCCAGTCGCCCGGAACGCGGGACACCGAGGTGCAGGCCGGGACCAGCCGACTGCCGTCGGACATCTCGGCGGTGTAGATCATCCGATCCGTCGCGCTCGGCGCGTAGAGCAGCAGTTCGGCGTCGAGCACCGCGGTGGGCAATGCGGACTCCGGTAATTGCCCGGCCGCGATCCGAGCCAGCACCTCTTCCAGCGCATTGGTCGGTTCCTGCTGGTTGGCCATCATTTCGGATGGCTGGTACCGGTCGTTGAACTGGAAGTTCTCGTCGATCTCGCCGTCGTGGTCGATGCGGTAGGCGCCCACGACGCCCTCCGGCGGCACCTCCTGGTCGTCGTCGGCGTAGCCGGGATCGGCGATGTACAGCCAGCTGTTGGGGTTCTGCTTGGCGTGCTCCCGCATTTCGGCGGTGATCGGCGGGGCGGGGCGGTCGGCGGGCTGGGACATCGGGGCTCCGTAGCTTTGATCGGGGTAGCTGTGATCAGGAGTAGCTGTGCTCGGGGCGCCCCGCGGGTGCCGAGCGCGCCTTCGAGAGTGCCAGTCGCCGGGAGTGTGTCCAGTGGACGGTCCGGGACCAGCCGTTCCGAGGTGCCGTTTCGACCGGACCAGGGGGAGACTGGCTAGGTGGTCGGCGGAAGGGAGGGCGGCGATGATCGGTCAGCGAGAAGCGTTGCGGATGTTCGGGTGTGAGGTATTCGATCCGGAAGGGCAGCGGGTCGGCATCGTCGGCCAGCTGTTCATCGACGACGACACCGAACAACCCGCCTGGATAACCGTCCAAACTGGACTCTTCGGGACGAACGAGAGCTTCGTGCCGCTGGAGGGGGCGGCCTTCGACGGCGACACGCTCACCGTGGCGGTGGGCAAGGAAGCGGTCCGGCACGCGCCCCGGGTCAGCCTGCACCAGGGAGATCTGCTGCTGGAGCACGAACGCGCGCTGTACCTGTACTACGGAACGGCCTACGGCGTCGCTCCCGACGGTGCCGAGTCGGCCGAGGAGATCTGCGAGATCGAGCCCGAATACATCGAGGCCGTCCGCCTCAAGTTGCGACGCTGGGTAGCCGCCACCTGAACCGGTAAATCACCCTGA
Organism: Saccharopolyspora antiqui; assembly: GCF_052246905.1. NCBI lineage: Bacteria > Bacillati > Actinomycetota > Actinomycetes > Pseudonocardiales > Pseudonocardiaceae > Saccharopolyspora > Saccharopolyspora antiqui. The sequence goes on from NZ_JBQQBO010000006.1 coordinate 191,659, forward strand.
AAACGACGAATCACCAGGCCCGCCGGGAAATCTCGGCGGGCCTGGTTTTGCCTGCTCATTCCCGGTAAGAAACCGAGAGCTGGGAATTCGTTCACCCCTCCGTCCGATTGTGTGGCGACAAATCGCCAACATCACCCGGACGAGTGTTTTCCCTGGTTACGTTCCGGCGTGAAACACCTTCGCTCGGCCCCACCCGAGCGAATTTGAATGGAGGAGGGGACACATGAGGAAGCTGCTCTACGGCACCGGGGCAGGCGTTGCCGCAGCGGCGCTCGTGTTCGCCGGAGCACCGGCTGGCGCGCAGCCGCACATCGAGTTGGCACCGCTGACCTTGCACCCGCAGTTGCAGGCGCAGGACTCGGGGGACGTCTACATCGTCAACCTGAAGGACGGCATCGCTCCGCAGGGCGTGGCCGAAGAGCTCGGCGTGCAGGCACGCCACGTCTACAGCAACACCATCAACGGGTTCTCGGCGAAGCTGGACCCCGCGCAGCTCGACAAGATCCGGGCCGACGGCAAGGTCGAGAACATCTCGCAGAGCTACCGGGTCGAGGTCGAGCCGTCGGTCGCCCCCAAGGCGGTCGAATCGTGGGGTCTGGACCGGATCGACCAGCCGGACCTCCCGCTGGACGACACCTACGCCCCGGCCGGCACCGGTGAGGGCGTCACCGCCTACATCATCGACACCGGCATCGACCCGTCGCACCCCGACTTCGGCGGCCGTGCCGAGATCGGCTTCGACGCCACCGGTGGCACCGGCGAGGACGGCCACGGTCACGGCACGCACGTCGCCGGGACCATCGGCAGCACCACCTACGGTGTCGCCAAGGGCGTCCACCTGGTGGGTGTGAAGGTGCTCGACGACAACGGCAGCGGCACCACCGAGCAGGTCGTGTCCGGTATCGACTGGGTCGCGCAGAACCACCAGGGCCCGTCGGTGGCGAACATGTCGCTGGGCGGCCCGAAGGACCCGGCGCTGGACGAGGCCGCGACCAACCTGGTCAACAGCGGTGTGTTCCTCGCGGTGGCGGCCGGTAATGAAAGCCAGGACGCCGAGAACGTCTCGCCGGCCAGCGCGGAGGGCGTGTTCACCACCGCCGCGTCGGACAACGCGGACGCCTCGGCTTCGTTCAGCAACTTCGGCGCCACCGTCGAGGGCTACGCCCCCGGCGTGGACATCGTCTCGACCGTTCCCGGTGGGGGCACCGAGTCGATGAGCGGCACCTCGATGGCCAGCCCGCACGTGGCTGGTGTCGGCGCGCTGTTCCTGGCGGCCAACCCGGACGCGGCTCCCGCGGAGGTGATCGCCGGGCTGCAGGGCCAGGCGTCGGCCGGCGTCATCCAGGGCGCCCCGGAGGGCACCATCGCCGACCTGCTGCAGATCGGCGAGCTCTGATCCGTTAGCAGTGCACGACGCGGGCCCTTCCTGGAAGCACGGGAAGGGCCCGCCGTGCATGATCAAGTCGCGCTGCGGCGAGGCCGCTTGCGCACTGCTTCCGATTGCTGCATATGGGGTACGCCCTGGCACCGCCGAACGGGGTCAATCGAAGGTCGATCAGCTTGATCCTGCGAAAGTCGGTTCCAGCGGTCGTTCCCGGTGGAATACGTTGCCAACCACGGGGGTGTTCAGTGTCCGCCGCGGTACCGGTGCCGAATCGGTACTGCCAGGGCACATCGAGGAGGGGTGTGCCGTGCTACCCGGATACACCGAGGAGCTGACACAACCGTCGACCGAAGTCGACGAGCCAGCCAGGGACACCGCCGCCACGGAGCCGCTCACCGAGCGGTCCGTGCAGGCGCAAGTCGCGTCGGTGACGCGAGCCGCCCGCGCCCAGGTGGGCAGCGGGGGCGTGCTGCAAGTCGTGCACGGCGCCAAGCGGGTCGGCTGGGCGGCGTACGAACTGCAGCGCAACGCGACGCAGCTGGTCCAGGGGGTGGCGAAGCCGCCGTACGTGACGACCGGTCCGCTGGATTCGCTGGAGTCCCGCAAGCTCGCCGAAGGCGTCCAGTACCAGGTGCTCTACGACCGGTCCGCGCTGGCGCGGCCGCCGCAGCTGGACATCACCACCAAACTGGTCGCGATGGGCGAGCAGGCGCGGGTGATCCACGTGGCACCGACCAAGTTGATCATGGTGGACAACGAGATCGCGCTGCTACCGCTGACCGTGAGCGAGACCTCGGTGGAAAGCGCGGTCGTGGTGCGCAGTTCGGCGATGCTGGCGGCGATCGCCCGGATCTTCGAGGACCTGTGGCGCTTCGCCGCGCCGTTCACCGCGAACCAGGACCTCTCCGGTCACGAGCTGCAGCCCACCGAGGAAGAGCGGTGGATCCTGTCGCTGCTGGCCTCCGGCGCCACCGACGACACGATCGGCCGGCTGATGGGTTTCAGCGCCCGCACCGCGCACCGCCGGGTGCGCGAGCTGATCTCGCGGCTGGGCGTCGAAACCCGCTTCCAGGCGGGCATGCAGGCGGTCAAGCTCGGCTGGCTGTGAACCGGGCCCCGGTGGCGGGGCGGTTTCGTAGGCTTCGGGTATGGCTCGACGTGCCGTTGATCCCGGTGAAGTTCGCGAGGCCGTCGCGGCCGTGCGGTCGTGGCTGGACGATGACGCCCAGCGGCCCGCGCGTGCCGAACTCGCCGCCGCGGTGCGGTTGAGCCTGCGAACCCTGGAGCAGATCGCGCCGGGCAACAGCGTCGAGGTGCGGGTGCCGCCGTTCGCGGCGGTCCAGTGCGTGACCGGTCCGCGGCACACCCGCGGCACCCCGCCCAACGTCGTCGAGACCGACCCGCGCACCTGGCTGCTGCTGGCGACCGGGCGGCTCGGCTGGGCGGACGCGGTCGAACAGGGCAGGCTCACCGCCTCCGGTTCCCGCTCGGACGTTTCGCAGTGGCTGCCGCTGGTGCGCGTCGACGGATCGTGACCGGCCCGGCACGCAGCGTTGATGATCGACTGTGGGATGAGATACCCAACACCGAGCGGGGCGGCCTCGGCCGGGTTCCACCGGCTTACACTTAGGTGCAACCCGGCTCCGTCCTCCAGGGAGTTCTCGGTGGTCACCGACCGGCCCGAACCGGCAAATGCAAGTACGCGAACGGATCTCGCCAGCCTCGAACGGGACATCCCCCACGAGGAGTGCGGCGTCTTCGGGGTGTGGGCCCCTGGTGAAGAGGTCGCCAAGCTGAGCTTCTACGGGATCTTCGCCCTCCAGCACCGCGGCCAGGAAGCCGCCGGCATCGCCGTCGGCGACGGCTCGCAGGTGCTCGTCTACAAGGACCTCGGTCTGGTCAGCCAGGTCTTCACCGAACAGACCCTGGCGTCGTTGCGCGGCCACGTCGCCGTCGGGCACGCCCGGTACTCGACCACCGGTGGCGGCAGCTGGGAGAACGCCCAGCCGACCTTCCGCACCACCGCCACCGGCAGCGGGCTGGCCCTCGGCCACAACGGCAACCTGGTCAACACCGCCGAACTGCTGGAACGCATCATCGCCGAAGGGGTGGACACGGTCGCGGCCAACACGTCCTCCCCCGCCAACGGTTGTGAGCGCGCCACCAGCGACTCCGACCTGGTGACCGCTCTGCTCGCGGCGCACGCCGCCGACAAGGGCATCGAACAGGCCGCGATGGAGCTGTTCCCGACCTTGCGCGGCGCCTTCTCGATGGTCTTCTGCGACGAGCAGACCCTCTACGCGGTGCGCGATCCGCAGGGTGTGCGGCCGCTGGTGCTCGGTCGGCTGGAACGCGGCTGGGTGGTGGCCAGCGAGACGGCCGCGCTGGACATCGTCGGCGCGTCGTTCGTCCGCGAGGTCGAGCCGGGTGAGCTGCTGGCCATCGACGGCGACGGGCTGCGCTCCCAGCACTTCGCCAGCCCGAAACCGAAGGGCTGCATCTTCGAGTACGTCTACCTGGCCCGCCCGGACACCACGATTTCGGGTCGCTCGGTGCACGGCACCCGCGTGGAGATCGGCCGTCGACTGGCCAAGGAACATCCGGTCGACGCCGACCTGGTGATCCCGGTCCCGGAATCCGGCACGCCCGCCGCGATCGGCTACGCGCAGGCCTCCGGCATCCCCTACGGCAACGGTCTGGTGAAGAACTCCTACGTGGGCCGCACCTTCATCCAGCCCTCGCAGACCATCCGGCAGCTGGGCATCCGGCTGAAGCTGAACCCGCTGCGCGAGGTGATCCGCGGCAAGCGGCTGGTCGTGGTGGACGACTCCATCGTGCGCGGCAACACCCAGCGCGCCCTGGTCCGGATGCTGCGCGAGGCCGGCGCCATCGAGGTGCACGTCCGGATCGCCTCGCCGCCGGTGAAGTGGCCGTGCTTCTACGGCATCGACTTCGCCTCCCGCGCCGAGCTGATCGCCAACGGTCTGGACCTGGACGGGGTGCGCCGTTCCATCGGCGCGGACAGCCTCGGCCACGTGTCGCTGGACGGATTGGTCGCGGCCACCGAACAGCCCCGCACGCGGCTGTGCGCGGCCTGCTTCGACGGCGAATACCCGATCCCGCTGCCGGACGACGCCCGGATCGGCAAGTACCTGCTGGAGGGCCTCAACGGGGCCGAACGCGGTGTTGCGGGACCGGCCGAACCGGTGCTGCCGAGCAGCTACGGCGCGGCGGACGCGCTGCAACGTCCCTGAGAATTCGGCTCCGCGCAGGGGATCGGCTGCGCGGAGCGAATCCGGGAGCCGCCGAGAATCGCGGCCATTGAGACCTCCAGGGTTCGCCGTCGGCGCGTAGCGTTGTCCGTGCTACACATGCGCGTCCGGCGAATCGCAAATCGCACCAAGATGTGGAGCCAGTCGTGTCCGAAGACCTGCTCGCAGGGTCTGCCCAGACAGGGCGTCCGAAAGCCACCTACGCCGCAGCGGGGGTGAGCATCGAGGCCGGTGACGAGGCGGTCGAGAAGATGCGCCCGTGGGCGCAGCGTGCGACCCGGCCAGAGGTGCTCGGCTCCCTGGGCGGGTTCGCCGGGCTCTTCCGGCTCAAGCTCGACCGGTGGAAGGAACCGGTGCTGGCGTCCTCCACCGACGGGGTAGGCACCAAGCTCGCCGTCGCGCAGGCCCTCGACCTGCACGACACGGTCGGCATCGACCTGGTCGCGATGGTGGTCGACGATTTGGTCGTGTGCGGCGCCGAGCCGGTGTTCCTGCAGGACTACATCGCGGTCGGCAAGGTCGTGCCAGACCGGATCGCCGATCTCGTCAAGGGCATCTCGGAGGGTTGCGTGCAGGCCGGTTGCGCGCTGCTGGGCGGGGAGACCGCCGAGCACCCCGGCATGATGGCGCCCGGCGAGTACGACATCTCGGCCACCGGTGTCGGGGTGGTCGAGGCGGACGCGATGCTCGGTCCGGAAAAGGTCCGCCCCGGCGACGTGGTGATCGCGATGGGCTCCTCGGGGCTGCACTCCAACGGCTACTCGCTGGCCCGGCACGTGCTGCTGGACATCGCTCGGATGCCGTTGGAGGGCCACGTCGAGGAGTTCGGCCGCACCCTGGGCGAGGAGTTGCTGGAGCCGACCCGGATCTACGCCAAGGACTGCCTGGCGTTGGCCGCCGAGGCAGGGGTGCGGACGTTCGCGCACGTCACCGGTGGTGGCTTGGCGCAGAACCTGGCACGGGTGATCCCGACGGGCCTGACCGCGGTGCTGGACCGCGGCAGCTGGACCCCGGCACCGGTGTTCCGGCTGATCGCCCAGCGCGGCCGGGTCGAGACCGAGGAGATGGAGCGCACCTTCAACATGGGCATCGGCATGGTCGCCGTGGTGACCGCCGAAGACGTGGACCGCGCCCTCGCGGTGCTCACGGCCCGCCACGTGCCCGCCTGGGTGCTCGGCGAGATCGCCAAGCAGCCGACCGTCGAGGGCACCGACGAGCAGGACCGGGTCGTGCTGCGCGGCAACCACCCGCGCTTCTGACTGCCTGTCCTGGTACTCGTTTTGCGTGGCGGTGCGGGTAGCGGAACCTCAGAGGCCTTCTCGTCTCCGGGATCCCCGACATCATGTATGTCCGATACACCAGGTCGTGGCTGTCCTCGCGAGAAAACCTTTGAGAACCCGCGGTGATGCCAGTGGCGAGGGTGGGTTAAGCGGCTGCGCCGCTTCAAAGAACAAGATCAAAGAGCAATCGCCTGAACGGCTTCGCTGTGCGGGTGGTCGAATCTCAGCCGCAGCGCGAAATCTCTGATCGCGGCCGGGAATCCTGCGGGGTGCCCGGCCGTTGAACAGATAGCTGGCGTGCGCGCGTGCCCCCGGGCTCCAAATACCGCCTGCAGGGAATACCGTTCGGCCGGAGCCCTGCAGCGCCACCCGCCGAGAGGCGGCCCGCGCGCGCCAGCTCTTTCGTACCCGCACCGCTATGCGAAAACGCGCACTGGACGGGCGTTGTCCACTGGTAATGCACAGACGTGAGTGGCGTCGCCGGAGGCTCCGGCAACGCCACTCACGGTGCTCCTCCTATGTGGGACTTGCGAACCGTCAACCCCACCCGCTCATGCACATCGGGTCAGACGACGACTGCGACGCACCTCGCCATCGAGCGAACAGCGTTCATCCGCCGCCCTCGGTGGTGATGTGCTTCAACGTCGGTCGTAGTCGTAGTCGTCGTACCCGTCGTCGCGCGAGTCATCGCGGTCCTCGCTGGACCACTCGCCGGACTCCGAGACGGACAGCTCGCGCTGCAACGCCTCGATGTCCATGGCGGGGGAACTGTATTTAAGCTCGCGGGCCACCTTCGTCTGCTTGGCCTTAGCCCGGCCGCGCCCCATGGCTCGACCCCCTCGCACAGGGTTGCGGGGCGGACAGGGGAATGTCGGCCCCGCATGATCTCGACAACTTTTCCTGTAACTACCGTACCGTGTCGAGGCGGTTCAACGCGACGTGGTGCCAGGACTGAGTGGACGTGTCTTGGGTGACGTCGCACTCGCGGCCCCGATCACCCCGCGCGCTGCCGTTTCTCGGTGGGCCGCAGCGAGCCAGCCGCAGCAGTTCGCGGGCCGCATGGCAACATGCACGCTGTGCCAGAGCCGTTCGTCGCCTATCTGAGGGTGTACGAGCCCTTGTCGTCCTTCGACTCCCCCCTGCGCGAGCAACTGGCGGCAGCCGTTGAGCGCGGGGCGGTCGACCAGTTCGACGCCGGGCTGCGGGAACAGGACGTTTGGTTGCGCAGCCAACTCGCCGCGCCACCCCGGCTGCTGCCCGGCGAAACCGCCGACGGCGCGGTCCAAGGCGTCGGCGACGTGTTGGTGATCGATCCCGCGGAAGTGCCCAGCGCCCCGGCGGCCACCGTCGGACCGGGGCCGCTGGTGTGCCCGTTGGACCTGCGCGGCCGGGCAGCCGCGGCGCTGGTCGGATTCCTGGGGGAGGCGGAGATCCCGCTGCGGTCCGAGGCGCTGTCGGTGCCGGTGGAGAAGGCCAGGGTGCGGGCGAGCGCGGTGGTCAGCGAGCTGGCGGGCGGCGCCGTGCACGTGCTGTCGTCCACCTGGACCGTGCCGCTGCCCTGGTTCGTGCTGGTGGATCCCGTTGAGCGGTGCGTGTTCACCGAGCCGGGTCGGCGCCGGGTGTGCTGGCGGGTGGCGATGGCCGACGCGCGGCGGCGGGTCGCTCGGGCGCACGCCATCGGGCGGAAGTCCATCGGTGAGGAAGGGCCGACGCGGATCCTGCGGGAGACCGGTCGCTGGCTGGAGCGCTTCCACCCGCATTCCGCGGTGGAGTTGGACTACGGCGGCCTGGTGCAGCTGATGACGACGGCCGACCTGGACGCCGACACCTCGGCGGAGGACGTGCACGCCATCGTCGATGCGATGGAAGCCGACGACGCCGAAGAAGTCGCCACCCGCTACGAAGCGCTGCGCGACTTCTGGTCGGAATTCGCCGCCCGCGAACGCCACAACTGACCAGGCTCGAATCGCGTGGCGGTGCGGGCGGTGGATCATCGGACGCCGCGCCAGAAGAACCCGCGGCGGCCCACTACGGGCGGCAGCGGATCTCACCGTTGAGGACGGCGAACCAGCCGTCTTCGGAGTCGACCCAGGCGTGCCAGGCGGCGGCGAGTTCTTCCAGCTCGTCACGGGTGGTCAGGCCATGGCTCATGGCTTGCTCGGCGAAGGATGACTGGCGGATGCGGTCCGCCCACAGGTTGCCCCACCAGGTGCGCTCCTCCGGGGTGGCGAAGCACCACGCCGATGCCGTGCAGGTGATCTCGCTGAACCCCGCCTCGCGGGCCCAGGTCTTGAGGTAACGGCCGCCGTCGGGGAAGGCCCGGTTGTGGTGGGCCACGTCGCGGTACAGCGCCAGCCAGCGGTCCAGGACGGGGTTGTCCGGCGACCAGCGCATGCCGCCGTAGTCCGCGTCGCGGGCCGCCACGATGCCCTCCGGCTTGCACACCCGCCGCATCTCGCGCAGTGCGGCCACCGGGTCGTTCAGGTGTTGCAGCACTTGGTGGGCGTGCACGACGTCGAAGGAGTCGTCGGCGTAGGGCAGGCCGTAGACATCGGCGTTGGCGAAGGTGACGTTGTCCAGGCCGCGTTCGGCGGCTCCGCCGCGGGCGATCTCCAGCGGATCTTCGACGTTGTCCACACCCAGCACCGCGCCAGGGCCGACCAGGGCGGCGAAGTCCAGCGTGATGGTGCCCGGCCCGCAGCCGATGTCGAGCACGCCGGTGCCGGGCCGCAGATGCGGGATCAGGTACGCGGCGGAGTTCTCGGCGGTCCGCCAGCGGTGCGATCGCAGCACGCTCTCGTGGTGTCCATGGGTGTAGGTGTCCGGCTGTGCACTCATGTCATCCGTCTCAACATATGGAATATCGGTACCAATATGTGAGCGTACTCCGGAGAAGTTGCTGTTGGAAAGCAAATAAGACAAGCGGTCTCCGGCTCCCCGGGTTACGCACTCACGACCCCGTTCAGGTGAGGGGTGATGGGCACCCGTGACCAAGTAACTGGGTCACGGGTGCCCCTCACCTCGTCCTGCCACCCTGTGGTGCGCGAAGTGCGGTCGCGCCAGTGCGGTTGCGATCGGGGTGGGATCAGGCGAAGACGTCGGGTAGTAGACGTAGCGCGCCGACTGGTTTGCCGCCGCCTAGCAGCGGCTCCTCGGCGAGCGCGTCGAGTTCCGCGCTGCGCACGCCGAGCGAGCGCAGCGCGCCCGCTGCCACCGGGAGGCGGGCCCGATTCGCGCCGTCGGCGATCTTCACCGCCACGGCACGCCCGTCGGGCAGTGCGACCGCGATGACGCCCTCGGCGCCGCCCTTCGACACCAGACCCGGCACGCCGCGCATCAACCTGGTGTCCTCTCGGTCGGTACCGGCGACCAGCCACGGGTGCGCGCGCATGGCGTCGGCGACCTGGCGCTCACCGATCGCCAGCTGCCGGAACAGCCGGGCCAGGCCGGTCAGCGAGACGGCGAACACCGGGGCGCCGCAGCCGTCCACCCCGGTTGTCGCGATCGGCTCCCCGGCCAACTCCACAACTGTGTCGGATATCACGATCTGCAGCGGGTGCTTCGGATCGAGGTAGTCCTCAGTGGACCAGCCCCGCAGCGCGCAGGTGGCGAGCATCGCGGCGTGCTTGCCCGAGCAGTTCATGGTGCTGCGCTGCTTGTCGGCGCGGGCGGCGCGGGCCTGCTGGTTCAGCGGCCAGTCCGGCGGGCACTGCAACGCCGCCTCGGTCAGCCCGTGCCGCGACAGGATCGCCCTGACCCGCCGCACGTGCTCCGGCTCGCCGCTGTGCGAAGCCGCGGCGAGCGCGAGATCCGGCGGCGGCAGTTCCAGCCCGGCCCGCAGCATTCCGGCGGCCTGCGCGGGTTTGAGCGAGGAGCGCGGAAACATCGGCGCGTCCACCTCACCGATGGCGCACCGCACCGAACCATCCGCGTCGAGCACCACGACCGAGCCGTGGTGCAGGCATTCCCGGAGTCCACTTCGGACCAGTTCGACGAGCGGGACCGGGTCGGTCACCGCCGATCCCGTTCCTCCGCGAGCAGATCGTCCACCGACGCGGCGCCCTCGCGGTACCGGCGGGCGATCTCCGCGTTCAGCCGGTCAACCACGTCCTGGACCTCCCGGCGGCGCTGCGACACCGAGTCCTCTTCCCCGGTGTAGGCGAGCAGGGCCCGGTCGAGCTTGGTCTCGGACAGCGACATGACGTCCGAGAGGTCGACGTCGGAGACCAGCGCCTCGACGTGCCTGCGGTGCGCCTCGGCCCGCGACGGCTCGGTCGTCTGGTACCGACCAGAACCGGCCGCCGGTCCGACGGCATTGTCCGCCAGGATGTTCACCAACTGCTCGACGACGGAGGCCGCCCCGCCTTCCCGACGTCGCCGCTGCTCGGCGCGCACGATGTCGATCCGCGCGTGCAACACCCGGCGCAGGTAGGAGAGATCCGTTTCCTCCTGTGCCGCCTCGTCCCGCAACGCTCGCACTTCGCCGAGCGTGCGGTGCTCCATGCCACTGGTGTAGTCCGGGGACAGGACCCTGTCGATGCGGCGCCGTCCACCCGGGCGGACTTCGATCACGTGGCCATCCTCCGGCAATTCAGTAGAGCTCGCCAACACTTCGGGTGATGTTGTTTCAACATTCGTGCGAAACCGAGCAATTTCCCAGCATCAGCGGTGCAGGGTGCAACGGCCAGTGGCCGGGTGGGAGTGCCACGAGGCGGTTGGCCTGCACATCTCCAGGGATACCCGCCTCGTCAAACATCGCGGCTACCGGCCGCGCAGCCCCTGGGCCGCGACGCGCCCCGGCGGCTCACCGGTGTCCGGTGGCACCGAGTCGGGATCCACCGCCGCCGCCACCGCACGGTCCTGCTCCGGATCGCCGGCGATCAGCTCGGCGTCCACCGGGGTCGACCGCTTGAGCAGCGCCAACGCCACCGGCCCGAGCTCGTGGTGCTGCACCACGCTGCCCACCCGGCCGACCTTGCGGTCGCCGTGCCACACCGGATCGCCGGTCTCCGGCTGGATCTCCACCGAGCCGTCCAGGTGCAGCAGCACCATGCGTCGCGGCGGCTTGCCCACGTTGTGCACCTTGGCCACGGTTTCCTGACCCCGGTAGCAGCCCTTCGCCACGTGCGCGGCGACGTGCACCCAGCCGAGTTCGTGCGGGATCGCGCGCTCGTCGGTGTCCAACCCGACCCGCGGCCGCAGCGCCTCCACGCGCAGCGCCTCGAAGGCGAGCGTGCCGGACGGCCGGATGCCCGCATCGGTCAGCCTCGTCCACCACTCCACCAGAGATTCCCGCGGCACCACCAGATCGATGGTGGGCAGCGCCCGGAACGGCACGCTGCGGCTGAAGCCACCGCCGGGCAGGGCGCGCACCTCGTACGGCTTGGCCGGCACCGGCGCGAACTGGCCGAGGATGCCGCCCGCGTCCGGGCCGATGGCGGTCAGCACCGCGAACTCGGCGGTGGCATCCCGAGGCTCCACTTTGGACCAGAACCGCATGGCGTCGAGGTAGTCGGGCAGCGACTGCTTGCCGTCCACCCCGATCGTCGGTAAAGCGCTGGTGGCCTGCGCACCCGCGTCGGTGTCCAGGTAGACCACGCCCTCGTGGTGGGCCACCAGCAGGTGGCAGTCGACGTGGCCGTGGCTGTCCAGCACCAGCGCCTCGGTGCCCTGCCCGTCCGGCAGCTCGGTGAGGTGCTGGGACAGCACCAGGTGCAGCCAGCTCAACCGCTCCTCGCCGGGCACCCCGATGACCTCCCGGTGCGAGCGGTCCACCAGCACCGCCGACCGGGTCGCCGAGCGCTGTTCGGCGAAGGGGTCACCGAAGTGCCATGGCACGCCGACGTCCACCGCATCCCCCGGTGCGGGTACCGCACCCGGCAGGTCCAACAGGGGTGAACTCATCAGCGCTCCTCGGTATTTTGCGGGACACCCGCGCCCGGTCGGCCTCGATGAGCCGGTGGGGAGGTGTGGTGGCCCATCAGTCCTCGGTGCTCTGCGGGACACCCGCACCCGGTCGGCCTCGATGAGCCAGTAGGAAAAGTGTGGCCCATCAGTCCTCCGGGGCGGCGTCGCGGCAGTTCCGGCACAGGCCGGACAGGGCCAGGTGGGTGGGGTCCAGGGCGAACCCGTGCTGCGCGAGCAGCTGCCGGGTCAGATCGTCCAGCAGCTCGGTCGGCACCTCGTCGATGGTCCCGCAGCGGTGGCAGGCCAGGTGGACGTGCTCGTGCGCCTCGGCCGAGTAGGTCGGCGCCCCGTGCCCCAGATGCGTGTGCCGCACCAACCCGAGTTCTTCGAGCAGGTCGAGGGCGCGGTAGATCGTTGTGATGTTCACCGTAGAGGCGGTGCCCTGCACCCGGCGGCAGACCTGCTCCGGTGTCGCATGCCCCAGCTCGCGCACCGCGTCCAGCACCAGCTGGCGTTGCGGCGTCATCCGCATGCCGCGTTGGTGCAAGGTGCTGCGCAGCGATCCCTGCTCGCTCAATGCCCGCTCCTGTGCTCGACGCGTTGTGAGGTCGGCACTCCGATCGTAACGCCGGGACGGAACTCGCCGGTTGCGCGCGCGGGCCGCCGCCGGTCGCAGCCCGCGAGGTTCTAGGCTTCCGGCATGCGCGTACTGGCACTTTTGGATGGGACGATCGTTGATCCGCAGACACCGCTGTTCCGCGCCGACGACCTCGGGGTGATGCGCGGTGACGGCATCTTCGAGACGATCTTGGTCGCCGACCGGCAGCCGCGGGAACTCGGACCGCACCTCGACCGACTGGAGCGCTCCGCCGGGCTGATGCAGCTGCGGCTGCCCGAGCGCGCCGCGTGGGAGCGGGCCACCCAGGCGGTCATCGACAACTGGCCGTGGGACACCGACCCGCAGATGGCGCTGAAGCTGGTGTGCACCCGCGGCATCGACGGCGGCGACGGCACGCCCAACGGCTTCGCGATGGGCATGCAGATCGGCGCCGACACCCTGCGCAAGCGCAGCGAAGGCGTCGCGGCCGTGACGTTGGAGCGCGGCTACGCACCGGACCTGAAGGAGCGCGCCCCCTGGTTGCTGCTGTCCGCCAAGACCCTGTCGTACGCGGTGAACATGGCCGCGATGCGGGAGGCCGAGGCGCGCGGCGCGGACGAGGTGATCTTCACCGCGACCGACGGTTCGGTGCTGGAGGGCCCGACCTCGACGGTCGTGATCGCCCAGGGCCGCACCTTGCTGACCACGCCGCCGAGCGCGGGCATCCTGGAGGGCACCACGCAGGGCGCGCTGTTCCGGGCCGCGGAGAAGGCGGGCTGGCAGACCGAGATCGAGAAGTTCCCGGTTTCGGCGCTGTTCGACAGCGACGGGGTGTGGCTGGCCTCCAGCGTGCGACTGGTCACCCAGGTGCGTTCCATCGACAGGACCGAGATCAAGGCGGACGCCGACCTGCACGCCGAGATCAACCGGCTCTACGAGTCGAACTACTGACCGCTGGCGCCGTGCGTGTCCCGGGGCGCGGCTCCCCGGGACACGTCGTCAGCCCATCGTCTTCTGGCCGTCCAGGGACTCGCGGATGATCTCGTCGGTGCGCGCGGACACCTTCGCGTACTCGTCGAGCAGACCCGCCAGCGTCTCGTCGGCCGCCATCCGGAATCCGGCCGCGTGCGCGGCGAAGGCCGCTTCGTCGTAGGCCTCGAACCGGGAGCCGTTGACGATGACAACCGGATCGGCGTCGAGCGGAGGACGTCAGCCGACGACGCGGTCGAGCTTCGCGGAAAGACGGGGCTGCAGCTCGTGTTCCGAGGTCGCGCGCTCCTCGACGTAGGCGAGCGAGCCCGCCACGACGCCGTACAACCGGCTGGCCGCGGTCACGTCATCGCTGGTCGGGGTGCGCAGCACCGCGTCGGTGCCGAACTCCCAGCTGGTCTGGTTGCGCGGCGCACCGAAGAACATCTCCGCGACGCCGGTCTCGTGCACGATCAGCAGTTCGATCGTGTCGTCCGGCTGCGGGCGCCAGAAGCCGACCTCGCGGAACGCGGGTGCGACGACCTCGCCGCCCTCGCCGTCGAGCCGCCACGCGCGGCTGGTGTAGGTCAGGAACGGGCGGCCGTCGTGCGCGATGGTCACCTGCTGGACGAAGCGGTAGGCCTCGTCGAGCGCCGGGTGCGACGCCTCGCCCTCGCCGCGCCACACGCCGACCAGCGGGAGCAGCGCGAGGCAGGCGTCGTTCAGCGACGGGCCCATGCGCAGGTTGGCGGTGTCGCCGGTACCGGGCAGGTCGTCGAACTCCGGCAGATTGCGGTGCCGGGTCAGCTTGGCGCGCTCCGCCGCCGCGGCGACCGCGGCATCGCCGCTACCGGGCTGTGGTGCGTTCGGCGTTGCAGTCATCGGATCGAGGTTACCGGTGCCGGGAGATCAGTCGCTGAACAGGCGGTACACCACGTAGCAGGCGAACCAGATGGTCGCGACCGCGGCGAGCCCGACGAGCGTGACGAGACCGTAGTGCAGGAAGTCGATGAGTTCCACCCGCAAAGGATAACCACCGCGACGCCCCGGTGGACTGTGGCGTCGGGCATGATCTGCGACGGGTGCCGCGCCAAGACCGACAGCCGGGACGGGGATCACATGGACTTCGAGACGTTGCGCGAGCGGGCGCTGGCCTTCCGCGAGGATCTGCTGGCGCGCAAGGACAAGATCGCGCCCAGCGACTTCGGCTGGTACCCGTACGACACGATGGCCAACATCTTCCACCTGGACGCGCTGCTGACCGGGCCGCGGCGGGAGGTCTTCGGGACGCTGGCCGGTACCCGCGTGGCGGACATCGGCGCCGCCGACGGTGACTTCGGGTTCTTCCTGGAGGCCGAGCTCGGCTGCCAGGTCGATCTGATCGACAACGCGCCGACGAACTTCAACGGGTTGCGCGGCGCGCGTCGGCTGGTCGAGGAGTTGGATTCCGGCATCGAGGTGCACGAGATCGACTTGGACGCGCAGTTCCGGCTGCCCGCCGAGCACTACGGCGCGGTGTTCTTCCTGGGGCTGCTCTACCACCTGAAGAACCCGTTCTTCGTGCTGGAGCGGTTGGCCCAGCGGGCCGACCTGTGCTTCGTGTCGACCCGGATCGCGCAGGTGGCGCCGGATGGCACCCGGATCCAGCAGCAGCCGGTGGCTTACCTGCTGGATCCGGCGGAGGCCAACAACGACGCGACGAACTTCTGGATCTTCAGCGAGACCGGCCTGCGGCGGCTGTTCGACCGCACCGGCTGGGAGGTCGTCGACTTCACCACGGTCGGCTGCCAGCAGGACTCCGACCCGCGCTCCCAAGACCGCGACGAACGGGCCTTCGCCCTCCTCCGCGCCAAGACCGCAGCCTGAGCACGATCACACGGGAGTGTGAAGAGTGAAGGGCACCTTTGACCGGGTAAGTCGGTCGAAGGTGCCCTTCACTCAGGGAAATTCGCTGGGTCAGGCGACGGTGATGTCCACCGCGTGGACGCCGGGGCCGTTGGTGGTGACGTCTGCTTGGCCCTTGCCGTCGCGGTGCAGGGCGCGGACGGTCCAGGTGCCTGGTGCGGCGTAGAACCGGAAGTCACCCTCGGGCGAGGAGACGACCTCTGCGGTGAACTCGCCAGAGGCGTCCAGCAGGCGGACGAAAGCCCCGCCGACCGGCTGGTCCCCGGCCCGCACCTTGCCCGTCACCACGACCTGGTCGGTGTCCTCGGCGACCGCCGTGGCCGACTGCTGCGGCGCTCCGCATCCACTCATGCTCAACGCTCCTTCGTGCGATTTTCCAAGCGGCTCGGGCCGCTCGGGCCGTGCCTGCGACCTGCCGCGGTCCTCAGGTGGCGGCTGAGGTCCGCTGCGCGAGCCGCACTTGAACAGTGCTTTTCAGTTCTTGGCTTCTTCGGCGGGGTTCTCGATCGGCACGCCGACCAGCGAGCCGTACTCCGTCCAGGAGCCGTCGTAGTTCTTGACGTTGTCGTTGCCCAGCAGTTCGCGCAGCACGAACCAGGTGTGCGAGGAGCGCTCCCCGATCCGGCAGTAGGCGATGGTGTCCTTGGCGGTGTCGAGCCCGGCCTCGGCGTAGATCTCGGTGAGCTCCTCGTCGGACCGGAAGGTGCCGTCCTCGTTCGCGGCCTTGCTCCACGGCACGTTGATCGCCGACGGGATGTGCCCGGCGCGCTGCGCCGACTCCTGCGGCAGGTGCGCGGGGGCGAGCAGCTTGCCGGCGAACTCGTCGGGCGAGCGGACGTCGACCAGGTTCTTGTTGCCGATCGCATCCACGACCTCGTCCCGGAACGCTCGGATCGAAGTGTCCGGCTCCTGGGCCTTGTAGGTGGTGGCGGCCTTGTTCGGCTCTTCCTTGGTCAGCTCGCGACCGTCGAGCTCCCACTTCTTGCGGCCGCCGTCGAGCAGCTTGACGTCGCCGTGCCCGTAGAGCTTGAAGTACCAGTACGCGTAGGCAGCGAACCAGTTGTTGTTGCCGCCGTAGAGGATCACCGTGTCGTCGTTGCGGATTCCCTTGGCGGACAGCAACTTCTCGAAGCCTTCGCGGTTGACGAAGTCACGGCGCACGTGGTCCTGCAGCTCGTTCTTCCAGTCCAGCTTGATGGCCCCGGGGATGTGACCCCCGTCGTAAGCGGTGGTGTCCTCGTCCACCTCGGCGAACACCACCCCGGCGGTGTTCAGGTTCTGTTCGGCCCACTCGGTGGAAACCAGGACCTCTGCGCGGCTCATCGAGCGACTCCTTCGTTGATCTTCGATGGTTCAGCGGGTGTCTGATGTGGACGCACCGGCGGGGGCGAAGCGCCGGAGCAACAGGTACATCTGGCAGCCGAGGCAATACCCGAACACCGCGTTGAGCAGCGCCGCCACCAGGGCGAACGCGTTCGCGACGATGCCGAGCGTGGTCCACTCGGCGGCATAGCCGATGGTGGCCACCAGGGCGAAGGTGAAACCGACGCCCTGGGAGAACCGGACCGGTGCGGGGTCTTCGCGATCGGCGGGGTCGACCGGTGCCAGGCGCGGCTGCACTGCCTGCCGGTAGAGGTAGCCCCACGGGTTGAGCTGCATTCCGATGAACGCGCACAACCCGAACAGCACCATCTGGGCGGCCAGCACCCGCCAGCTGGTGGTGACCAAGCCGAGGGCCAGGATCACGCTGGTGATCCCGGCGGTGAAGCGCACGCCGCGTGGGTCGAGTGTTCCGGCAGACAATGGGACCTCCTGACTGTGGACTTCGGCTGCCGAGTCCGTCAGGCGGTTTTCGACGCTCACCCTTGCCGGGGCAAAACCGCGCAAGGTGCAGACGTACTACCGCCCGGTCAGTGCCCGCAACACAGGCTGCTGCCCACGCGGCAAAGATCAACCGCGCGCCTTCGGGTCAGCAGTACATGCACGGATCGCAGGCTACCGGCTAGACCGATCGGCGGGAACCTCGTTCACTAGGTGAGACGTAATCGCCCGGCTTGACCTTGTGCGGCAGGCAAGGCCGCGTGGTCACAGGTGTGGTCGCAGGGTAGCGGCGAGTTCGTCGCGGCGCGGCACGCCGCCGACCCGGAACAGCTCCCGCCCGGCGCCGTCCAGCGCGAGCGTGGTCGGGGTGCGGTGCACCCGCAGTGGCGTCGACCACTCCGGGTGATCGGTGAGGTCGACCTCCACGTGGCGGACGCCGTCGGTGCGCTGCGCGAAGTCGGCCAACAGGATGCGGGTGTGCCGACACGGTGCACAGAAGGTGGTGGACAGCTGCAGCAACGTCACCTTCGCGTCCTCGTCCGGGGCGTCGGCCAACTGCTGCCGCAGGCCCTCGGGGAACTGGTCCAACAAGATCTCCTCGCTGGGTTTGGTGCGCACCCGGCCTTCCCTGGCGCGCCACACCAGGCCGAAGACCACGGCGACGACGACGGCGATCAGCAGCGCCCAGGTTCCCGCGTTCACCCCGTGCTGACCCCGCTGGAGTTGATGGTGACGTTGTCCGCGGTGCCCTCGATGACCAGCGCGCCCCGTTCCGCGCGCACCGCGGTCGGGGTGATCTCGAAGGGCAGCATGCCGGGGTCGAGGGTGGTGCTGAACTGCTGGAGCACCGACTGCTCGAACAGCGGCGGCAGTTCGATCGGCCCCAGCGCGCTGTTGTTCAGGTCCAGCTTCCGCGGGTCGATCTCCATCTTTCCGTTGACCAGCGACAGCACCGCGATCACGCGCACCTTGTTGTCGGAACCGGCGATGTTCACGGTGCCGTCGAGCTGCACCACGGCCTTGGTGTCGTCGGTACCGGCCGCGAGCTGCTCGTCCGCGCTGCTGATGTTGCCTTCGTCGTCGGCCAGCGCGTCCTTGTCCGCCGGGTTGATCGTGAGGTCCTGTATGCCGATCAGCCGGGCGACGTCGGAGGCCTTCAGCTTCACCCGGCCGATCAGCTGATCGACGGTCAGGTGGTCGGCGGTACCGGCCAGCAGGCTGGCGGTGGACACCCGCGCGCCGTGCAGGTCGGCCTCGATGCCGACCTCGTTGAGCCGACCGACCTGCACCGCGTTGGCCACCAGTTGCACGTCGCGGTAGTTCCCGGCGATGACCTGGGTGAGGAACGGGAAGCCGTTGATCCGCACCTCGGGGTCCTCGCTGAGGTGCAACTGCGCCGCCACCCGCTTGGAGACCTGGTACTCGGCGATCGCGGCCGCGCCGAAGTCGGCACCGATGAGGACACCGATGATGATGACGAGTGCGATGACCAGCTTCTTCACCGAACGGTCCGTTCTGTCAGGGCCTGGCAGATGGCCGACGGCTGCTCCGCCCGAGCGCTAGCGGCCACCACGATCGGGTGGCCCCACTGTATCGGCTGCCCACCGGGCGATGCGGTCCACCAATTCGGGGCTGGTCGCGCTCTCCGCGTGCCGCATGCCCTCCTCCAGCCAGAGCTCGCCGCCGCCCGCCTCGCTGAGCGCGATGGCGTCGGCCGCCGGGAAGTAGTGGTCCTGGTCGCCGTGCACGATCAGCAGCGGCACCTGGATGAGCGGGATCAGCTCGATCGGCGAGATCGGCACGTCGGGCCACGGCGGGGCGAGGCGGACACCGAGCAGCCGGGCGCTCCACCGGCCGTGCGGCTGTTCGAGCAGCCAGTGCACCCGGCGCATCGCTGGTGTGTCGCGGACCCACCAGCGCGCCGGAGCGCTCACCGAGATCACCGCGTCGGGCCCGGCGGACAGGGCCGCATGGCGGAGCACCACGGAGCCGCCCAGCGAGAAACCAACCGTAACCACCCGGTTACAGCCGAGGCCGCGCAGGTGCTCGACAGCGGCGGCGATGTCCAGCGCCTCGGCCGGGCCGACGGTGGTCCGCCCACCGGAACGGCCGTGCCCGCGAAAATCGACCGCTAGCACCGGCGCGTGGTCGGACAGTCGTTCCAACACCTTTCGCACGTATGGCTTGCGCACGTGGTTGGTGAAACCGTGCCCGACCACGAAACCCAGTTCGGCGGGTAGTCCAGGCCCCGGGTAGAGCAGGCCGCGAAGCACGGTGCCGTCCGCGGCGGACAATGCGACCGGGCTGTTGTGACATATGTCCGTAACAAAAGATCGCCTGTTGTTCACAAATGTGATGCCGCCGGTTGGACCTGGGTTTTTCCACCGCATTTCGGTTATTCTCCTTGCCATCCACAGGCAACGACGCCGAGCCATCCGTTCGTCGAGCGGATGGTCACCATTCCCGCCGGTCGTCGGTTGTTCTCGCCTTTGGGACGGAGGCCCCCCAGATGAGCTCCGAGCTGCTGCTGCTTACCAGCGAATCAGACTGCGAAGCGGTGTTGCCCTCGCTGGCCCTGCTACCGCATCGAGTCCGCACCCTGCCCGCCGATCCCGGCGCCATTCTCTCCGGCGGTGCGCACGACGTGATCCTCGTCGACGCCCGGACCGATCTGGCCGGTGCCCGCGACCTGTGCCGCCTGCTGTCGGCGGGTGACGTGCCGGTGGTCGCGCTGGTGAACGAAGGCGGTCTGGTCACGATCAGCGCCGAATGGGGCGTCGACGACATCCTGCTGCCGACCACCGGTCCGGCCGAGATCGACGCGCGGCTGCGGCTGCTGGTCTCGCGCCGCAGCAACACCAGCGCCACCGGTGACGGTTCGCTGAGCGTCGGGGACCTGGTGATCGAGGAGGCGACCTACACCGCGCGGCTGAAGGGGCGGGCGCTGGAGCTCACCTACAAGGAGTTCGAGCTGCTCAAGTTCCTCGCCCAGCACGCTGGCCGGGTGTTCACCCGCGCGCAGCTGCTGCAGGAGGTGTGGGGTTACGACTTCTTCGGCGGCACCCGCACGGTGGACGTGCACGTGCGGCGGCTGCGCGCGAAGCTCGGCCCGGAGCACGACTCGATGATCGGCACGGTCCGCAACGTCGGCTACAAGTTCGTCCGCCCGAACCGCTCCAACTCCCCGCTGGTCGGTGAGGTGGCCGAGGCGCAGCAGGCGGTGATCGAGGCGGAAGCCCGCGAGGCGATCACCGCGCACTTGACCCTGCCGTGAAGGGCACCGCCGATCAGTCGGCGGTGCCCTTCACGCATCCCGGTGCCTATCAGCTGCTGTTCGAGGTGTGTCCGGAGCCGACCGCCCGGATCGTGACGGCCATCGTCCCCCGCGCCGCTGGCCGATCGTCGCTCGGCTAGGTCGTTGTGCGGTGGCGCCAGGCCCAGATCAGGGCGCCGATGGCGAAGCAGACCAGACCGCTGAGCACCGCCGTCCAGGGCAGGGCGAAGGCGAGGACCACGCAGCCCGCCAACCCGAACACCGGGAGCGCGCGGGGGAACCAGCGCTGGGCGCGCGGCAAGGTGAACGCCGATGCGTTGGCGATCGCGTAGTACACCAGCACCCCGAACGACGAGAAGCCGATCGCCCCGCGCAGATCCGTGACCAGCACCAGCAGGACGGCCGCGACGGTGATCACCAGCTCCGCCCGGTGCGGTGTCGCGAAGCGCGGGTGCACTGCGGCCAGCGGGGCCGGTAGGTCCCGTTCCCGGGCCATCGCCAGCGTCGTCCGGCCGACACCCGCGAGCAGCGCCAGCAATGCGCCCAGCGCAGCCACCCCAGCACCGACCACCGCGACCGGCACCAGCTGGGGCAAGCCACTCGCCCGCACCGCGTCGGCCAGCGGAGCCGACGAGGTCGCGAGGTTCGCGGGGCCGAGCGCCACCAGCAGTGAGGCGGCGACCACGAAGTAGAGGCACACCACGATGCCGAGCGCGATCGGGATCGCGCGGGGGATCGTGCGCTCGGGATCGCGCACCTCCTCACCGAGCGTCGCGATGCGCGCGTAGCCCGCGAACGCGAAGAACAGCAGCCCGGCGGACTCCAGGACGCCGAACGGCGCGGGCGGCGCTGGTATCGGCTCGGTGGCCGGGGCGCCACCGAGCCAGATGGCCGCCACGGTGCACACGAGCGCCGCGAGCGTTATCCCGAGCAGGATGCGAGCCAGCTTGGCGGTGCGGGTGACGCCGACGTAGTTGACCGCGCCCAGCGCCGCGGCGAACACCGCGGCGGCGGGCTTGGCATGGGCGGGCAGGAGGTATTGGGCGGCGGTCAGGGCCATCGCCGCGCATGAGGCGGTCTTGCCGATCACGAAACCCCAGCCCGCCAGGTAGCCCCAGAACGGGCCGAGTCGTTCGCGGCCGTAGACGTAGGTGCCGCCCGCCGCCGGGTACTGCGCGGCGAGCACGGCGGAGCTGCTGGCGTTGCAGAACGCGATGACCGCGGCCAGCACCAGGCCGATGATCAGGCCCGATCCGGCTGCCGCGGCTGCTGGGGCGAAGGCGCTGAACAACCCGGCGCCGATCATGGAGCTGAGCCCGATGACGACCGCGTCGGCGGTCGTCAGCCGACGGCTGAGTTGGGTCACGTGTTGTTCCTAGCGTCGTGACCGCGTCAACCGCAAGGATCCTGGGTAACGTCGATGGCGTGCAGCTGACTTGGCGAAACGGACTCGACAGCAGTGAAGCGGCCGAGGTCATGGGCCTGCTCGACAAGGCGGAGAAGGCCGATGGGGTGGCCCCGGTCGGCGAACATGTGATCTTGCGCCTGAAGGCGCACCGGGACGTCATCCACCAGATCGAGCCGGTGCAGGCCGACGTCCGCTCCGAGCACTTCGTGGTGCGCGATGCCGGGAGCGTGCTGATCGGCTACGCGCACCTGGACACCGAGTACGAGAAGACCGCGGGCCAACTGGTCGCCGAGCTCGCGGTGCACCCGGACCACCGCCGCAAGGGAGCCGGCACCCGGCTGGTGGAGGCGCTGCTGGACCGCGCCGAGCTGTCCACCGAGCCCGCGCCGGACCTGGGCCGCCTGCGGATCTGGTCGCACGGCGAGCACCCGGGCGCGGTGCGGCTCGCCGAGCGCTTCGGGTTCAGCCGTCCCCGCGAGCTCTGGCGGATGGGCCGCGAACTCGCCGAACCCGAGCTGCCGACCGTCGAAACACCTGAAGGTGTCCGGATTCGCACTTTCCGAGTGAACCGGGATGAGGCCGCGGTGGTCGGGGTCAACCACCGGGCGTTCGCCTGGCACCCGGAGCAGGGCGGCATGACCGAGCAGGACCTGCGCGCCAAGGAGCGCGAGGAGTGGTTCGACCCGGCCGGGTTCTTCCTCGCCGTGGACAGCCGTGACGAACTGCTCGGCTTCCACTGGACCAAGGTGCACCCCGACGGCATGGGCGAGGTCTACGTCGTCGGCGTCGATCCCGACGCGCAGGGCGGCGGCTTGGGTCGGTCACTCACCGTGTCCGGACTTCGGCATCTGCGGGACGTCGGATGCCGCCAGGTGATGCTCTACGTGGAGGCGGACAACGCGCCCGCCATCAAGATCTACCGGCGTCTCGGGTTCGACAAATGGGATACGGACGTGCAATTTGGGCGCTGATCGGGCACTGCCCAGCGTCACCTAGCCACGTCAGTGGTAAGCACTGATTCCCCCGTTGGAATGTGGGTCTGCTTACTTAGCGTGCCTTGTTCACCTTCCGTTCACTTCGATGGCGGCGAGCGTCTACCCCGACTCCTTAGCGTCCCCACTGAGCGGCAGAAGCACGGGCCTGCGCCGGTTCGGCCGCCCAACGCCGGAGTTTCCTTAACTGGAGGAACGAAGTGAAGATCAAGCGGCACACTGCTGCGCTCGCCGTCCTCGCTGCGGGCGCGCTCGTGCTCGCAGGCTGTGGTTCGGACCAGAACGCCCCGGCCGGTGGTGGCAACCCCGCCCTGGACAGCCTGCAGGTCGAATGCGGCACCAAGACCCTCTCCGCGGAGGGCTCGTCGGCGCAGAAGAACGCCATGGACGTGTTCAAGCGCGACTACGGCCTCAAGTGCCAGGGGCAGCAGGTGAACTACACCGGATCCGGTTCCGGCCGGGGTGTCTCCCAGTTCGTCGCTGGCCAGATCGACTTCGGTGGTTCCGACTCGGCGCTGAACGAGGAGAAGGGCGAGGTCGCCAAGGCCGCCGAGCGCTGCCAGGGCAACCCGGCCTGGAACCTGCCGATGGTCTTCGGTCCGGTCGCCATCTCCTACAACCTGCCCGGCGTCACCGACCTGACCCTCACCCCCGACGTGATCGGCAAGATCTTCCAGGGCCAGATCACGAAGTGGGACGACCCGGCGATCAAGGCGCTGAACCCCAACGCCCAGCTGCCGTCGATCGACATCGTGCCGTTCTTCCGCTCTGACGAGTCCGGCACCACCGAGAACTTCCAGAAGTACCTGACCACCGCCACCAGCGGCGCATGGACCGGCGAGGGCAAGACCTTCCAGGGCGGACCCGGGATCGGTCAGGGCCGCGAGGGCAGCGACCAGGTCGCGCAGTCGGTGAAGGCCACCGAGGGCGGCTTCACCTACGTCGAGTGGTCCTTCGCCAAGAACCTGGGCCTGGGCATCGCCAAGATCGACAGCGGCGCCGGTCCGGTCGAGCTGAGCACCGCCAACATCGGCAAGGCCATCGACGGCGCCCAGATCGAGGGCCAGGGCAACGACCTGCGGGTCAACCTCGACTCGATCTACGGCAACAAGGCCCCGGGCGTCTACCCGGTCGTGCTCAACACCTACGAGATCGTCTGCTCCAAGGGCTACGACCCGGACACCCTGAAGGCCGTCAAGGCGTTCCTGACGGTGGCCGCCAACGCCAACGCGCAGGAGCTGGAGAGCGCCGGTTACGTCCCGCTGCCGGAGGGCTTCAAGACCAAGGTCCTCGACGCGGTCAACGCAATCTCGTGAGTAACCCAAGTCGCACACATCCAGGGCGAACAACGGGTCGAACGGACGAAGTGAGAGGCTGCAAACAGCAGTGACCGACTCGACGAGAGCCGATCTGCGCCCCGCGAACCGCACCTCCGGTGCCTCGCGGGGCGCTTCGGCGCCCAGTTCCGGACCGGAGGCTCCCATTTCCGCTCCAGACACTTCTGCGGGCAAGACGTTCCGCTTCGGCGACCGGGTGTTCTCCTCGGTCGCGACCGCCTCCGGTGCCTTCGTGGTGGCGCTCATCGCCGCGATCGGGATCTTCCTGTTGATCCGCGCGGTACCGGCGCTGCGGGTCGACCAGGTTAACTTCCTGTTCAGCCGGGAGTGGGACACGCGGGATCCGAACAACCTGACGTTCGGCATCCTCGACCTCGCCTGGATCACGGTGGCCAGCTCGGTGGTCGCCCTGGTGATCGCGATGCCGCTGTCCTGCGGGATCGCGCTGTTCCTCACCCAGTACGCGCCGCGCGGCCTCGCGCGCCCATTCGCCTACGTCGTCGACCTGCTCGCCGCGGTCCCCTCGGTGGTCTACGGCCTCTGGGGCTACCTGGTGCTGGCGCCCGTGCTGCGGCCGATCGCGTTGTGGTTGAACCAGAGCCTCGGCTGGATCCCGCTGTTCGCCGAAGGCAACGTGCGGCCGATGGGTTCGGGGACGGACGTGTTCACCGCCGGGATCGTGCTCGCCGTGATGATCATCCCAACGATCACCGGTGTCACCCGCGAGGTCTTTTCCCGCACCCCCAGCACGCACATCGAGGGTGCGCTGGCACTCGGCGCCACCCGCTGGGAGGTCGTGCGCGCCACGGTCTGGCCCTTCGGGCGCAACGGTTTCATCGGCGGCTCGATGCTCGGGCTTGGCCGGGCGCTGGGCGAAACGATGGCGCTTACCATCGTCCTCAGTGCCGTCACCGCTCCGCCCAACTACAGCATCTTCGACGCCGGTGCGACCTTCGCGTCCAAGATCGCGCTCGGTGCAGCGGAGTTCAACAACAATCTGCAGGTCGGCGCATACATCTCGGCAGGGTTGGTGCTGTTCGTCATCACCTTCGCCGTCAACGCGATCGCCCGTTGGATCGAGAGCACCAGCGGTGGGGAGAAAGCATGAGGACCGACACCGCTGACGTGGAACGGCTCGCCACCCCACCGGCGTTCCAGAGCATCAGCCTCGCCCGCAAGCTCAAGAACAACGTCGCCACCACGTTGTTCGCCGCCGCGTTCGTGGTCGCGGTGATCCCGTTGCTGTGGGTGCTGTGGACGCTGTTGGAGCGGGGCCTGCGGCCGGTGCTCAGCGCTGACTGGTGGACGCACTCGTTCAACGGCCTGCTGCCCAACGACTTCGGCGGCGGTATCTACCACGCGCTGGTCGGCACCCTGCTGCAAGGGCTGGTGTGCGTGGTCTTCGCGGTGCCACTCGGCGTCCTGGTGGGCATCTACCTGGTCGAATACGGGCGCCAGTCGCGGTTGGCCAAGGTCGCCACGTTCATGGTGGACATCCTCAGCGGTCTGCCGTCAATCGTGGCCGGTCTGTTCATCTACGCGCTGTGGATCACCACCTTCGGCTTCCACCGCAGCGGCATCGCGGTGGCGTTCGCGCTCCTGCTGCTGATGCTGCCAGTGGTCGTCCGGGTGACCGAGACGATGCTGGTGATCGTGCCGGACGAGCTGCGCGAGGCGTCCTACGCGCTCGGCGTGCCCAAGTGGAAGACGATCGTGCGGATCGTGCTGCCGACAGCTCTGTCCGGCATCCTCACTGGTGTGATGCTGGGCCTGGCCCGCGTGCTGGGCGAAACCGCGCCGCTGCTGATCCTGGTGGGCTACTCCAGCGCGATCAGCTTCAACCTCTTCGATGGGGAGATGGCGTCGTTGCCGCTGACCATCTACATGGAGCGCCGCACCGGCACGCTGGCCGGTGATTACCGGATGTGGGGCGCCGCGCTGACCCTCGTGCTCGTCATCATGCTGATCAACCTTGTCGCGACGCTGCTGTCCAGGCTTTTCGCGATCAAGACGAAGTAGGGACTTCAAACATGGCCAAGCGTCTCGACGTCAAGGACCTGAACCTGTTCTACGGCAAGTTCCACGCCGTGCAGGATGTGACCCTGCAGGTCCCCGCCCGCAGCGTCACCGCCTTCATCGGGCCGTCCGGTTGTGGCAAGTCGACCGTGCTTCGCTCGCTGAACCGGATGCACGAGGTCATCCCGGGTGCCCGCGTTGACGGCAAGGTGTTGCTGGACGGCGAGGACGTCTACGCCAGCGACGTCGACCCGGTGCAGGTGCGCCGCACCATCGGCATGGTGTTCCAGCGGCCGAACCCGTTCCCGACGATGTCGATCCGGGACAACGTGGTGGCGGGCCTGAAGCTGGCCGGCGAGAAGAACAAGAAGCACCTCGACGAGGTCGCCGAGCAGGCGCTGCGCGGGGCGAACCTGTGGGAAGAGGTCAAGGACCGGCTGGGCAAGCCGGGCGGTGGGCTCTCCGGCGGTCAGCAGCAGCGGTTGTGCATCGCGCGGGCGATCGCGGTGCGTCCGGACGTGCTGCTGATGGACGAGCCGTGCTCGGCGCTGGACCCGATCTCCACGCTGGCGATCGAGGACCTCATCGCGCAGCTCAAGCAGGACTACACGATCGTCATCGTCACCCACAACATGCAGCAGGCGGCGCGGGTGAGCGACCAGACGGCGTTCTTCAACCTGCGCGCGGTCGGCGAGCCCGGCCAGCTCGTCGAAATCGACGAGACCGGCAAGATCTTCTCCAACCCGACCCAGAAGGCCACCGAGGACTACATCTCCGGCCGCTTCGGCTGATCCCGACACCGAGTGAGGGGCACCCGTGACCAAGTAACTGGGTCACGGGTGCCCCTCACGCTTCACCTGATCAAGTGGTGAGTGAAGGGCACCTTTGACCGGCTTAGTCGGTCGAAGGTGCCCTTCACTCGGTTACTGGGGAGGTGAGCAGTGTGGTGGCGAGGGATTGCAGGGCTTTGGTGAAGGTGCCTGGGCCTCGGGTTCGCATGTGGCGGATGAGGTCTGCGTCGAAGGTCGCGAGGATGGCGTGGCTGAGGAAGTCCGCGTCTAGGTCCGGGCGTTCCGCGGTGATCAGGTTCGCGATGTGCTGGGCCCAGAAGCGGTAGCTGGGGTCTTCGTGCTTGTGGTCCGCGCAGGCCGCTTCGTGCGCTGAGAGCAGGGCCGCGTTCTGCTCGCCGATGGTCGTCAGCTCGGCGAGGAACGACAGCAGCCGCTCGCGCGCGGGTGCGCCCGGCCCCAGCGGCGGTGGGCCGTCGGTGACGCTTTCGCGCAGCGCCCGGGAGCGTTCTTCCAGGAGCTCCCTGATCAGACCCGCTCGGCTGCCGAAGCGGCGGAACACCGTGCCCTTGCCGACCCCGGCTTCGGCGGCGACCGCGTCGACCGACACGTGGTCGCCGCCGCGCTCGACCAGCAGCCGTTCGGCCGCCCGCAGCACGGCTTGGCGGTTGCGGACCGCGTCGGCGCGCTCCTGTCTCGGCACATCTCCTCCCCTCGAATGAACCGGACTGTCGGTCCGCCTATGCTACCGTGACAGAAACGGACTGGTGGTCCGGTTAATTTGGAGGGGAAATGCGAGCACTCGTCGTCGACCCGGCCGCGTCGGCGAAGTTGCGCATCAGGGAGGTCCCGGAGCCCGCTGCGGGACCGGGGCAGGTGTTGCTCGACGTCCAGCACATCTCGCTCAACCACGGCGAAATCGCCTTCGCCGGTCGGCTTCCCGCGGGCACCGTGCACGGCTACGACGCCGCGGGCGTCATCGCCAAGGCAGCGGACGGCAGCCCGCCGGTCGGTGCGCGGGTGATCGCCTTCGGCGCGGGCGCTTGGGCGCAGCGCATGGCGGTGCCCGCCGACGCCGTCGCGGAGGTGCCGGAGTCGGTCGACCTGGCCGAAGCGGCGGCGTTGCCGATGGCGGCGATGACCGCGCTGCGCACCCTTCGAACCGCACCCATCCTCGGCAAGCGGGTGCTGATCACCGGCGCTTCCGGCGGGGTCGGCCGGTATGCCGTGCAGCTCGCGGCGCTCGGCGGTGCGCACGTCATCGCGCAGGCCAACCGCCAGGATGGGCTGGCCGAACTGGGCGCGCACGAGGTGGTGTCCGAGTTGGCGGATGTGCAGCCGGTCGATCTGGTGCTGGACAACGTCGGCGGCCCGCTGCTGGTCGAGGCGTGGCGGTTGGTCAAGTTGGGCGGAAGCGTGCAGAACATCGGTTGGACATCCGGCGAAGCGGCGGTGTTCGAACCGTATTCGCTGTTCGCGGTCGGTCCGTCGAAGTCGATGAACACCTGGGGCGACGTGGCCGCGCCCGCCGAAGATCTGTCCACTTTGGTCAATCTCGTCGCGGCCGGTCGGCTGTCCCCGGAAGTCGGCTGGCGCGGGTCGTGGAACCGCCTCGACGAGGCCGCCGAAGCGCTGCTGCAACGGCGCGTCGCGGGCAAGGCCGTGCTGGATGTGGTGCGCTGACATGCGGATCGGGTTGAGCGTTGACGATCGCGGGCTCCCGCACACCGATCTCGTGGCGGAGGTGCGCAACGCCGCCGACGCCGGTCTGGCGAGTTTCTGGTTGGGCCAGCACACCGCGGGCGATGCGTTGACATCGCTTGCGGTGGCAGGCAGCGCGGTCCCCGGCATCCGCCTCGGTACGGCGGTCGTGCCGACCTACCCGCGCCATCCGCTGGCGCTCGGCGCTCAAGCCCTGACCACGCAGGCCGTCACGGGCAACCGGCTCGACCTCGGCATCGGCACGAGCCATCGGACGATCATCACGGACCAGTTCGGCTATTCCTTTGACAAACCAGCCCGCCACCTGCGCGAATACCTGACGGCCCTGCGGCCCGTGCTGCGCGGCGAAACCGTGGACTTCGACGGCGAGACGCTGAAAGCCCGAGGGCGGATCGACGTCCCTGGGGCGAGCCGCCCGGGGTGCTGGTAGCCGCCCTGGGCCCGGTCATGCTGCGCATCGCGGGCGAACTCGCGGACGGCACGATCACGGTGTGGGCCGGGCCGAGGACGTTGGACGACCACGTCCTGCCGCAGCTGCACCGCACCGCGGCCGAACCGCGAGTGGTGGCAAGGATCTGCTGGCCCAGCTGAACAAGGAGATGTGAGCGCGGAAGCGGATTGGAGCCCGCTTCCGCACCCACGACCAGTCGGGTGTGAGCGGAAGATGCCGAGTGAGTCGCGCTCCTACCCGGCGACAGCCGTTCACCCATTCCGCTCACATCGTCGGGACCTTGTCCAGGAAGCCGTGCACGTTGCGGATCCGGCCGTTGTCGTCCAGGACCGCGACGTCGAAGCCGACCACCACCGCTTCGGCGTCGGCCGGGCCGAGTTCCCAGGTGAACCGGGCGATGTTGTGGTGGGCGTCGAAAACCTCCCCGGCCCGGAACACGAAGTCCGGGAACTGGCCCTGCACGGCCGCGATCACGGAATCGATCGCCTCCCGCCCCTCGACGTCCGCCAGCGGGTCGGTGTAGGTGCCCTCAGCCGTCCAGAGTTCGTCGACCGCCGCGCGGCGCTTGATGGCGTCCCGCTCGTTCCAAGCGGCGATGTAGCGGTCCAGGAGTTCGTTGGAGCTCATGGGATTCCCCTTCGTCGGGCGGCCACAGCGGCCGTCGGTGCACACCAGCCTGCTGCCCGGAAGTCATCGCGTCGATTACGCCAGAGGTAATGGCCCGGCTGGTTAGGGTCGTGGTGTGACGACGGTGAAATCGCGCCCGGTCGGTGCGTTGCTCAGGCAGTGGCGGGAACGGCGCAGGCTCAGCCAACTCCAGCTCTCGCTGGACGCCGACATCTCCACCCGGCACCTCAGCTTCGTGGAGACCGGCCGGTCCAAACCCACCAGGGAAATGATCCTGCGGCTCAGCGAACACCTCGACGTCCCGCTGCGGGAACGCAACGGGCTGCTGCTCGCGGGCGGTTACGCACCGGCCTATCCGGCGAGCGGCCTGGACGCGCCGGAGCTCACCGCGGTGCGGGCGGCGCTGCGCCAGGTGCTGGCCGGGCACGAGCCCTATCCGGCGCTGATCGTCGACCGGGCCTGGCAGCTGGTCGACGGCAATGCGAGCATCCAGCTGTTCCTCGAAGGCGCAGCCCCGGATCTGCTCACACCGCCGGTGAACGTGCTGCGGCTGAGCCTGCACCCCGAGGGCATGGCGCCGAACATCCTCAACCTCGGCGAGTGGCGCGCGCACGTCCTCGGCCGCCTGCGCCGCCAAGCCGCGGCAACCGCCGATCCGGCGCTCACCGACCTGCTCGCCGAACTGCGCGGCTACCCGTGCGACCAGCCGGAACCCGAAGTCGAGCTGCCCGGTGCGGGCGATGTCGTGGTACCACTGCGTTTTCGGCACCGCGACCAGCGGCTGGCGTTCTTCAGCATGACAGCGGTCTTCGGCACACCGCTGGACATCACGGTCGCCGAACTGGCCATCGAGTCGTTCTTCCCCGCCGACCAACCCACGATGGACACCCTCCGGAGCGCCGGTTCTCGCTAGGCGCCTTTTCCTGGATGCCTTGCGGACCCGCCCCACTCGCAGCTGGAAAGACGTGTCACAGCGGGATTTCGTCGGCGATGGCCGAGATGAACGCGCTGGAATCCTTGGGGCTGAGCGCCAGCCCGCAGACCTGCTCGAAGGCCTTGAGGTAGTCGGCGGTGTCCACGGTCTTGTCCAGGAACCGGGAGTTCGCCGAGTCACCAAGGTGCACGACCTGGGGGTCGGCGTCGTCCGGGAACGAGAACACCGCGATCCGGTCGCTCATCAGCGGATGCCCGCCGACCCGGAACGGCAGCACCTGGATGGTGACGTTGCGGCGATATCCCAGCAGCACCAGGTGTTCCAGCTGCTGGCGCATCACCCCGGGCCCGCCGACGGCGCGGCGCAGCGCCGACTCGTCGAGCACCGCCCACAGCTCCAGCGGATGCTCCCCGAGCAGCCGCTGCTGCCGGGTGGAGATCACGGTCAGCCGCTCCGCCAGCTCGTCAGGACCGTGCACGTGCGCATCGGTGCTCAGCAGCGCCTGGCTGTACTCGGCGGTCTGCAGCAGCTCCGGAAGCGGGTCCGCGCCGTAGCAGCTGACCGCCTTGGCCGAGGTCTCCAGCCCGAGGTAGGTCTGCAGGCCGGGACGCTGCGCGGTGCTCGGGAACTGCTGCCACCAGCCGCGCTGCTTGGAGTCCTGCGCGAGGTCCACCAGCGACGAGAGCTCATCGGGAGTGGCGCCGTAGAACTCGGCCATCAGCCGCACGTCAGAGGTGCGCACCGGCACCCTGCCTAGTTCGATCTGACTGATCTTGCCCTGGGAGCAGTCCAGGTGGGCCGCGACTTCGCGGTGCGTGCGCCCGGCGGATTCGCGCAGTCGGCGCAACTCGCTGCCCAGTCGTCTGCGATGCACGGTAGGACTCTTACGCACCGCACACCCCGCTGGACGCGATCCGGTACCTTCTCACCCGAACGAGGATCGCATACGATGATCACAACAGCGAGTACTGAGACCGAGTATTAATACTTCTTTGGTCGAACCCGCTGCCACCTGCTGAAACGACTCAGCTGGACGGCATCTTTCCGGTCACGATGAACACGATCTGGCGGGCCACCGAGACGGCGTGGTCGGCGAACCGCTCGTAGAACCGACCCAGCAGCGTCACATCCACCGCGGCAGCGACCCCGTGCGACCACTCCGGGCTCATCATCACGGTGAACAGGTGCCGGTGGAGGTCGTCCATCTCGTCGTCGTCCTCTTCCAGCCCGCGCGCGGACTCCACGTCCTGCGTGCGGATCACCGTGTGGGCGCGCCCGGCCAGCTTTACCGCGACCCGGCCCATCTCGGCGAAGTACGGCTGCACGTCCGGCGGCAGCACGGCGTTGGGGTGGCGGCGGCGCGCCGCCTTCGCCACGTGCAGCGCCAAGTCGCCCATCCGCTCCAGGGACTCGGCGGCATGGATGGTGGAGATCACCGTGCGCAGGTCACCGGCCACCGGCGCCTGCAGGGCCAGCAACCCGAAGGCGTGCTCCTCAGCGCGGGCCCGCGCCTCGTCCACCTGGACGTCTTCCTCGATGACCTGCTCGGCGAGTTTCAGATCGGTCTCCAGGAGTGCCTTGGTGGCGCGCTCCATGGCGGTGCCGACCATGGTCGACATCAGAGCGAGTTCGTCGGCGAGCTTGCCGAGCTGTTCCTGGTAGACCTCACGCATGCTGTTCAGGGTACTTCCAGCTGGAATCGGACAAGGTGACCTGTGGTGAATCAGCGGTGAACGGACCATGATGAACCCGTTCGGGCTACCGCAGAATCCGAGGTCAACCGCAGATGTCGGTGCCCGCGTTCACGGTGGCCAGACCGCCGGGAACGGTCGGCTGGTTCGGGTCCGTGGGCTGCTGCCGCAACCCGTTGGTCCCGCCGCCGCTCGGCAGCTGCTGGGTGTTCGCGTCCGAGGTCACCGGAGCGCCGTCGATGATCGCCTGGAACAGCGCCTTGGTGTCTTCGTCCCGCAGCACCTCGTTGCCGTCATCGTTGGAGTAGCCGGTGGTCGGCACCGTGACGAAGGTGACGCGATTGGCTTCCAGCCCCTGCAGCTGCTGACCGAGGTCCATCAGGCGATCGACGCCGATGTTCTCCCCGAAGGTGTTGGCGCTGATGGCCTTGACGAAGCTGCTGAGCTTGCCCGGGTCGAGCAGCACCTGGCTGGACATCGCCTTGCGCAGCAGCGCGGACAGGAACAGCTGCTGGCGGTGCATCCGGCCGTAGTCCGAGGTCACGTCGTCCACGACGTGCCGGGCGCGCACGTAGCTCAGCGCCTGCTCGCCGTTGAGCGTCTGCTTGCCCGCCGTGGGCAGCACGGTGCCCAGCATGGTGTCGATGATCGGTTTCTCGGAGCAGACCTCCACGCCCTGCACGGCGTCCACCATCGACTTGAAGCCCTGGAAGTCGATGCCCAGGAAGCTGTCCACCCGCAAGCCGGAGATCTGCTGGATGACCTTGGTCGTGCACAACGGGCCACCGACCGAGTAGGCCTCGTTGAGCTTGACGTCCCGGCGCGCCGGGATCTGCTCGCCGGTGTACTTGCCGGTGACGGAGTCCCAGCGCTCGCACGCGGGTATGTCGACCTGCAGGTCGCGCGGGAACGAAACCAGGATCACCCGGCTCCGGTCGGCCGGGATGTGCGCGATGATCGTGGTGTCCGAGCGGGCACCGGGCTCGTCACTTTCGGAGCCCACCCCGTCGGCCGCGGTGGCCCCCGCGCGGGTGTCCGAGCCGACCAGCAGGAAGTTCTGGTCACCGGTCTGCTTGGCGACGTCCTTGATGGCCGCCGAGTTCGGGTCCAGCGCCGCGATCGACGGCGGGCTCCAGAAGGTGGTGGCGCCCCAGGCGATGCCGAGGGTCAGGAACACGGTCAGCGAAGCGGCCATCGCCACCGCCATCACGATCAGGTTCGTGCGGCGCTTGCGCTGCTTCTTCTTCCACTCCATCCGGGACTGGCCCTCGCGACCCTCGGTGAAGTCGAAGGGGATGTCGGAGCCGAGCTCCGGCTCCCGGCGCTTGCCCATCAGCCAGGAGTACTTCTTGCGCCGAGCTTCCTCTTCGGCGGCGATCTCGTCGTGCACCGCGGAGAACCGGGCCAGCGTGGCGTCGATCTCCTTGATGTCGGCCTTGCGGTTCGGGATTTCGTCTTCGGCTACGAGTTCGTGCTCGTCGGCCAGGTCCGAGGCCGCGACGATGGCGGTCTCCTCGGCGTCGCCGACCGGTGGTGCCACCGGCTTGACCACCGAGGTCTTGTCGCCCCGCTTCGGCCGTGCCACCACAGAGGTCTTCTCGGCCTTCGAGGAATCCGCTGGGACGGCCGGATGCTGGGTGGTGGCTTCCAGGTCCTCGTCGAGGGCGGGGGG
Source organism: Saccharopolyspora antiqui (assembly GCF_052246905.1). Taxonomy (NCBI): domain Bacteria; kingdom Bacillati; phylum Actinomycetota; class Actinomycetes; order Pseudonocardiales; family Pseudonocardiaceae; genus Saccharopolyspora; species Saccharopolyspora antiqui. Next base: position 225,707 of record NZ_JBQQBO010000006.1, read on the forward strand.
CGCCGGACGGCCCGGTGCCGGGCGCGGCGCGCGGCGCGGCGGTTTGGCCGGTGCTTCACCGGTCAGGGCCTGGGTGATCCGGGTCGACTCGGCGACCGGTCGCTCGACCGGAGCCACATTTCGGGGGGGCGGCTCCATCGGAGCCCCGTTGCGCGCAGGCGGCTCCAACGGAGCGCCGTTGCGGACGGGTGGCTCCAGCGGTGCCCCGTTGCGGGGCGGCTCACCCGGAGCGCCGCCGCGTATCGGCGGCTCCAGCGGCGCGCCGCCCCGAGTGGGCGGCTCGATCGGTGCCCCGTTGCGCCCTGGCCGTTCCATCGGAGCGCCGTTGCGGGCGGCGGCACCTCCGGCGAAGGCTGCCGCTGTTCCGCCCGGGCCACGCTCGGCCGGGCCCGGGCGAGCGTGGCCCGGGCCGTCGGCGACCGGGCGCGCGGGGCCGTCCGCCGCGGCGCGGCGGGGTCCCGGCCGCGAGTCGCGGTTCGGCGTCTGAGGTGCGGGCGGGCCCGCAGCGGGCGGATTCCAGCCGGGTGGCGGGGTGCCGGGGCTGACGGGGCGCTTCGGCGGAGTCTGGCGGGTGCGACGCGGTGCGTTCTCGGGCGCGGTCCAACCGGCGCGCGGGTCGGCGGGCTCGGGGCGGGCGGCCGGGCCGGGTGGAGTGGCTTGCGGTGGCCGCGCGGCCCGGCGTGGTTTCGACGCCTGGGGCGGCTGCGGCGGTGCGGACGGCAGCGATTGCGGCGGTTCCGGCGGTTCCGGTTCGGCCGCGCGTCGGTGGTTGGAGCCGTTGCCGGGCGCCTTGCCGTGCTTGGAGAGCAGGTCGATGACGCGGGTTCCCCCGGTGCCGTCCTCGCTGAGCGCGCGTCGGCGTCGGCCGGTCGATCCGGCGGCGCCTTGGTCGGCGGCTTCTTCGTCCGGGCGGGAGCGACGGTGCCCGAATTCGCCATGCCGGGGGTCTTGCGGCACGCGTTTTCCCTCCCACCTGCGAAAGCCAACGGTCTACGAGCAATGGCAGCGCGCTCGATACCCCCCGACGTGTATCGGTCGACGCCTCCGAGATAGTACGGCCGATCGCCCGAACTGACGATAGTGGGCGACAATTTCTTCACAATCAGTGCACGATCCCACGTGTCGTCTCGTCCAATACGACCAACTGTGCTAACCCGGTTGACCGGCATAAACAAAACTTGAATACACCGAGTGCTCTTGGTTGATCGCGATCAGTAACCGGCGACTCTTCTTGCTACCGCCGCGCGCCGCCCCGCCGCGATTCCGGCCAACCGGACTTCGGTGCCCGTCCGGTAGGCGACCGCGTTGCGACCGGCCTGCTTCGCGGCGTAGAGCAGCGCATCGGCGCTGATCAACTGCTGTTCGGCCGACACCGGCGTGGAATCGGCGGTGGTGTGCTCGTGCGCGACCCCGACGCTGATCGTCACCCGCAACCCGGGTGCCATCTGCGGCCACGGGAACCGCTCCACGCGGGACCGCGCCGTTTCGCACACCCGCACGGCGGTGGTGGGCTCGATGCTCGGCAGCACGAGGACGAACTCCTCGCCGCCGTAGCGCGCGCAGAACGCGCCGGTCGGCAGCGCCTCCTGCAGCAGGTCGACGACCCGTTGCAGCACCCGGTCGCCGAGCAGGTGCCCGTAGGTGTCGTTGACCTGTTTGAACCAGTCCAGGTCGACCAGTGCGACGGCCAGGCCGTCGTCGGTGCCGGCGTGCTCGGTGAGCAGGTCGGAGAGCCGCTCGTCGAGGTAGCGGCGGTTGTAGCTGGCGGTGAGGCTGTCCCGAAGGCTCTGCTCGCGCGCTTCGGCGTGCTCGCGGCGCAACCGGTTGACCTCGTGCCGCAGCTGTTCCGGCACTCGTGGGGTGTCCGCAGTGGACATCAGGTCCAGGGCCGAGCGCAGGTGGTGGTACGCCTGCCGCCACTGGCCCCGCGAAGCGAGCAGACTGGCGATCGACTCGTGCAGTTCCGCCATCCCGGTGCCGTTGGCCAGGTCCTGGCGGGTGCGCTGGCCGGGAGGCCGGGTGGTGGCCGCGTCGTCGTCGCGAAGCGGCTCCGGCCCGGCGAAACCCTTACGCAGTCCGGTCATCGCACTCACCTCCCGTCCGTGGTGTCGTCGGGTGGGACGGATCGCTTGAGCTGGTCTGACTCGCCCGACGCCCTAATTCGCTCAACCGGCTGACCCTGGCCTGGTCTGAATTGACGAGCGCCGCCCGAATCTTCAGCTGCCTAGAGTGTGTACCGGGCGGAGGGGTGGATGCGGAAGCAAAACGGATCGGACCCACCCGCACGGACGAGCAAACCAGTGTGTGTTTCTTATCACCGCATCGCAACTCCATCGCTATCGCCCTCGGTTCGCGTTACCAGCGCTTGATCGCGCAATCAGTTACCCGCGCGGGCAGGGAGCGAACCCGTACATCCGACCGTCGAGCAGCACCAGGTGCTGCGAGCCGATCTGATGGCCGGTTCCGCTGCCCGCCGTTCGGGTGGTCACCTCGACGCCGACGACCCAGATCTCGCCGCGCGGCCGAATGCCTTCCGGGGCGAACCCCGGATCCGGTCGCAGTGTCGACAGTGCAGGGTCGAGTTCGACCGTGGTGGCCCCGAGATCGCAGATCCGGTCCGCGAAATCGGGATGTTGGGTGCGGCGGAAGAATGCCTGCTGGGCTTGCGGATTCTGGGCCGCCGCAGCGTTGTTGTCGGTGAAGTACTGCTTGGACAGTCGAAGAGCTTCGGATTCGGTTGCTGGCGCGGCACATCCCGTGGCGAGAAGTGCGGCGGACAGGCCTATGAGGACAGTCATCCATCGATGATCACCGTCCAATGCAACGGAATATGGCATGTCACCACTCAGCCGCCGCTGTGCTCGATCTCCGCGCCCGCAGGCACGGTGACGTCGTCGGGATCTGCCAGCCACCCCTCCGGCAGCACGACCTTGCCCGCCGAACCCTGGCGTCCGCGCGGACCCTCGGCGTCCATCGGGAATGGCACGTTCGGGTCGAGTTCGGCCAACAGGTCGTCGAGTTCGGCCAGACTGGACACCAGCCCGAACCGGTGCCGCAACTCGGAGCCGACAGGGAAGCCGCGCAGGTACTGCGCCATGTGTTTGCGCAGGTCGCGTACGCCCTTCTGTTCGCCCATGTGGTCGGCGAGCAGTTCGGCGTGCCGTCGGAGGACCCGGCAGACCTCGCCCAGCGGCGGGCCGGGCGGGATCGGGGCACCGGCGAAGGCCGCTTGCAGATCGCCGAACAGCCACGGGCGGCCGAGGCAGCCGCGGCCGACCACCACGCCGTCGCAGCCCGTGTCGGCCATCATCCGGAGTGCGTCGTCGGCGCTGAAGATGTCGCCGTTGCCCAGCACCGGAATGGTCCGAACGTGTTCCTTCAACCGGGCGATGGCCGACCAGTCGGCGGTGCCCGAGTAGCGCTGGGCCGCGGTGCGGCCGTGCAGTGCGACCGCCGCTGCGCCGTTGTCCGCCGCGATGCGGCCCGCGTCCAGATAGGTGGTGTGGTCGTCGTCGATCCCGATGCGGAACTTCACCGTCACCGGGATGCCCGCCGGTTCGGCGGCCCGAACCGCAGCCTGGACGATCTCGCCGAACAGGCGCCGTTTGAAGGGCAGCGCGGCGCCGCCACCCTTGCGGGTCACCTTGGGCACCGGGCAGCCGAAGTTCATGTCGACGTGGTCGGCGAGGTTCTCGTCGACGATCATCCGCACCGCCCGGCCCATCGTCACCGGGTCGACGCCGTAGAGCTGCATCGAGCGCGGGTGTTCGTCCGGGTCGAAGGTGATCATCTCCAGCGTCTTCGGGTGCCGTTCGACCAGCGCGCGGCTGGTGATCATCTCGCAGACGAACAGCCCGCCGCCCGCTCCAGCGCCACGGGCGCTGTACTCGCGGCACAACCGGCGGAACGCGACGTTGGTGATTCCGGCCATCGGGGCGAGCACCACCGGCGGATTGACCTGGAAGGGGCCGACCTGCAGCGGGGGTGCGGCCGGGCGGGCCGACATTCTGGGTAGATCGAGCACGGTCATCAAGGGCCATTGTCCCCGACGGCCGCACCCGGATCACCCGTGACCTGCCTTGCGCGCGCGAAGAGCACGTGCTCGACAACTACCCCGGCGGATTCGCAAATCGCCCCGAACTGCTCAGTCGTCCTTACTTCTTCCGGATCGACAGGGAGTTCGCCAACCTGTTCTGGTCCGATTATCGCCGACTCGGCTCGGTAAATTTTCGACAGCGGAGTTGCCAATGGGCGGCCATATCAGCGCGATTTGAAAGAAAGCATATTTAGGTCATTTAGCCCAGCTAATTTTCATCCGTTCGGGCTAACAATCCAGCCCTCGTGTGGCGACTGACCGGCAGCGGTGCTGGTGCGTCGAGCGCCAGCACCGCTACCACCACTCAGAACTGCGCGTCGAGGCAGGCGAGGCGGGCACCGGCGGTGCCTGCCTGGCCGGGCTCGGTGTGGGTGTGCGTCGCGTGGACCACGAACGACTTCGCGTCCTGCCTGGTGTCGAAGGACCAGTTGCCTTCGGCGGTGGCGGTGCCGTTGCCCTGGGCATCGGTGTGGAAGTCCAGCCAAACCTCGTTCTGCGGATTGGCGTAGGCCGGATCGACCGACGGCTTGACCGGATCGGCTCGCTCCTGGAAGTGCGGTCCGGCGTCTTCGCCGGTCGGGCCGCAGGGTTTGGTGTGCACGTGGGCGCCGTACTCCCGATTCGGCTGCAGACCCCGGACCTCGACGGTGACCCTGGTGCGCCCGTCGGTGCGCTCCGAAGTGATGCTGGCACTGGATCCGGGCGGAACCTGCGCGGGGTCGTAGGTGATCGCCGTGGCGCCCGGCCGGTAGGGCTCGTACGTCCCGGAGGTCTGCTTGGGCGACGCGGCTTGCGTTTGGCCGGGGGAACTCGGTTGTTCGGCTGGCGGCGCCGTGGGCTGCGGTGCGCCGCCACAACCGGCGAGCAGCGCGCCAGCCGTGGCCAAGCCGAAGATCGAGCCGAGCAGTCGAGTCCGCTGATGAAGCATGGTGCCCTTTCCCTTTCCGTCACTGAACGCAGTGATGTCGATTCTGCCCGTAATCGTCGGTTCGTCGGTACAGGCGTTCGTCGGTGGCCCGGAATGCCCGGATTGCCGATCGTATGGCTGCCGGTCGACGGTGTCCTGTCGTGCGAACGGGGCAGTTTCGAGTCGCGATCCGCTGCGAGACCGCAGGCCGGTGGGCCAAGCGGCTGCGTCGCCGGAAAGGCGGGATCCATGGGTGGGCGCTGGCCGAGCTGTCGGCCGCGGTCATCGGGGTCTTCGCGCTGGGCGCGACCAATGGACCGGGTCGCCGTCAGCAGCACGAAGCTCGTCGCGGAACCAGCTCGTGAGCGTTCCACGTTGCTGGGACGGGAGCGCTCACGAGCTATGCGGTCAGAAGGTGACGCCCTGGGCGGCGGGCTGCAACGTGCCGATCTGGATCGACTTGATCGGGAACTCGGTGTACTGCCCGTCGCCGATGCCGATGATGTCGGCGTTGGTCGACCCCGCGGTACCCGGCGGGGTCGCGGTGAAGCCGGTGGCGACGAACGTGTCCGCGTCGGCCTTGTCGCCGAGTTCGAGGTGCACACCCGCGAACGCGGCCTCGCCGGGGTCGAGGTTGATCTCCACTGGCGCCCCGGGCATCTCGACCTTCTCGGTCGGAATATCGGTGAGGGGTTCGCCAGCCATGTTGGTGGCCACCAGATCCACCCAGCCGTCGAGCGCGCAGGACTGCCGCGAATTGTTCGTGACGGCCATCAGCAGCACACCGGGACGATCGGGCTGAACGTTTAGGTCCACCGCGAAATCGCTGGCCGAGCAACTGGATTCGACGGGCTGCACGCCGTTCGCCCCGGCCGCCCCGGCGGCGGAGATCTCGGACGCCGCGCCGTCGCCCTGGATAGAGCTGTCCTGGTCGGGCGAAGGGGCGGCGTCGGTCGCTCGCTGACCGCATCCGGAGAGCAGCAGCGCCCCGCCGAGCAGTGCGGCGATCGCGCCCAGGGTCCGCGTCCGGTTGAGCAACATGTCATTCCCTCCGTCGTGCGCACGAGTCGTTCGTGCCCTCGCTGTGAAAGACGCGCCGCGCGGTCGGAGGTTGAGCCGTGGTCGAGTTGTGATGTTCATCCGCCCGAGAAGCGGCCACCAGCACGGCACGAGATCAACCGCACCTTGTAACCTTGTTCGCGCGGGGCGTTAGCTCAACTGGCAGAGCAGCGGACTTTTAATCCGCGGGTTCAGGGTTCGATCCCCTGGCGCCCCACCATCACCTTTAGCCCGCTGACCTGCGGCGGGACGCGAGATCGATGACGTTCGTGCCCCCTGCGAGGGGGTCGGCGTGGAGCAGATATGGAGCAGCCTGCCTCTCTGATTTGCCCTGCTCCACGCAGGCGGCCGAGTCGCTGAGCGAGGATCGAACCGACTCCCACTGGCTCCGAGCGAGATGGGCGTAACGCTGTGTAGTGCTCAGCAGCGCATGACCTAGCAAGATCTGCAACTGTTCGATCGTCACCTTGCCGCTCTGGATCAGCCACGACGCATAGGTATGACGAAGGTCGTGGATTCGCACGGTCGGCAATCCAGCGGCCGTGACCGCCGGAACCCAGACCTCGCGACGCCAGTTGTGGTAATCCACGACCGCCTCTTTGTATCCCGGCACGATCAACCCGGATCGGCACCGGCTGCCCTGCCTGTGCGGGGTTCGGCACGTCTTCGGATTGGGCCGATCTTCCAACCATGCAGCGAGGTCTTCGGCGAATCCGTCCGAGAGCGGTACCGACCGTTTCTTAGCGTGCTGCCTCTTCCGGCCTTTTGGGTACGGCTTGATCTCCTTGGCACGCTCGTCGTAAACCTCGTGCACGTCGAGCCGAAGTTCTGAGGCATCCAACCGGTGCCGATGCGCGCCGACTGCCTCGCCCCACCGGATTCCGGTGTTGACCAGGAGCGCGACGAGCATTTTGTCTCGACGGGTGGGCAGAGCTTGGTAGATCCGAACGTATTCCTCCTGTGTCAGAAAGTACTCGTCGGACGGCGGGATGGGCGGAAGCTTGATCGCCACGCAGGGAGAGGAATCGATCTTTTTGCTCAGCACCGCATCTTTGAGAAGTGGTGGAAACCCTCAGTGGCGCACAGGGCAGGATCCAGGCGATCATGTCCGACGCCGAGGGCTACGCGGGTCGGCTGTAGCGTCATGTCTGGGGTAGATGACGTTCAAACACAGATCGTGGCATCCAATCTGGAGATCCGTCGTGGTCTCGGTTTGTTGGAGGAGGCACAGGTCAAGATTGAAGAAGGAGTGAATTCGTTTCAAAACGGGACAACTGGCGGCACAAACCCACTTGTCAGCCAGGCAAGCCAGGCTTACGGGGAAGCTCCACTTAAAGTCGGCGCTGTGATGTACCTCCTTAAGAGCGGATTGGAAAGCGCAAGGCAATATCAGAAACTGCTGTGACCAACTGCCTGCCAGCGTGCGGCGCTGCGGGCTGGCAGGCTTACAGCATGTCCGGGCCTGAGCCAGGCTGTCAGTACCACGGCTGGGCGCTGCATTGTCCGCAAAAACTCGCTGAGTGCCGCCTCGACCGCGCTACGTGGCACCCACGCATTCGAGGGTGGCTCGATGCGCATCAGGCTCCGTGGATCTCAGGTTCAGGCGCCCATTCAATGCAGGTCGGTCGCTGCCGGGTGTGCGCGAACTCGCGTAGCGCTTCCAGAACGCGGGTGATCGGGAGTTCCGCACCGGGAGTCATGACCATGGTGTGGCCACCTGCGGTGAAGTAGTCCACGTACTCGGTGTTCGTGCCGTCAGCGGGGATGAGGGCGGAGGTGGCGTCGAACCACATGAGCGCTCCGATCTCGCCGCGAACACCGAGCGCGAGCGCGGATGCGTCTTCGCCGGGCTCGTGTTGGAAGAACCAGGCAACACCGCACTCGGGTTTCTCGCGCCGCTGGTCGTGCTCGGACAAGCCGCGCACGAGTTGGTCAACGTCCGTGCTGGCGGACAGGTGCACTTCCCCGTTGTCGAGGACGTCCGCACTCGGAACGCTGGTCATGCCTGCCCCTTGTAGGTCTTGGAAAACGGTCTACCGGTTTGGGTGGTGCCGTGAACAGTCAACGTGTACCCCGCTGGGAGGAATCGTTCAATCACTTGGTCGCACCCGGTGGGTTGGTTCGGCTGCGAACCGCAGGGAACGTGGTTGATCACCAGTTCGCTGTGCCGTTGACCGCGTTGCAGCATCATCGCTGCCACCTTCATCTCGACATGGCTGCTGACGAAGGCCGCGAGTCGAGGTGCGAGTCCGACCGACCGGGCTCGCGCGAGAATCGCGGGTGTCCATGTCTGGTCCCGTCCCGAGGTGAACCTGTTGGTCACCGAGCCATCAACGTAGCCCACGGTCTTTTCGGCTGCCTCCTTCTCGCGTACCCGGCGAGGCAGAACATCGATAACCGGCGCCGCTTCCTGCGGGTAGTGAGACCCGTCGGAAGCGATCGCGTGCCGTGGGGCGGGTTGTGTTGGGTTTCCTGGAGCACCTCCAGCGTCGGCGGTTGCCCCGATGGCGTTGAGGTAGCGCTCGCAGATCTCGCGGACCCGTCGGCAGATCTGCCATGCCTGGTCGATCTCCTCCCGTACCCCACCCATCGCCGTGATCGCTTCGGCCAGCTCGGGGTCGTGGGTCTCCTGCGCCATCGGGTACAACACCGTGCCCGCTTCGTCGACGCACTCCCCAGCGTGTTGCAACGTCGACGGCGGCAAGGCAGCCATCACCGCGCGGATCTTCGCCGCCACCGCCGCCACGTCATCGGCCACGTCTGCCGATGCTCAGCCTGACCCCGACAGAAACCCGCCGTCATGGAGCGCCATCACTAGATCGGACGAGCGGAAACCACCCAGACAGCCGTGTAAGCCAACTCGATTCATGCCGCGGTGCCGCGCTGCTCCTCCACTGACTCTGTTTTCGCCGCGGCGTCTTCAGGTAACTGCGCTCGTGGCGACCGAGCCGTCCGTAGCGCTGACGCGGCAACCCGGAGATCATCCGGGCCGCCGTGGTCGTAGACGTGCTTGAGGAACCGCAGGATCAACCACAAGCACACGGGCGCACTGAACAACCCGATCATGACCGTGATCAGGACGACGAGCGTGGACACACTTCACCCCAGGGTGCCTCGATCGAACGCGCCACACGACAGTGCTGATACCTGGTACGGTCGCCCTGTTCCAGGACCGCTCCCTGGGCGTCCGCCTGCGACCCGCTAACCACCGGGTCGAGCCGACCTGCCCCGGAAGCCCGGCGAAGATTAGCTATACCTGATGGCAACAATGTTCTGCCCATAGTCGATAATAGACGTGCTCGGTAGGCTAGAACTGCCAACGGCTTCGATAATAATCGTCGTGTGGTCAAACATTTTTTCAACGAATGGAGTCATCTCGGCATCAACCGCAAGGCCCTTAGTCCTTGCTCCTGTGTCTTTGAGCCGGGAAGCGAGGGCTTTATCGAGCGGAGAAGGCGCACGAGAAATCTCTTCGAGCGCACGGACGATTTTGTTGAAGAAATCTGCGTCTGCCGCTGCATTCTCGACAAAATCGGGCTTCTCGATCAACGCTGCTTCGGCTTTGCAGAGCCGTGACGGTGCACGGGTAGACGCGAGCAAGGCAATCCTCTTGCGGTCAAGCGCCTGCGTAGCGTTCCTGTGGCCGCCATACTGTTCCCGGAGTGCCCGTGCCAGATTCTTCCGAGCCGTGTTCACCTTGCGCTTGGGACTGTCGCCCATCATCGCCTCCACAGGAACCCACGCAACCCCCGTATGAGGTCGGCTAAGTGGCGCTTGCCATCAAGGATGGTTGTCCTCATCGCCACCAGTTGCGTGGGAAAACAGGTGACTCGGAAGAGGCCCGCGCTGTGCCCGCAGCCAAGTCTAGCGTTCCGATCGACATGTTTGATCGCGGGGCTTTATCCGGGGAAAGACAAGGTCGGCGGCCACCTCATGGCATCTGCTCGTCGGCCTCGCGTATGTGCGTGCACTCACCGGGCTTCCCAAAGGTTTCGGGGTCGGGCCAGTCAGCCAGCAGCTTGTTGATCGCCTGGGTCGCGAGCCCTCGCCGTCGACGTGGCCGGTCGACGCGAACATGCTCAACGAGGCCCAGGCGGCAGGCGTCGCAGACGCGGAAGTCGACATCGCCGACGATCACGCCGTGTTCGTGGATCTCCAGTGCGGCATGGCCTGCGGGAAGAACCGCGGGGACGGTGACCAGCTCGACCACGGGCTCAGGATGCGCCGGGTGACGATGGCCCGCTCTCCGAACCATCGTCTGGCTTGGTGAGGCGAAATGCGGCTGCGGGCAGAAGTGACCGGCACGGCAGGTCGCCGAGTTGGCTCGGGACGGTGAAGGTGACCAGGCCGACCCAGTGGCCAAGGTTCGTTCTTAGCCACGCGTGTTGTGCTCCGTCGACCGCTTGGAGACGGATTCCCTGGGCGCGGACGATCATCGGCAGGCCGTTGGCGCCGATGAACCCACGGCCTGAGCCGATGAGAAGGGCGTCCAGATCGACCTGGACCGGTCGCGGCTCGCGGAAGATCTCCGCGACCATCGGATGCACCTCGACTCGACCATCTTCGAACATGTGTTCAGTATGTGTTGGCCTGCTCATGATCGCCAGACGTCATCTGCCCACCGGTTGCCGGTCTCTATGACGACGACCAGAGGCTGGTGCCGTGCGTGCTAACAGGCGCACTTGACGCGCGATGAGCAAGGTGGTGCCGTGGCGGGCAACGTTTCCGAGGAGGCAGGCGTTTACCAGACCAGGAGGAGCCCCGCTCGGGACCCACATCCCGAGCGGGGCGGAGGCAGTGATCTGTGAAAGGAGAAGCACTGCCATGGCGAGCTTACGAAACGTTCCCTTAGAAACAACGACGACGAAGACGAAGAACTAGCAAAAGCGTTGGAGCACCCCAATCACGGCTACGACCCGGATTGCACGCTGTGCAACTCAAGATAGCCCCGGCCGAAGCATCGGCCGCGAGCGCTTAGGTTAGAATGCTCCCGGCTCTTTTGAGCGACGGCGACCCACCGGGACATTCAAACCCGTCAACGAAAGACCAGAGGGGTCTCAGAGTCAGCATCTGAGGCCCCTCTTTCAGAGCTATCAGCCCAAAACCCTCACGCTGTCGACTGGGCACTGCCACCATCTGCCCTCATGGCAGAAGGCTCACCCAACAGTCCTCGCAACATCCTGAGTTGGCCCACCATCTGGATCGCCGCCGCGATCATCCTGCTCGTCACCGTAGGCTCCGGTGTTCTGCTGTTCTGGATCTACCCGCCACCCGGCTCCCGCGAAGCCCTCGACATCATCCGCACTGCGGGCACACTCGGTGTCGGAACCGGTGGGGCTGCCGCGTTGTTGTTGCATGCGCGGAGGCAGCGGGCGACTGAAGAAGCTAACGAGATCGTACGAAAAGCGAATGAGAATACGCGGTTTGACGCCGAGGAAAGGAGGATTAGCGAGCTACAAGCGAAGGCGGGCGAACAGCTCGGCAATGACAAGGCCGCTGTACGACTCAACGCACTGTATCAATTAGAACACCTTGCTCAGGAACACAAGGATCATCGCCAGACCGTTGTCAATGTTTTTTGCGCCTATCTAAGGATGTCTTTCTCTCTACCAGAAAGAGATGGGTTTGAGCAGGGGACCGAACAGGCGCTATCTGACGAGCCGAAGAAGGATGAGGCCAAGCAGGCTAGGCAAGAACTTCAAGTGCGATTGACGGCTCAACGGATTCTTGCGGAGCACTTGCGGCCGGATGCCTGCGAAAATAGTGACCAGACTGCAAGTGGTAAATTTTGGAAAGACATTGACATTGACCTAGATGGCGCCTTGTTGGTCAAATTCGATTTGTCGGGGTGCCGTGTCAATAATTGTAAATTTGGCTCCGCTGAGTTTGAAGATAAGGCAAACTTTGATCACACTGTATTCGTGAACGACGCCGTCTTTGGCAAATCGACGTTTAAGGGGAACGCTTCGTTTGAAGGTGTGAAAGTTCTTGGGGAGGTGTCATTTAACGGTACTTGCTTTGCCGGACACGCATCGTTCGATTCGGCGGAGTTTGCACTCTTGGCCGATTTCGAATCGGCACGTTTTGAAAAGGGTGTAAACTTTATGAAATCCTACTTTAAACTATTTGCGGCATTTAATTTCGCAAATTTTGTTGAGGCGACTATCTTTTCCCGTTCGCATTTCCAGGGGGCTGCCTTTAGGTTTGCCGAGTTTGGTGGCGGAATGAGAATGGACGACGTGTTATTTGACGGCGTTTGCCTATTTGAGAATGCAAATTTTGATGGCCTCGCCCTATTTGAAAAGGTAAAATTCGGCGACTCTGCAATATTCAACAATGCGCGAATTGGCGGAGACTCCAACTTCGGAGGAGTACTCTTTGAGGACATAGCTGAATTTAATGGAGTTGTTTTTGCGGGTAGATCCACCTTCAAAAAGGCGACGTTTAAGTTTGACGCCGAATTCACATTTTCCGAATTTAAAGGAAATGCCGATTTTCAAAATTCTATTTTTGGAAGATGCGTTACCTTTTTGCAATCGGATTTTAGTGATGCGGAATGGGTCGGTCATGGGACGAGGCTTCGGTGGGACACGGGGCTAGAAGGGAGAAGCGTTTGGCCGTCTGGTTGGACCGCAGTAGCACCAGAGTCGGCTGCAACCGGGCACGTCGAAGGTTGGGATGGTGTATGGGGATATGTAGTTCCGGGCTTTAACACCCTTAGAGGCAGCGGACAGCGGCGGCAAGGTATGTGATGCGGTGGAGCTGACCATCACGGAGAGTTGTAACCTTCGGTAGCGGGGGCCACAACGTTCCAGGTTGCAACCGATCGTCCATAGTGGCCGTCGGCGTGGGGCAGATATGGGGCAGACTGCCCCACGCTGCGCTATACGACGCTACAGCGATGTAGCTCAAATTTAGTTTTGAGCTGCATCGATGTTCTTCTGGCTATATCGCGCTACGGCACGTTGCACAGCTTGAGCGGACTTTAATCCGCGGGTTCAGGGTTCGATCCCCTGGCGCCCCACGAGGCGGTGAATGCTGCTCGCCGCAGCTGCGGCTTCGCCGTTGCCCGGCTTGTTGGTTGCGGGGGCCGAGCCCCCGCAGACCCCCGCGGTGCGGTGGTCGCCTTTCGTCGGCTTCCCGCGTTGAGTGCCCTTCCGGGCCTGCTCACCGACCAGCGATTTTGACTTCCGTCGTTGGGGCGTTCTCGCTCCTACCCTGCCTGCTTCCGGAACGGCCGACCAGGAACGCGAGTAGTTGCGGCAGCAGCCGTGAAAGGCCGGAATGTGCGGCGGACTTACCACGGAGAACTGACGGCAGTCAACGGTGGCTGCCCGGTGCAGGCCGAACCAGCGGCCTAGCCCTGGGGTGCGTGTCGATTCAGAGGTCTCTCAGACGTTTCCGCACCAGGTAACGAATCAGCATGGCGTCGTCCTCGGCAAGAACTGACGCCAGCTCCAGGTCAATGGGTTCAAGCGCGATGCCAGTAGCGATCCGCTCGTGCATGCCGCTGACCAACAATGGGGAGATCGTCAACCGCAACTCGTCAACGACGCCAGCGGCGAGTAGTCCACCGAAGAGATGCGGACCACCTTCGCAGTCGATCCACCTCAGCCCCCGGTCGGTCAGTGCCTCGATCGCGGCGGCGAGATCAACGGTGTCCTCGCCGACGATCAGCAGCTCGGCGCCCGCCGCCTCCCAGGTTTTCTGCTTCTTCACTGGTGCGGCAGTACAGGTGATCACGATGGTCGGCGTGGCTGCTTCGGTGATCACTGGAGCGTCTGCGGGTAGCGATCTCCCCGTCGTGACCACTGCGGTCGGCAGAATGTCGCGAAGCCCGTGACGCCGACGCCGTTCGAGCGTGGATTCGTCCGGGTGCGCGCCACGAAACTCCTCGACCATCGCAGTCGTCGCACCTACCAGCAGGATGTCAGCGAGATCACTACCGAGCTTGAGCACCTTCTGATCGGGCGGGTTGGAGAGTTGGCGTGCGCGGCCACCTACTTCAACGGCTCCATCGGCGCTGGAAACGTAGTTGACGGCAAGCCATCGGCGCTTGTCGGGATACGTGTAGAGGCGTTCGAGCTGCTGATCGTCGAGAGCAACATGCTCTGGCCAGATCTGCTGCATCACGAGATCCATTCTTGAGCCCGCGCAGGGGTCCGCGTGCCGTTGATGCACGCAACCATCTCCACCGTACGTCGAGTCGGAAGAACCTGATGTGCGCGAAACATCGCAGCTCCGGCGCGGGCTGCGAGCGCCGTTGCCGCCAACGTGCCCGTGAGGAGTTCATCCCGATCGGCCACATCCAGATCAAGACTTTCGCGAACGAACGTCTTGTTCGACAGCGCCATCAGCACCGGCCACCCCGTGGACACGATCTCTTGCACGCGAGCCACCAAGGCCAAGTGGTCGGAAGTGTTCTTCCCATATCCGGTGCCGTCGACGAGAATGCCGCCGCGCGGCACTCCTTTGGATTCGGCCAGCTCTGCCAGTCGCACCGTCTCATCCACAACGGCGGTAACAACGTCCTCGTAGTCCGAACGAACCGGCTCCGCCCGAGGATCGCGGTTGGCGTGGGTGCACACGTAACCGGCGTCGTAGGCTGCCGCCACGTCAAGGATCTTCGGGTCTGCGGCACCCCAGGCGTCATTGATGATGTCAGCGCCCGCACGGCAGGCCGCATCAGCGACCTCGTGTCGCCAGGTATCAACACTGATCAGCACGTCTGGATACGACGCCCGAGTCCACTCAACGGTTGGCAGCACCCGGCGGATCTCTTCTTCGGCATCGACCTCCGCGCCGGGGCTCGCGGTCACGCCGCCGATATCGATCACATCGGCACCTTCCGCAGCGGCCCTGGCAACAGCTTCCTTGGCTGCGTCCTCTGCGAACGTCGCACCCCGGTCGTAGAACGAATCAGGCGTGCGGTTGACGATCGCCATCACCAAGGGTCGGTCTCGAACTACTCGCCGCCCCCGAAACGCGAGGTCAATTGCGCTAGAACCAAGATCCTGCACGAAGCCGATCCTTCCTGCGATGGTCCCTGAGCTGGGGTCTAGGCCAGTCTGCCAGAGTTGCCCCCGATACCGTCCGCACCGGCTGAACCACCTGCGCGTCCGGAGCACCAGCAGCCGTTACCGCCAGTGGCCAAGCTCGGTTTGAACGTCGAGCAGGTCAAAGAACATGAGCACGGTCGCAGGCAGCGTGCGCCGTGAACGGTCAGCGTGTTGATCCTCGTGGTGTGGCACGATCGCGCAGGTGACCAGCAGACCCGCCGCCGCGCAGCGCCTGGGCGATCTCGCACGGCTGCGCCGCGTCCGCGACCGGATCGATCGGGAGTACGCGCAGCCGCTGGACGTCGAGGCGCTCGCCCGTGGCGCGCACATGTCGGCCGGGCACCTCAGCCGCGAGTTCCGGCTCGCCTACGGCGAGTCGCCGTACGCCTACCTGATGACGCGGCGCATCGAACGCGCGATGGCGCTGCTGCGGCGTGGCGACCTCAGCGTCACCGAGGTCTGCTTCGCGGTCGGCTGCTCGTCGCTGGGCACCTTCAGCACTCGCTTCACCGAACTGGTCGGCATGCCGCCCAGCGCCTACCGCCGGCACGCGGTGCGCGAGACTGCGGGGATGCCGTCGTGCGTCGCGAAACAGGTGACCAGACCGGTCAGGAATCGAGAAGCGCCGGCCCCGAGCCGCACCTAGCGTGACCGCCATGGACATCACGATTAACGCCAGCTTCCTCCCGCACAACGACCCGGACGCCTCCCTGGCCTTCTACCGCGACACCCTCGGCTTCGAGGTCCGCAACGACGTCGCATACGGCGGGATGCACTGGATCACGGTCGGCCCCACCCAGCAGCCCGGCACCTCCATCGTCCTGTACCCACCGGCCGCTACCCCCGGTATGACCGACGACGAGCGCCGCACCATCGCCGAGATGATGGCCAAGGGCACCTACGCCATGCTCCTGCTGGCCACCGAAGACCTCGACGGCACCTTCGAGCAGCTGCAGGCCAGCGACGTCGAGGTCGTCCAAGAGCCGACCGAGCAGCCGTACGGCGTTCGCGACTGCGCCGTCCGCGATCCCGCGGGCAACCTGATCCGCGTCCAGGAGCAGCGCTGAGCCGTGCGGCGTTCGCGGCCGTGAACGGCACCGTGAAGGAACCCGCGCACTGGGCCTCGCCAACCCCGAGCTGCTGCACGACCGATGGGTGCCGCCCCCGTTCCGGCGCTCAGCGGTTCTTGCGCCGTTCGGCCCGGCCGACACCGCGGATCAGGTAGACAGGGACCGTTGCCGCGACCGCGCCGACGAACGAGAACCAGCCCTCCTGCCCGAAGCTGGTCCGATCGAGCCAGGCGACGGAGACCGCGAAGGCCCGCCCGACAGATGGAGACACGATGAGCACGGCCACGAGGACGGACACGCAGTTGCCTGCGCTGCACGTTGCCGACAGCCACGATTTGGTCCGCGTGCTGGGCGCGCGCGTGAACAACCTCAAGGACGTCAGCGTCGAGATCCCGAAGCGTCGGCTGACGGTGTTCACCGGTGTCTCCGGCTCGGGCAAGAGCTCGCTGGTGTTCGCCACGATCGCCGCGGAGTCGCAGCGGCTGATCAACGAGACCTACAGCGCCTTCGTGCAGGGCTTCATGCCGACGCTGGCGCGCCCGGAGGTCGACGTGCTCGACGGGCTGACGACCGCGATCATCGTCGACCAGGAGCGGATGGGTGCCGACCCCCGCTCCACGGTCGGCACCGCCACCGACGCCAACGCGATGCTGCGCATCCTCTTCAGCCGCCTCGGGAAGCCGCACATCGGCTCGCCCAAGGCGTTCTCCTTCAACGTCGCCTCGATCAGCGGAGCGGGCGCAGTCACCACGGAGCGCGCCGGACAGACCGTGAAGGAGCGTCGCAGCTTCAGCATCACCGGCGGCATGTGCCCGCGCTGCGAGGGCCGGGGCTCGGTCAACGACATCGACCTGTCCCAGCTGTACGACGACAGCAAGTCGCTCAACGAGGGTGCGCTCACGATCCCCGGCTACAGCATGGACGGCTGGTACGGCCGCATCTTCACCGGCTGCGGCTTCTTCGACCCGGACAAGCCGATCCGCGAGTTCACCAAGCAGCAGCTGCACGACCTGCTCCACAAGGAGCCGACCAAGATCAAGGTCGACGGCATCAACCTGACCTACGAGGGCCTGATCCCGAGGATCCAGAAGTCGATGCTGTCCAAGGACGTCGACTCGCTCCAGTCGCACATCCGCGCCTTCGTGGAGCGGGCGGTCACCTTCACCACCTGCCCCGAGTGCGACGGCACCCGCCTCAGCGAGGCGGCTCGATCGTCGAAGATCGACGGGATCAACATCGCCGACGCCTGCGCGATGCAGATCAGCGACCTCGCCGAGTGGGTGGCGGGCCTGGCCGAACCGTCCGTCGCGCCGCTGCTGACCGCGCTGCGGCACACCCTCGACTCGTTCGTCGAGATCGGGCTGGGCTACCTCTCGCTCGACCGTCCGTCGGGCACGCTGTCGGGCGGCGAGGCGCAGCGCACCAAGATGATCCGCCACCTCGGATCGTCGCTCACCGACGTCACCTACGTCTTCGACGAGCCGACGATCGGGCTGCACCCCCACGACATCCAACGGATGAACGACCTGCTGCTGCAGCTGCGCGACAAGGGCAACACCGTGCTGGTCGTGGAGCACAAGCCGGAGGCGATCGCGATTGCCGACCACGTCGTCGACCTCGGCCCCGGCGCCGGTTCGGCGGGCGGCGAGGTGGTGTTCGAGGGCACCGTCGAGGGGCTGCGGGCCAGTGGCACGATCACCGGGCGGCACCTGGACGACCGCGCCGCGCTGAAGCGGTCGGTGCGGACGCCGTCGGGGGCGCTGGAGGTTCGCGGCGCCCGCACCCACAACCTTCAGGACGTCGACGTCGACATCCCGCTCGGCGTGCTGGTCGTCGTCACCGGGGTCGCGGGCTCGGGCAAGAGCTCACTGATCCACGGCTCGGTGGCCGGGCGGGACGCAGTGGTGGCCATCGACCAGACCGCGATCCGCGGCTCGCGGCGGAGCAACCCGGCGACGTACACCGGACTGCTCGACCCGATCCGCAAGGCGTTCGCGAAGACCAACGGCGTGAAGCCCGCGCTGTTCAGCGCCAACTCCGAGGGCGCCTGCCCCAACTGCAACGGCGCCGGGGTCATCTACACCGACCTGGCGATGATGGCGGGCGTCGCGAACACCTGCGAGGAGTGCGAGGGGAAGCGGTTCCAGGCATCGGTGCTGGAGTACCACCTCGGTGGCCGCGACATCAGCGAGGTGCTCGCGATGTCGGTGGCCGAGGCCGAGGAGTTCTTCAGCGCTGGCGAGGCGCGCACTCCGGCCGCGCACAAGATCCTCGACCGGCTCGCCGACGTCGGGCTCGGCTACCTCCGCCTCGGCCAGCCGCTCACCACGCTGTCCGGCGGCGAGCGGCAGCGGCTCAAGCTGGCCACCCACATGGCCGCCAACGGCGGTGTCTACGTCCTCGACGAGCCGACCACCGGCCTGCACCTCGCCGACGTCGAGCAGCTGCTCGGCCTGCTCGACCGGCTCGTCGACTCCGGCAAGTCGGTCATCGTCATCGAGCACCACCAGGCGGTCATGGCGCACGCCGACTGGATCATCGACCTCGGCCCCGGCGCGGGCCACGACGGCGGCCGGATCGTCTTCGAGGGCACACCGACCGACCTCGTCACCGCCCGCTCCACCCTCACCGGCGAGCACCTCGCGGCCTACGTCGGAACCTGACCGAAGGCCTGGCGGACACCGCGGGAGTCGTTTCGGGCACCGCGGTGTCCTTTGTGGTCTGTTCTGGTCGCTCGGATCGGTTTGGTCAGCGCTTGCGGCTGGGCAGAAGTCGAGCGATCCGCTGCCGTCCGGGCACCATCCAGTTGGCGATGTCGGCGATCACTGCCGGATCGACATGCTGCGGTGCGTCGTAGTCGGCGGGGCCGTCGCCGGGGAAGAACAAGAACACCGACCCGGCCGCCGATCCCGTCGGCTACTGGCAACACGCCGTCTGGCTCAGCCGAGAGGAACTCGACGCCATGATCAGCCAGCTGCGCGACGCGATCGTCCCCCGGCTGGCACCCACCCGCACCCGATACCTGCTCAGCCCGATCCTCTTCCCCAGCGAAGAACCAGCCAACGGGCCCGACTGAAAGTGAGCGGCCGACGACCAGCAGCTCAAGTCGACGTGGTGGCCAAGGCCGGTCGCTGCCAGGCTCGCCCGTACACCCACGGCGCCATGGCCAGCGCGATAAGCATTCCGCCGGTCACCCCGTAATGTCCGTCGACCCAGAAAAACGGCGATGTCGCAAAGATCAGCGGCCCCAAAAGGAGCGCCGCAGCCTGCAATCGTTGCACGAACACAAACGCAGGTTAACAGCGCTGACGCCCGCGCGCATTTGGAAAATCCCTGCCGCGCGCGGGCGCTCCAGTTTCTCAACTGGATATGCAATGGAATGCCTGTACTGCTCCGGCTTCTTCGGTTGGGTCTGCTGCTGCGGTTCCGGCTCCGATGGCCAGCAGTGCGAGTAGGCCCAGTCCGGTCGAGATCAAGCCGCGAAGTAGTCTCATTTTGTCCTCCGGTCGTTGAGGAAATGGATCGCCCAGTGTGGTGCGCTGTGCATGTCAAGATTTGACATGCAAGATCTTTTCGGTGAATTCCTCTACCGAAAAGTTGGTAAATGGCGCTAGGTGAGTTCGCCCAGGCGGTCGGGCGTGATTCGATCCCCGGCGAAGGTCATGGTGCGGGTGATGACTAACTTGGCATCCAACGGGTTGCCTGCACTGTTTCAGTCTCGTCGGTTGGTTCCATCGCTGCGACCCCGGCTCCTACGGCCAACAGTGCCAGCAAGCCCAGTCCGGTCGCGATCAAGCCGCGAAGTGGTCTCACTTGTCCTCCGGTCAATGAGAAGGAAATGGATAGAACAAGATCCACTCGAAGTGGCACGCTATACCTGCCGAGATTAGGCGCGCAAGATTTTTCCGATAAATTCTCCCGTCGAAATCGGCTGAAATGTCTCAATGGTCCGGAACGCGGGCGCCTGGTTGGCGTCCTCGACGGCGAACCACGATCCGGCATCCGACTCCGGCTCAGGCGTGGGTGTTCGGGCGGTGATTTGTTCAGGTTCTGTTGAGGCCCAGTTTGGTGGCGAGGGCTTCGAGCAGTTCTGCCTGGCGTTGTGGGGGAACTGGGGTGCCGAGGTTCAGCGAGATGTGCATCTCGTCCGCGCCGACGGCGGCGGCCCGGTCGAGGTCGACCAGTACCGCGTCGGTGAAGGTCGCTGCCGTGATCTCACCGTCGCCGTAGTTCGGGATGGCGTTGAGCACCACTGTCCCGGTACCGCCCGCGTCCCGGTACCAGCCGATCTTGGTGCGCGTCTCGTCGAAGTCCACGGCGACGAGCACCACGCCGTCGGCCAGCCGCGCGGCCCGTTCGATCGTGGTGCGCACCAGGGCACCGAAGAACAGCGGAATCGTGCCCGCGTACGGCTTCGGGCCGACCACAGATCGCGGGATCCGGTAGCGCTTGCCGTGGAACTCGACCGGATCCGGGCCCCAGCAGGCCCGCATCGCGGCGACGTGCTCGACGAATCCTGCTCCCCGCCGTCCGATCGGAACACCGGCGGCGGTGAACTCGTCTGGAATCAGGTACGACGTCTCGGCCGTACCGCCGCCACCTTGGCCGAGGCCAACATCGAGTCGGCCGCGGGAGAGCTGGTCGAGCGTGGCCAGCCGACGCGCGAGCACGATCGGCGGCTGGAAGATCGAGTTCAGCACGCCGGTGGTCAGCCGAATCCGCCGCGTGCACGCCGCCGCCCAGGTCAGCATCTCCAGCGGGTCCCAGACGTAGGACTCGGGCAGTTGCGCGCCGTTGCTCCAGTCCGGCCGGACAGGCATCAGCAGCCGCTCGGTGACCGACACGGTGTGGAATCCGAACCGCTCGGCGGCCTGCGCCACGGTCGTGACGGCATCCGGCCCGGCGTGCGGGCCGAAGTGCGGCAGGCTCACGCCGATCCGCGGAACGTTCATCTCGATCCTCCAGTGCTCGTAGTTCGCGCCTTCTCGCCCGGTGGTCGTAGCGGTGCCGCCGATTTTGCGCCGCAATCCGGTCCCGCAAGATGTCAAGAACGGCGCGGGCGGCAACGACCCACTGGCGACGAGCAGCGCCACGGGGCGCTTCGCCAAGCAATGAGGAGACGGTATGAAGTTCATGTTGATCATGCACATGAATCCGCAGATCTGGGACGCCCTCACCGAGGACGAACGAAACGAGGTGATGAACGGCCACGGTGAGTTCATCGAGACCGTCCGCGAGTCCGGCGAGCTGCTCGGCACGACCGCGCTGGCCGATCCCGCCAGCAGCGCGGTCGTTCGGGTCCGCGGCGGCGCGCCCGCGGTGACCGACGGGCCCTACCTGGAGGCCAAGGAGTACCTGGGCGGCTACTACCTGGTCGAATGCGAGACCCGGGAACGCGCGCTCGAACTGGCCGCGATGATTCCGGACGCCCGGATCGACGGGCTCGGCATCGAGGTGCGCCCGGTGGTCTTCACGGCGGGCGCCGAAACAGGGGCGCAGCCAGCGTGAAGTTCCTCCTGAACGTGTACGCGGCCGCCCAGCCGGATGCTGTGCTGGACCACGCGGACTTCGTGGCCGCGGTGCGGGAGTCCGGCGAGTTGGTCGACGGCCAGCAGGTCGCCGACCCGTCGACCAGTGCGGTGGTGCGGGTCCGCGATGGCATGGCGATGGTGGCCGACGGGCCGTACCTCGAATCGCCGGTCCAGCTGGCCGCCTACTACCTGGTCGACTGCGAGGACCGGGAGCGTGCCCTGGAGTTGGCCGCGACGGTTCCGGCCGCCCGCTGCGACGCGGTCGAGGTGCGGCCGGTGATGCTCGCCGCCGGAATGGAGATGTGACGTGGGTGCCGAGGATCTCAGCGACCTGCTGCGCGAGCTGGTGCCGCAGGTCCTCGGCACCCTCATCCGCCGGTACCACGACTTCGACGCCTGCGAGGACGCGCTGCAGGAAGCGTTGCTCGCGGCGGTGAACCAGTGGCCAGCCGAGGGCGTGCCGGACCACCCGCGCGGCTGGCTGGTCACCGTCGCGGGCCGCAGGCTCGTCGACCAGGTGCGCGGCGAGCAGGCCCGGCGCCGCCGCGAAGCGACCGTCGTGGGCCGGGAGCTCCCCGACGCACGGGTCGAACCGGCGCCCGACGAGCCGGACCCGCGAGACCGGGACGACACCCTGACCCTGCTGTTCATGTGCTGCCACCCGGCGCTGACCCCGGCCTCGCAGATGGCGCTCACCCTCCGCGCCGTCGGCGGTCTCACCACCGCCGAGGTCGCCAGGGCCTTCCTGGTGCCCGAGGCCACCATGGCGCCGCGGATCAGCCGGGCCAAGCAGCGGATCCGGGCCGCCGGTACGACGTTCGGCCTGCCCGAGGGGGAGGAGTACGCCGCGCGGTTGGGCACCGTCCGGCACGTGCTCTACCTGATCTTCAACGAGGGCTACACCGCGAGTTCGGGCCCGGATCTGCAGCGGCCAGACCTGGCCGCCGAGGCCATCCGGCTCACCCGCGGCCTGCACCGCTTCGCGCCCGACGACGGCGAGATCGCTGGCCTGCTCGCGCTGATGCTGCTCACCGATGCTCGCCGCGCCGCCCGCGCCGACGCCGACGGCGGTCTGATCCCGTTGGCCGAGCAGGACCGGGCGCGGTGGGACACCGGCATGATCGAGGAAGGCGTCGGGCTGGTCACCGATGCGATGCGCCGCTCGCCGCTGGGCCCGTACCAGTTGCAGGCGGCGATCGCCGCCCTGCACGTGCAAGCGCCGCGCGCGGCAGACACCGACTGGCCGCAGATCCGGTTCCTCTACCGGGTGCTCTGCCGGATCGCGCCGAACCCGATGGCCACGCTCAACCACGCGGTCGCGGTGGCCAAGACCGATGGTCCGGTCGCTGCTCTCTCGATGCTGTCGGAACTGGAGTCCGACGACCGGATGGCCCGGCACCACCGGCTCGTGGCCGTCCGCGCCCACCTGCTGGAACTCGCTGGCGATGCGGCAGGCGCGCGGGAGAACTACCTGCTGGCGGCCCGCCGCACCACCAGCCTGCCCGAGCAGCGCCACCTCCGCACCCGAGCCGCCCGACTGCCCCCACCGGACGCCACCCCCTGACGAGATCACCTCGCTAGCCGTCACTGAAGCGAACCGCCCATATAGGTGATCTCCACAGTCAACAGTTCCGAAGCGACTGGCAGACCAGCAATCTGGTGCCTTCCGATCAAGCACTGAACAAGCTTCACTGACCAAAGGAGAGAGTCGTGGGCCGGGGACGGAAGCCTGATGCCGAGGATGCGCCGAAGCGTGGAACCTGTCCAAGTTGTGGTCAGATTGTCAATGCCGACCCTGGCGAAGAAACACCAATGCACCAGAGGCCAGAGGGTGGTCTCTGCGATGGTGGAACTGCTTTCTAGATCCACATCGGCGCGAGGCAGAATGCGGCATGGATCTTGCTGGGTGAGAGCGGGGAGAGGCTGTCTATGACGAGCGACGATGCGGGCCGCGCGATCCAGGCACTGCGTACCGGTGCGGAACTGCCGCCGAGCGCCTCCGGCTTGCTCGCTGATCTCCTGGAATCCCATGCGACGGTCGAGGTCGGGCAGAACCCGCCGAGGGGCTGGCTGATCGCGGACATGGCCGGACTCGATGCCGCCCGCTGCGTGCTCGGTGAGCGAGGTACCGCACTTGAGGACATCAAACGGGCGGTAGCGGCATTGCGCGAGGGCACGCCGTTCCCGCCGGAATCGTCGCCGGTGCTCGCAACCCTGCTCGAAAAGCACCGGGCCATGGAATGGAGGCCGGATGCCTCTGCGGCGTGGTTGTCGGTTGACCGGGCGGCTCAGGCCGTTGCACGGGCCGTCATCGAGGCGATGATGTGACGGTTGTCGTGAGTGCTGGCTCTTGCCGCAACGACCGCTAACGAGCCTCGGGGTCACATCGTCTGCGAGTGGGTTGTCAGGGTGGACCTGACGGCTTATCTTGTCAGGGTGGGCCTGACGGAGGAGGTCGGTGTGGCGAAGACTTCGGTGGCTGAGGAGCTGCGTTGTTCCTTCTGCGGGAAGCCGAGCAGCGAGGTGGCCAGATTGGTCGCCGGGCCCGGCGTGCACATCTGCGACGGGTGCGTCGGCCTGGCCGGGACCATCATCGAGGAGTACCGCGACAAACCGGTCGAGGCCCGGCTGCCGCTGTGGGGATCGATGACCGACGAACAGCTGCTCGACCACATTCCCCGCGTCGCGGCGGTCGCCGAGCAGGTCGAGGCCAACCTGCATTCCTGGGTGCGAGAACTGCGCCGACGAGAGGTCACCTGGACCAGGATCGGCGCGGCGCTGGGCATTTCCCGGCAGTCCGCGTGGGAGCGGTTCTCCGACGGGCGGTGATCGCACCGGTCGGCAGGTGATCTTCCTGGAACTGCGGGGAATTCGCGATAGCCGCGCGGTCGCGTGAACCCGGCTTCCGAGACCTGCGCGGCATCTTCGGGTCTCCTACTGTCGAAACGCGGCAGGCGTCAGGGGCACGGGGATGCTGGCCGGGTCGCGAGAACCGAGTCGGGGAGGACATGTTCGATGACCGAGGACACGCAACAACGAGTTCCCCAACCGATCCGAGGGAACATGGGCGGCACCGATCCGGGGCCGCGCAACGTGGCGGTCGATCTGCAGAACCCGAACATGCTGACACGGCCCGAGACCGACTCGGGCACCTTGCCGAACATGAAGTTCTCCTTCAGCCAGGCCAGCATGCGCTTGGAGGAGGGTGGTTGGGCGCGGGAGGTGACGCAGCGCGAACTGCCGATCGCGACCACGCTCGCCGGGGTCAACATGCGCCTCAACCCTGGTGCGATCCGCGAGCTGCACTGGCACAAGCAATCCGAATGGGCGTACGTGCTCACCGGTCGCTGCCGAATCAGCGCGGTCGACCAGGAGGGCCGGAACTTCCTCGAAGATGTCTCCGAAGGCGACCTGTGGTTCTTCCCGGCCGGGATTCCGCACCACATCCAAGCCCTTGCGGAGGGCGTGGAGTTCCTGCTGGTCTTCGACGACGGGGAATTCTCCGAGAACGGCACCTTCCTGATCAGCGACTGGTTCGCGCACACGCCGCGTTCGGTGCTGGCGAAGAACTTCGGGATCGCCGAGGAGAACTTCACCTCGATCCCCGAGTCCGAGCTGTACATCTTCAACGGATCCGTGCCGCCGCCGCTGGAGTCCGACCGGGTCGTCAGTCCGAGCGGCGATGTGCCCCGGACCTTCAAGCACCGGCTGCTCGCCCAGGAGCCGATCCGGACCAGCGGCGGAACCGCCCGGATCGTCGACTCGACCAACTTCGCCGCCTCCACCACCACTTCGGCGGCGCTGGTGGAGATCGAGCCGGGCGGGATCCGGGAACTGCACTGGCACCCGACCAACGACGAGTGGCAGTACTACCTCTCCGGGCAGGGGCGGATGGGGGTCTTCGCCAACTCCGGGGTCAATCGCACCTTCGACTACCAGGCCGGTGACGTCGGCTACGTGCCGTTCGCGATGGGGCACTACATCGAGAACACCGGTTCCACCCCGTTGCGGCTGCTGGAAATGTTCAAGGCGCCCAGGTTCGCCGACATCAGCCTCGTCCAGTGGATGGCCCTCACCCCGCCGGAGTTGGTTCGCCACCACCTGAACCTCAACGGCGTCGTGATGGAGTCCCTGCGCAAGGACAAGAGCCCGGTGTTCCGCTGACCGGAAACCGCGCGCAGCTCGTGGAATCCAGTGCGGGTGCCAGTTGCTCACAGTGGGTTGTGAGCAACTGGCACCCGTCTTTTCGGCGGGTTGTCAGGCTGGCACCGATGTTTTGGACCAGAGGCCGTCGATCTCGCGTTCCGCGGCGGAGAGGCTTTCCTCGGCCAGCGGGACCAGCGCCGACATCGCGGGGTTCGCCGCGGCGAGCGTGAGTTCCGCGGTGATGAAGCGCGGCTGAAGGCCGGTCATCGACACGCCGTGCGGCAGCCAGGGCTCCGCGTGGTCCCATCCGTGGCGGGGCGTGCCCGCGCCGTAGCCGCCGCCGCGCGAGGCGAGCACGATGAACTCCCGGCCGCCCAGCAGGCCGGACCCGGTCTCGGGGTCGAACGACAGTCCGCCTGCGATCAGGTAGTCGACCCAGGACTTGACGCTGCTCGGCGGGCCGAAGTTGTACAGCGGGAGCCCGAGCAGCACCGCGTCGGCCCGCTTCACCTCCCCGATCACCTGTTCGGTCAGCGCCCACGACGCGGCCTGCGCCGGAGTGTGCTGGTCGGGCGGCAGCATCCGAGCCGCGCCACCAGCGTCGTCGAGGTGCGGGAGGGGGTCGTTGCCCAGGTCCCGGTAGGTCACGGTGCCGCCGGGGTGCGCGGCGCGCCAGGCATTGGCTGCCCGAGCGGTGAGCTTGCGGCTGACCGACTGGTCGCCCTGGATGCTGGAGTCGATGTGGAGCAGGTGAGTCATCGACGACCTCTCATGGATCGTTTGTGTAAGGCAAACCATTTGTACCACATCGATAGGTTGGTCTGCTCCGATAGACTCGGGGCATGGCTTCCCTGCCGGTCGTAAACCAGCCGCCCCGCCGCTCGGGCGCGCTGCTCGAACACCTCTCGCGCCGCATGCGGTTGCGCACCGAGTCGGCGTTGGCGCCGCTCGGCTTGCGACCGCGCCACCTCGTCACCCTCACGGTGCTGCGGGACAGCGGCGGAAGCACTCAGCGGGCGCTGGCCACCACGCTGGAAATGGACGGGACGAACATCGTCGGGCTGCTCAACGACCTCGAAGCCAACGAGCTGATCGAGCGGCGGCGCTCGCCGGAGGACCGCCGTCGCCACATCGTCGAGCTCACCGACGCCGGTGCGCGGAAGCTGGCGAAGGCCGAGTTCGTGCTCGCGGCGGTCGAGGACGACGTGCTCGGCGCGCTCGATGACGACCAGCGCAACACGCTCTACGACCTGCTCCGCCTGGCGACCACCGGGAATGTGCTGGCGACCTGCACCGAAACCTGCACGGAGACCTGCGACGAATGAGCGCGGGTGTCGATCACGCGCTCGCGAGCGAAAGCCCCGCTGGAACCGTCGCTGGCGAGCCGCAGCGTCGGGCACGCCGGTTCGCGCAGCCTGGAAGTCCATCATGGACGGACTGGTGCGCGTTCGTGCCGCTACCGCCCGCGGTTTCGGCCGGGGATTTCCGGGGTTCGCAAAGACCAGGAGCCTGACCACGGCCGTGGTCAGGCTCCTGGCTGCCGGTATGTCGGTGACTGGTCAGGACGCCGACTTGACGTCCGACTCCTTCACGTAGACCCACCTGTGGTTGTACGAGATCGGCACGTAGACCTCGGATCCGACGACCAGCGTGTGGTTGTTCGGATCGTTGACGCCGTCGTAGACCGCGTAGTAGTAGCCCGCCTCGGCAGGGTCACCGGCGACGTAGACCTGGCCGACCGGGACGGTGTACTGCAGCGGCTTCAGGTTGGGCGGTGTGATGCCTGCCGGGTACTCGCTGGGATCCGGCGCCGCCATGCCGTAGGTCGGGATCTGGTCGCGGACCGGCGTCACCAGTTCGGCGTCGTCCGCGGGCGTGGTGTTCGTGCCGCCCGGGTCCCGCAGCCAGGCTTTCTTGGCGTCGTACCAGATGGCCAACCAGTCGCCCGCGCGCTCGGCCACCGCGTACTGCCGTCCGGTGACCGCCTTGTCCGACCAGTCGTCGATCTTCGTCGTGCCGGGTGAGCCGTCCGGGTGCACGGTCGGCGAGCTGAGCAGCGGGGCGTCGTCGCGCGGTTCGGTGTGCAGGTAGAGGAAGTTCGCCGGTTGCGCGGGCAGGTCCACGCAGGGCTCGTCGGCCGGGCAGCTGGTGATCGGCGGCTCGTTCGTGTCGAACTTCGGGACGATCGTCACGACCGAGTCGCCGCCCGCGTCGCCGTCCAGCGGGGCGCCGAGCAGGTCCATGTAGTGCGCCCAGTCCCAGTACGGGCCCGGATCGTAGTGCTCGCCACCGGCCTGCTCCGGCTTGTCGGCGCTGACGTCGTCGTGGCCGAGGATGTGCGCGCGGTCCAGCGGGATGTCGTACTCGTCCGCCAGGTACCGCACCAGCTCCGCCGACGAGCGGTACATCTGCTCGGTGTACCAGGTGCCGCCCTCGGCGGCCCAACCCTCGTGCTCGATGCCGATGGAGTGCATGTTGCGGTCCCAGCTGCCCGCGTGCCAAGCCATGTCCTTGGTGGGGACCATCTGCGTGACCTGGCCGTCCGACGAGCGGATCACGTAGTGCGACGCGGCACCGTGCGCCGGGTTCTGGAACACCGAAATCGCTTCCTGGTAGGAGGTTTCGGTGTCGTGGATGACGATGGAGTCGATCCGCACGTCGTCCGGGCGGTTCGCGGTGTCGTAGTTGCCGTAGCCGCCGGTCGGGTCCTGCGGATCGGTCGGGACGTACGCGGCCGGGATGTACTGGCAGTCCAGCGTCGCCGGGCATTCCGGCTCGGGACCGGGTGCGGCCTCGATGTTCTCCAGGCGGGTGCCGGTGAGGTCGCGGTTCGGCACCACCGCGGGGATCTTGGCGAAGGCCACCTGCTGTCCGGTGGACGTGGTCCGGGCGCGGCCCTGGCCGAGTACGTCGTAGACGGAGTCGGCGAAGGACTGCGCGCCGCTGGCCTGCGGGCTGCCGCTGAGTTCGGCGATCGCCGGGTACCAGCCGCCGATGGTGTTGGGCAGCGCTCCTCCGCCGAGTGCTTCGGCGCGGGCGGCGAGGAGTGCCGCACCGGCGCGGATGTTCTGCGTCAGGTCGCCTTTGACCTGTTCCGGATCGACGTGCACCAGGTTCGCGGCTTCGTCCAGGGTGTGCAGCGTCGGGTGGTCCGCGAGCTTGACCAGTTTCGGGTGCTCGCTGCGCAGCTGCTCCAGGTCCAGATCGGTCAGGTGCATCGGGCCGTAGCCACCGGCCTTGCTCTGCTGGCCGTTGTGGTCCTCCCACCTGGTGAGCTGGAAGGAGGTGGCCATCAGGAGTGGCGCCGGGACGCCGAATTCGGCGGCGGCCGATTCGAAGGCGTGCTGTTCAACGGTGTTCGGGTCTTCGGCCAAGGCGGGTTGTGTCACGCCAGCCAGTAATCCGGTGGCAGCGGCGGTCACCGCCACTGCTTTCCACCAGTGCTGTTTTGTTGCGGTCAAGACTCTGCTACCTCGCATTACCGAGACGTTTCGCGGAGTCTTGTGCACACACCCCAGAACTCCGCATGATCGATGCGGTGTTGCTGATCATGGAACCTGCCAGGAAGCGCGCCGTGCGGCAACATCCGGTCGCGGGACCAGCCGGAATCTTTGCCTTATCGGTATGTTTCGGGCTTCCGCTGGAGTGGCGGAATCGGACCCGTCGTGACCTGGGGTGCCGAAATCAATTGATGGAATTCGGGTAATACTGGCAAAACGTCGATATGCGGCGAGCGCGTCCGAGCGTGGTCATCGCGGGTCGCGCGCGTGATCGGCGGCCTCGAAGCCGATGCAGTCCCGGACTGGAAGCCGGGGATATCGGGGCAGTCGTTCGTCCCACTTCGCGCGGGTGCAGCGCAGGTAGGTGGTACCGCGCTTGGTCCGGTTGAGCGAGGGGTGGCGGCAGATGCGGCACAAGCCGGGAGCGTCCGGCAGGCCCGCCCATGCGCTCTCATCGGACATCGCAACTCCTGCGGACTCGTGCACTGCTGTGCGGCTCACGATGAGCGGCGCGGCGCGGCGGTACAACTCGCCCCGCGAATCCGCCGATCCGCACGGCAGCTTAGGGCCAGGCCACTTGGCCGGTGGTGCCCGCACCTCGAAACTTCACCTGCGTGTTCGCTGGTAGTCGGGAGCGAAGTTCGGGGGTTTTAACCAGTATGTTGCCTAAGAGTATTGCCGGATTGTTGAACAAATCTGTACGGTCGGGGCAGCCGATGTGATCGGAGCTGCCGATGAGTCGAAGAACCGCGACGGTCCGGACGACTGAACCCCGGCGCGGGGCTGGCCACCGTTGGCGGCCAGCGCACCAACCGGATCGGTACTCGTCGTGCGGCTCGGCTGCGTCGTGGAGCTGAGCGGGCGATGGGCGCACTGCTGGAAGTGCTGCACACCGGTCCACTATCGACGGTCCAGGACTTGGGACGGGTCGGGTTCGCCTCGGTCGGCGTGGGCGTTTCCGGTGCTGCCGACCGGGATGCGCTGAAGTTGGCGAACCGCCTGGTCGGCAACGCGGCCGGGGCGGCTGCCGTGGAGGTGACGTTGGGCGGGTTCGCGGCGCGAACCGACCAGGACGTCACGGTGGCCGTCACCGGCGCGCCCTGTCCGATCACTGTGGACGGTCGTAGCGGGGCGCTGAACGCGCCGCTGCGGGTGTCCGCCGGGTCGGTCCTGCGGCTGGGCGCGCCCGGGTGCGGACTGCGCAGTTATGTGGCGGTGCGCGGCGGAATAGACGTCGATCCGGTGCTCGGCTCGCGGGCGACCGACCTGCTCTCCGGGATCGGACCGCACCCCCTGCGGGCAGACGTGGTGCTGCCCATCGGCGCGGAACCCGCCGCACCCGCGTCCGACATCCCGGCGTACGTGCCGGAACCCGTTGCGGACGAACTGGAACTGCAGGTGGTGCCCGGACCGCGTGCCGACTGGTTCGCTGCCGCGGCGTTCGCCACCCTGCTCAGCGCGACCTACACGGTGACCTCCGAGAGCAACCGGATCGGCATCCGGCTCGACGGCCCCGAACTGGCCCGCTCGCATCGCGGTGAGCTGGCCAGCGAGGGCATGGTGCCGGGTGCGTTGCAGGTGCCGCCGTCGAACCGGCCGGTGCTCTTCCTGGTCGACCACCCGGTCACCGCTGGGTTCCCGGTCATCGCCGTGGTGGTTGCCGCCGATGTCGGGAAGGCGGCCCAGGCGCGTCCCGGCCTGCGACTGCGGTTCACCGCGCGGCAGGAGGCCAGCCCGTCGGTCTCCGCGGTGTGCTGAGCCGCGAAGAGCACCACGTCGGGACAGGCTCGCGGAGAACGCAGTGGGCGGAGTCCGAGTACTCAGTGCGGTTTCGGTTGCGAGAGTGGGCCAAGCGGCTGACGCCGCTGCAAAAGACAACGCGTACCAAGGCGAGCGGATCGAGAGTCCTTTGTGGATTCCCTGGTACTCGTGAGTGGTTGTTCCGTTGAGAACCACCCAAGAGCGACGGTGCGCCGGGCTCCGGCCGGGGGGTCTGGGCCCGGCGACACCTGTTTCATTATCCGTACCGGGTCTGGCGATTCGCAGTGCACGACCAACCCGCGGGCGGATCGGAAAGCGCAGATCAACGGCGTGCGAAGGAGTTGAGGGAACTTGCGGGTACGGCTCGGATACGGGAGAGCTGGCGGCCGCCGGTCAGCTCACGTACGCCAGCAGGCGGTCGGCGCGGGCGGGTTCGCGGAGCTTGGTCAGCGCGCGGCGCTCGATCTGCCGGATGCGTTCGCGGGTGACGCCGAGTTCCCGGCCGACCTCGTCGAGGGTGCGCTGCCGACCGTCGTCGAGGCCGCAGCGCAGCCGGAGCACTTCCTGCTCGCGTGGGCTGAGCGTGCCGAGCACGGCCTCGATCTCGCGTCGCAGCAGTCGAAATCCGGCGCCGTCCCCGGGCGAGTCCTGGCCGATCGCATCCGCCAGCGTGCCGCTGCCGTCCGGCCCGATCGGCTGGTCCAAGCTGATCGGTTCCCTGGCGTGCGAGAGCAGTTCGAGCACCTGGCGGGGCGACACGCCCAGCGCCTCGGCGGTCTCCTCGTGCCGCGGCTCCCGACCCAACCGCACCGCCATGTCGCGCCGGATCCGCGAAACCTGGTTGACCTGCTCGGCCACGTGCACGGGCAGTCGGATGGTGCGCGGCTGGTCCAGCAGCGCTCGGGTGATCGCCTTGCGGATCCACCAGGTCGCGTAGGTGGCGAACTTGAAGCTCGGGGTGTGGTCGTACTTCTCGATGGCGCGCAGCAGACCGAGATTGCCCTCCTGGATCAGGTCCAGCAGTGGCATGCCGCGCCCGGTGTAGCGCCTGGCGATGCTCACCACCAGCCGCAGGTTCGCCTCCAGCAGCGCTATTTTCGCGGCCCGGCCCTCCGCGACGAGTTCGGCCAACTCGGCCCGGTATTGCCGCGACAGCCGATCGCCTTGCTGCGCAAGCAGGTTCTCGGCGAGCAGACCGGCCTCGATGCGCTTGGCGAGCTCGACCTCCTGCGCCTGGTCGAGCAGTTCGGCCCGGCTGATCCCGGCGAGGTAGAGGCGCACCAAGTCCGCGGTGGTCGCGATTCGGCCACCGCGGGTTTCGGAAACATCCGGTTCGATGTCCAGCAGCGGTGCCGCCACCTGCCAAGCCTTTCGGACGCACGGGCACGCAGTTGTCCAGGGTGGCGAATCGAGCTGTCATGGCGCTGGCGCGCGATCGGATCGGCGATCGCGGCGAAACCGCTGGTAGTGCGCGCGGTTCGGGGCCGATGTGCGGGTCGGGTACGGCTGGGCCGATCGGCGGAGCCGAAAGATGGCTGTCCGCCGGGCGGCTGCCAAGATAATCTTTGCCGCGTGGGAGGGATCCACCATCGATGACGACGCAGACCAGCGTTGCAGTTCAACCGCCCAGAGCGAATTCGGCCGGGCGGCCCGGCCGTTCGCGCGATGACGCGTGGTTCCGCCCCCGGCGCAGGCCGGGCCGCCTCGGACCGGTCAGCCTCGCCCGGCTGTTGGTGTTCGAACTCGTCCAGCTCTCGTTGTGCTTCGTCATCTTCCAGGCGCTGTGGGCGCTGATCGTCGGCGGACTGGTCGGGCTGGCCGCCGCGGTCGCGACCTTCGGTTGGCGAAAAGACCACTGGTGGACCGAGATCCTCCAGCTGCGCATGCGTTTCCGGTACCGGCGCGGCATCGTCGCGGCACGCCGGGACGACCCGCGGCTGGTATCGCTGTGCGAGTTGGCTCCCGACCTGACCGTGGAGGACGTGCCGGGCGCCGAGGGAGTGCGGCTGGGCATGGGCAGTGACGGTGCGGGCTGGTTCGCCGTGCTGGAGGTGGGCGTCGACGACGGGCCGCAGCCGCCGATCCCGCTGGCCGCGTTGGCGCGGATCGCCACCGAGGTCGAACAGGCCGGGGTCGTGGTGCAGGTGGTGCTGCACAGCGCACCGCTGCCCAGGTCGGACCAGCGCGACCACGCGACCTGGCTCGCGGTGCGGTTGGATTCGCAGGTCGTCGCCGAGGCGGCGGTCGGCCGCCCCGGTGGTGATCTGGATGTGCCAGCGGTACTCGCCGAGTTGACCAGGCGGGTGGAGAGGGCGTTGCGGCGCCGGGGTTTGACGGCGCGGATGCTCGATGCCGACGGCTTGCTGGATGCGCTGGTGCGGTCCTGCGATCTGGGGGCCCCGGCTGATCGGCGTCCGATCCAGCCGCAGGAGGAGTGGGATTGCTGGCGTTCCACCAAGTTGACGCACGGGTGCTTCTGGATGCGCAACTGGCCCAACCCGGAACGCGGTTCGCTACTGCTCTCGGCGCTCGCGGAAGTACCGGATGCGCAGGTCAACATCTCGATCATGATGGAGCCCGAACAGGGCAGCACCGGTGTTCGCGGGCTGGTGCGGGTGGCCACCATCGCCGAGCGGTACCAGCAGACCTGCGACATGGTCGTCCAGCTCGCCGAGTACGCGGGTGGTCGACTGTCCAGATTGGACGGACAACAGCTGCCGGCGGTGTACGCCTCGGCGCCGACCGGGGGTGGCGCGCGGTGAACGCAGGACAGTTCCAGTCGGCGCCGCAGGCTGCCCAGCAACCTCCCGCGGCACCGCAGGAGGTGCCACCCCCAGTCGCGAGGCCGCAGGTCGCCAACCCGGATGGCACCGAAACCGAGGTGCACAAGCTGGTTCCGGTGATCTCGGCGGCCAAGCCACCGGTCCCGGCCGCCGGTCCGGAGCTGGACGGGACGCAGGTCGGCGCGGATGACGCCGCCTTCGCGCCCGCGTTGGGCGGGTCGGAGTGGAGCGGGCGAGGGGTCCTGGGCAACACCGCCGCTACCGCATCGGTCGCATCGGTGGAGTCCAGGGCCATCGGGCTCGCCGCGCCGATGCCGCCTGCGGGTGGACCGGGGCCGTACGCGGACGACAGCCCGACGATGGTCGTGCGCAAGCACCCGGACTGGCGACCGCGCAAGCAGCGTTCGGTGCCACGGCTGGACATCGGCCAGCACCAGGCCAGCGAACGCGATCTCGACCTGATGCAGTTGACCGGAACGTCGTTCGGCTTCCTGCTGGGCCGCAACCAGGCCGGGTTCCCGGTGACGTTGACGCTGTTCCGCCCCGACCCGGTGTCGATCGCGCTGGTCGGGGCGTCCTGGGCGGCGCGGCTGCTCGCCTACCGGGCGCTGCGGTACGGGGCGAAGGTCTTGGTGTTCACCGACCAGCCAGCGGGTTGGTCGGACCTGGGGCAGGTGGCGACCGGTCGTGGCGACCGGGTCGCGGTGCTGGAGCCGGGCTCGCACGCGGGCGTGGTGGCGTCACCGGACGCCCCGGTGCTGTCGCTGTACGACGGGGAATCCCCACCGTCCCCGGCCGAACCGGCGCCGTGGCAGACCCGGGTGATGGTGCTGCACCAGTTCAACGCGGGGCGGGCGGCCACCGTCCTGGAGTCGGACGTCGTGATGCTCCAGCGTCTGATGCCTTACGAGGCGTCGGTGATCGCCGCCGCCCGCCGCTTCACCACCCGCACCGCCGGGCAACTGCAAGCCCTGCGCGACGACATGCTGGCGGTCCTGACGAAGTCGGAGAACCACTACGTGTGGCTGTCCACTTCGGACGAAGAGCGGGACGAGCTGGGCCGACCCGGCCGGTACTAGGAAGGCGCGCAGATTGGGGCTGGGCAGTTCGTGGTGGTGAGTGGGAATCCCGATTCTAGATGACCTCTATTTGTATCACTACCATTGAAGTACGGCGATCATGGTTGATGCAGGTCAGGATGCTCGGCGGGACGAGCCCCGAGCGTGGGTTCCATCTTCCGTAGGCTCGGGCCGTTCACGCGATCCAGCAAGTCAACGGCCCGAGCTGCTGCGACCGGCTACACGGCGCCCAGCTGCACGATGGTCAGCACGAGCACAACGACGCTGGACGAGCTTGCCGCCATGGACAGATTCAGCCGGAACGAGCGCAGAATCACCACGCCGTCGGCCGCCTGTCTGCACCAGTGCCAGCGTGCCAACCCACTTATTAGTGACGTCGGTAAAGTTGAGGGAAGTAGTGGGTACCGATCAGAGCGGGGTCCGGATTTCTCATGCGGACGATCTGGCTCTCGGCATCACTTATTAACCTCAGCTCCCGCAGGGACTCATGAAGAATTGAAT
This sequence comes from Saccharopolyspora antiqui, assembly GCF_052246905.1. Taxonomy (NCBI): domain Bacteria; kingdom Bacillati; phylum Actinomycetota; class Actinomycetes; order Pseudonocardiales; family Pseudonocardiaceae; genus Saccharopolyspora; species Saccharopolyspora antiqui. Next base: position 261,199 of record NZ_JBQQBO010000006.1, read on the forward strand.
CCAGGCTCAATATGTTTCGATCAAAATTGAGGCCAGAATGGGTCGATATTCGCGTTAAAGTTCTAAAAGCTTTGTCCGACACCTCTGGATCGTGGCTCTTGCGCGCGATAGCCTCAATTAACTCGACATCTTCGCGCTTGTATGCAATGCGCAGTTGAATCGACTCTGCATGATAGAGGCATATCCCCATTCGTGGCAAGGTCGCGATAGGCTTCAAGTCCTCTGCAAGGGAGTTGGCCAGGGTAAGAGTGGAATCCCAATCTCCAGCGGTATAAGTAGATATTAGTTCGGCTGTAGCCTTTTCGAAGGCGGCCATCTTTTCTTCGAGTTCAGCGCGCCGCCGTCTTCTTTTCCACAGCATGGCAGTTACCTTTCAAATCACTTGATCTACTGCGGTGAGGTGAGTTCTCAGCGACGTTGGGCTGGATTTCCGGTTCTGCGGCGGATCCGGTGGTGTCGCTGGGGATCCGAGGGGTGCGGGACGAGGAGCAGTCGACCAGCATCGCAAGCGGGATCGTGGTTGAGCTGACGCGCCATCCTTTGCTGCTCGGGGACATCATGCAGTGGAGGCTATACGTTCGGAGTGGGGACGGGGCCCAAACGGCTGAGTCAGCTCGCCGTGCTCATCGTATTAGAGTTCTTATTGCCCAAGAGGATGCCGCATCGTGCCATCCTTGGCCTCAAGCGGCTGTCTTTGATCTTGCTTTTGGAAGCGGCGTCAGCCCGCTCTCGCAGTTTGCACCGCCGCGGGTTCTCAGGCGCTGCCCACCGCGTTCGCTGGGAGGCCTGCCTCGACGTGGTGCATCGGACATAGATGAGTCGGGGATAGGCGGAGACGAGACGGCGTCTGAGTGCCTGTTTTTGAAGTGGTCGTGTCGGGCCTTCCGCCTCGGGTGAGGTGGGCGATTTCGCGCTAAAGCGCCGTCTCCCACGCGGGGCGGGTGGCGATTTCGCGCGAACTCGCCAGGTCTGCCACCCGCACCGCGAAGCAAAACGAGTTCGAAGACAGACTCTGAGGTTCCGCTACCCGCACCGCAAAACGAGTTCAACGACGGGCATCAAGCGCGATTGGCACCTGGGCTGGGTGCGAAGCGGTGACCGGTGCCGCTTCGCACCCAGCTCGGTGTCAGGACTTGCCGTTGATGGTTGGGGTTGGTTCTGGGCGGTAGCGGTATTCGGATTCGCCGCTGACCACCGGGCCGCCCGGGGTTTCGACTTCCCAAGCGGGTTGCTCCGCGAGCGGCGCAGGCGCGGACGATTGGGTGTTGCGGGACGTGCGGTCGGCGTAGATCTTGGGCGCCGCGTGCTCGTCCGGTGCGGTACTGGGGTCCGCGCGCAGCACGACCGGTACCTGGGCGTTCAGCTCGGCCTGCACGTCGACTTCCGGTGTCGTCCGGGCTTGCAGGACCGGTGCGATGCTGATCGGGAGTTCGGTGGCGAACTCCGAGGTCGGTTGCTGCTGCCGCTGCTTCTCGCGGTCGAGCTTGCGCTGCGCCCGGCGTTCCGTGAAGGTCTTGGCCGGGCCGGTTCGGTGCGGGTTGCTCAACACCGGCGGCACGTCGGAGCTGCCCGGATGTGCGGTCGGCGCTTCCGCGCGGCTGCCCGGTCGGGTGCGTCGCTGGTCGTTGCCGAGCACCGGTGGGGCCGCGGTCGGCGGCGGCTGGAACGCCTCGGGGATCTCCGAGCTGAGCGTGGACCGATCGCCGTTGCGGGAGTTCGGCGAGCCCGGTGCGCCGGTCCCCGGCGGTACCGCGCCCTGCGCCGCTGGTGGCCGGGTGCCCCTGGTCTCCGGCGGAAGCGCTGTGCCGCCCGGGTTTCCGGGGTTGCTCTTGGCGCGTCCGTTGAGGATCCTGCCCTGCTGCTTCGGTTGCTGGGCCGGGGCACCGCCCGGTGGCGGCGGAGTCAGGGTGCCCGGTGGGGTGCTGCCCGGTGTGGTGGGTCCGGCCAATCCCGGCGTGCCCGGGCCGCCGCTCAGCGTGCTGGGCACCCCGGTGGGCGGAGCGCCGCCCGGCGTGGTGCCCGGTGGGCCGAAAAGCGCCGGATTGCCTTGGAAATCGCCCGGTGCCGGGGCGCCGATGCGGCCGATCGGCAGGCCGAACTTTCCGGGCGGCACGAGCGCGGGCGGGACGAACCCGCTGGGCCCCGGCGGAGCTGGCGTCGGGCCGGGCGGTGGTGCCCCGGGTGGCGCCGCCCCGGGTGGCAGGGCGGGTGCTCCGGCGGGGGGTGCCGACCCGATGGGTGCGTCGGGGGCGCCGCTGGGTGGCGGGGAACCGTCGGGCGTGCCGGGTGCGCCGGTTGGTGGTGCGGCTCCGGTCGGTGCGTCAGGTGCGCCGGTGGGCGGCGCGGCCCCGGTCGGTGCGTCGGGGGCCCCGGCTGGTGGTGCGGTTCCGGTGGGGGCGCCCGGGGCGCCGCCCGGTGGGAGCGGCATGCCGAACGCGCCGGGGTGCGACACCGCGTTCAACGGGTCGAGCCGCATCGCGCGGCCCGCCGAAAGCAGGCTGAGGTACGGGATGTACTCACCCGCGACCCGGCTCGCCAGTTCCCGCGCGAGCCGGTCGTACTTCTCCTTGACGGCGTCCTGCTCCCGGCCCGCCCGCAGACCCTCGGCCGGGTTCGGCTCGTTGCCCTCGACAGTGCGATCACCGGCGGCGGACTTCTCCGCTTCGTACTGCCGGACGAGTTCGCGAATTTCCTCCTGCGCCTCCCGCATCACCTGGGCGAGCCCGTGCAGGGCGCTGGCGTTGCGGTTCGCGGCGTTCTGCCAAACCTTCAGGTAGGCAAGGGTTTCGCCGACCTTGCTCATGAAGACGTCCTTGGCGGCGGGGGATTCCCACTCCGCGTCCAACTGCTGGGTTTGCGACTGCAGCTGGGTCTGCACGTTCGCGAGCATCGTGGCGACGTTGTCGAACTGGTCGCCGCGTTCGTCGGCGGTACCGGGTTGTTCGCCCATGAGCTGCCGCTCGACGTCCTCGATCGTGGTGCCCCGGGCGGCCGCGCCTTCCGGGCTCTGCGTGTATTCCCCGCTGTCCTGGGTCGTGCCGGTGTAGTAGAGGTCGTCGGGGGTCATCGGCCCCTGACCGGCTCCCACCGAGTAGTTCTCCAACGTCTGGTACGGGTAGCCGAAGTAGTCGTCGCCCGGTGGCGGTGTTGGTTGGCTCATCGCCGATCAGCCCCCTCCGATCATCTGCCGGTTGCGCTGCAGGTTCTGCTCGACTTCCGCCGCCCAGTCCTCCGGGGTGGTTGCTTTGGGCTGCCGCCCGATGTAGCGCTCGCCCGAGCGGTTGCCCTGGTCGTCCTCGGTGTAGTACTGCCGGGTCTGCGTGCCGTCCCCGTACTCGGTGGTGACCTTGTGGTCCTTGGTCGTGGACTCCTTGCCTGCCGCGTCCCGGTTCGTCACGGTAGTCACCTCGTCCACCGTGCCGCCGCCCTGTGGCACGTTGGTGACAGTCCGGGTGGAGGTGTTCACGACCTTTCCGGTCTTCTCGTTGTAGGTCGTGGTGATCATCGTGCCGTTCGGCTGCGCGGTCGTGGTGTAGACCTGGACGCCCTGACTGTTGTAGCCGGTCTCCGTGATGCCCTCGGGGGTTCGCACCACGGTGCGGACGCGGCCGTCGGACGCCTGGTACTTGTAGGCCACGCCGCCGGAGAAGTGGTTGGTTTCGACCAGCTTCTCCTCGGCGACCGGGCCGAGGCCGCCCGCGGTCTTCAGCCCGTCTGCGAGGGTTTCCTTGAGGTAGGCGGGGGCTTCGGCGGGCCGCTGCGCACCGGGCAGGGCGAACGCCCACTCGACACCGGCGAGCCGGACCGCGTTGGCGCCGTCGGTCCCCTCGTACATGTCGGCGCAGGTGTGCGCCGCCGAGGAGATGGCCAGGTGGTTCTGCCGGACGGCCTGCAGGAACATCATCATCTCCTGGCCGTTGCGGCCGACCAGCGTCTGCGCTCGGGTGCCCTCCGGGAACCCGGCGGTGCTGATGGCGATGTCGTCACCGCCACCGTTGACCAGCATGGCCGGGCCCATCGCGTCGCTTTCCAGGTTCTTGCCGATGGTCGCGACGTTCTCGCCGTAACCGCGCAGCGAACTGGGGTCGGCCTTGAGTTCCTTGCCGCTGGTCGGCCAGGTCGGTCCGCTACCGCCTGGATCCGGTGGTGGAGGTGCCATCATGTCCCCTTCGCTGCGCCAGGTCAGGCCGAAAACCACTCCACCACCAACCTAACTACCCCCTGTCAACCCCAAGCCCCGGTGGCATCCGTAGGCCAAGCCCCGATCTCCGTTCGGGTACAGGTGAAGGGCACCTTTGACCGGCATAGTCGGTCAAAGGTGCCCTTCACTCCGTCCTGATCTTGTGAACGGGGGTTCAGTGCTCCGGGGGGAGGTTGGTGAATTGGACTAGTTCGTTGCCTCGGGTTCGGGTGACGAGCCAGCCTCGACCTGGTGGTAGGGGTTCGGGTTTCAGTTTGCCGAAGACTGGGCCTTCTTCTGGGTTGCCGGAGAGGAGGACGCCTGGCGAGGCCAGGTCGCGGATGCGGGAGATCACCGGGTCGAAGATCGCTCGGGCGACGCCGCCGACTCGGCGGGTCAGGACCAGGTGCAGGCCGATGTCTCGGCCCTGGGTCATGAAGTCCAGCATCCGCATCAGCGGGTTGTCGTGCGGGTTCGGCGCCACCAGGTCGTAGTCGTCGATCAGCACGAACAGCTCCGGACCGCTCCACCAGCTGCGGCTGCGCAGCTGCTCGGGCGTGATGTCGTTGCCGGGCAGGCGTTTCTGCATCGCCTGGATGGTCAGCCGCACCATCTCCTGGACGCCGCCCGCCGCGCTGGCGTAGCCGACCAGGTACTCGTCGGGCACCATCCCGAGCAGGCTGCGCCGGAAGTCGATGACCGCGATCTGCGCCTGCTCCGGCGTGTACCGGGTCATGATGCTCTTGGCCAGCGACCGCAACAGCGTGCTCTTGCCGGACTCCACGTCGCCGAAGACCATCAAGTGCGGTTCGGCCTCGAAGTTGAGGTGCACCGGCTGGAGATCGGCCTCCGAGATGCCGACCGGGATACCGCGCGGCGAGCGGATCTCCGCCTCCGGCAGCGCCGAGTACGGCAGTTCGGCGGGCAGCAGCCGAACCCCGGACGCCGCCTGGCCCTGCCACGCCTGGTTGACCGACTCGACGAAGTGCCGGATGCCGTCGGAAAGATCCTCGTCGGTGGACCGGTCGTCCACCCGGGGTACCGCCGCCAGGAACTGCCCGGCGTCCGGCGACAGGCCGCGGCCCGGCGACTGGTCGGGCACGCTGGCGGCCTCGCGCCTGCCGAGCATCGAGTCCACCGCGTCGCCGAGCTTCAACTCGATGCGGCTGCCGAAGACGTCCCGCATCGTCATCCGCAGGTCCATCCAGCGGTTGCAGCTGGCGATCACGTGGATGCCGTACGCCAGGCCCCGGTTCGCCAGCTGCGTGACGTCGCCCTCCAGGCTCTCGAATTCGCCGCGCAACGTCAGCCAGCCGTCCACCACCAGGAAGAGGTCACCGAACCGGTCCTCCGGGAACCGGCCCTCGCGCAGCAGCCGCCGGTAGGTGGCCATGCCATCGATGCCGTGCTGGGCGAACCTGGCCTCGCGTTCGGCGAGCAGCCCGACCGCTTCGGCGATGCTGCGCCGCACCTGGTTGGTTTCGCGCCGCGTCGCGACGCTGCCGACGTGCGCCAGCTCGCGCATGCCGGTCAGCCCGCCGCCACCGAAGTCCAGGCAGATGAACTGCACTTCGTTCGGGGTGTGGGTGAGCGCGAGGCTGCCGATGATGCTGCGGAGCAGGGTGCTCTTGCCGCTGTGCGGACCGCCGACGACCACGACGTTGCCGCCCGCCCCGGCCAGGTCCAGTTCGCACAGGTCGCGGCGCTGCTCGAAGGGCCGGTCGATGACCCCGGCGACCGCGCGCAGCTTGCCCCGCAGTTCCGGCTTCTCGGTGCTCAGGCCCCGCTGCGGGTCGGCGACCAGCGGGCCGACCAGCTGGTCCAGGGTGGGCGGTTCGTCCAGCGGTGGCAGCCAGACCTGGTGGGCCGGTTCGCCCTGGTCTTCCAGCCGGTCCACCAGCACGTCGAGCAGGGTGTCACCGACCTCCTCGGTCTCCTCGGCCTTGGCCAGCACCTCCTCGGTGGTGCGGGGCCGCAGGTAGCGGGTGGAGTAGTCCTGCACCGGGTCGATCTGCCTGCCCTCGCCGTCGGTGCGCTTGACGACCCCGCGCTGGTGCAGACCGGAGACGTAGGCCGCTTTGAAGCGGAGCAGTTCTTCGGTGCCGGAGCGCAGGAATCCGTTGCCGGGCGAACGCGGCAGCTCGAACGCATCGGGTGCGCCGAGCACCACCCGGCTCTCCATCGCGGAGAAGGTGCGCAGGCCGATCCGGTAGGACAGGTGCGAATCCAGGCCGCGCAGCTTGCCTTCCTCCAAGCGCTGGGAGGCCAGCAGCAGGTGCACGCCGAGCGAGCGGCCGACCCGTCCGATCTGCACGAACATGTCGATGAAGTCGGGTCGGGCGGTGAGCAGCTCGGAGAACTCGTCGACGACGACCAGCAGCGAGGACAGCGGTTCCAGCGGCGCCCCGGCGGTGCGGGCCCGCTCGTAGTCCCGCTGGGAGGCGTAGTCACCGGCCTTGCGCAGCAATTCCTGCCGCCGCACCAGTTCGCCCTGGATCGCGTCGAGCATCCGGTCCACCAGGTGCAGTTCGTCGGCCAGGTTCGTGATCACCGCGCTGGTGTGCGGCAGCCGGTCGAGTTTGGTGAACGTCGCGCCACCCTTGAAGTCGACCAGCACGAAGTTGAGGATCTGCGAGTCGTGGGTGACCGCGAGCGCCAGCACCAGGGTGCGCAGCAGTTCGGACTTGCCGGAGCCGGTGGCGCCCACCAGCAGCCCGTGCGGTCCCATGCCGTCCTGGGCGGATTCCTTGAGGTCCAGCTCCATCGGGCGGCCGTCGGCGGTGATGCCGATCGGCACGCGCAGCTTGTCCCGGTTGGAGCGGGTCGTCCAGTTCTTCTTCGCCTCGAACTCGTACGGGTCGCCCAGCCCCAGCAGGTCGGTCAGCTCCAGCGAACCGGACAGCGGTTGCTCGGCGGCCGAGAGCGTGGAAAGCCGCATCGGCGCCAGGGACCGCACCAGGCCGCGGATGCCTTCGATGTCGAACGCGTCGGCGCGGCCGATGTCCGCGGCACCGTCCATGGTGCGGCTGCTCAGCTTGCCTTCGGCGTTGATGTCCAGCACCAGCGTGGTGGCGTCGAGCACGCGCGGCGGCTGCGCGGCGAGGTTGATCAGCGTGACGCCTTCGACGCCGCCCTCGATCATCAGGTGTTCCGAGCTGGCGGTGTCGCCGCCGTCGAGGAAGACCACCAGGTGCGCGGCGCCTTCGATCGGCATCGAGCCAGGGTTGAACCGGGGCCGGTTGGCCAGCACGTCGTCGAGCATCGCCTCCAACGCGGTGATGCTGGGCGCCACCAGCCGGATCTGCCCGACCGCGTCGAGCTTGGTGGGGTGCAGCGCCTGCGGCAGCCACTTCGCCCAGTCCCACACGTCCCGGTCGTCGGGGTCGATGCAGAACGCGGTCAGCACGTTGCCGGGGGCGTGGAAGGTGCCGAGCTGGGCGACCACGGCGCGGGCGAACGCGCGCTTGGCTTCGCGGTCGCCGGTGACGTAGATCTGGGCGAACCCGCGCAGCGCCACGGCGACCGGCAGATCCGGCACCGCCGAGTAGGTGGTGACGAACTTCCGCAGCGCCATCGCGCACAGCGGTTCGAGCTCGTCGATCGGTCTGGTCTCCGGCGGCACCAGGCGGGTGGCGAGTTCCTGCGGGCCCAGGCCGATTCGGATCACCGTGTAATCCCAGTCGTTGGGGCGGCGCTCCCACAGCCGGGCGCTGTGCGCGGTCGACCAGAGCTGGTCGGGATTCGGGTGCCGGTAGAACATCGCCTGCCGCTGGCCCTCGATGGTGGCGCGCACCTGCGCCCGCAACTGGCTCAGCCGCCGCATGTACCGGCGCCGCTCGTCGATCATCTCCTGCTTGCTGGCGCCCTGGCCGACCTGGCTCATCACCTGGAAACCGATCATGCCGAGGATCGCGGCGCCGTAGAGCCCGCCCGCGACGTACATCAGGGGACCGGAGCGGCCCGCGCCGATCAGCAGCGCCATGCCCGCCATCCCGGCCATCATCGGCAGCACCATCAGCACCCGGGTCCAGTTGCGGCCGGGCGGCGGCGGGTTCTCCGGTGGCGGGTCGAGTACCAGCTCGCCGGAGGGCAAGTCGGGCGCGGGCCGCCGCAGCGGTCGCTTGACGATGATCGTTCCCAAGACCGAGACCTCCGAAGGGCGCCTGCGGCAAAGGGTTTTCGTTCCAGTCATCCCACTGCCGCGTTCCGGATTGCTACGCTGCTGACGCTTTTTCCACCGTCACGTTCTCCAGAGGAGCGCCATGACGTCCACAATGGGCACCACACTGGCGAAAGTAACGATATCCACACCGAAGCGCGGAATCGATGTCGCGCTGCCCGAGGATGTCACAGTAGCCGAGCTGCTGCCCTACATTCTGCGTCACGCGGGCGATGACGCGGCCGACGCCGGGGAACGCCACGGCGGTTGGGCGCTGCGCCGCCCCACCGGGCAACGCCTGGACCCGCGGCAAACCCTTGGCGCACAGGAAATCCGAGACGGCGAGGTGCTCCACCTGGTCCCCGGCCAGTCGGAATGGCCGGAGATCGAGTACGACGACCTGGTCGAGACGATCGCCAGCGGAGCGCGACGCGGCGGCCGGAGCTGGGGACGTGCCGCCACCCGGCGGTGCGGTCTGGTGGTCGGCGGTTCGGTGCTGCTCGGCGGCACCCTGATCACGTTGCTGTTCCGCGGCCCGTGGCTGGCTCCTGGCCTGATCATGCTTGTCGCGGCGGTGGTTCTGACGGCGCTGGGCGTCGTGGTCGCGCGGGCGGTGCCGGACGCGCGGGGTGGCGCGCTGTTCGCCGGATGCGGTCTGCCGTACGCGTTCCTGGGCGGCCTGCTGATCACCGCGCCCGCGCACGTCGGCCTGCTGCAGTTCGGCAGCTCGCAGTTGCTGGTCGGCACCATCGCGCTGCTGGTGTTCGGGATCGCCGGTTACGTCGGGGTGGCCGCCGAATCCCGGGTTTTCGTCGCGGCGATCAGCATCGGACTGCTGGGCACCTTGGGGGCCGGTCTCGGCGGTTGGCTCGGGGCCGACCCGGCAGCGGCGGTGGTGCTGACGGTGGGAATCGCGCTGCTGCCCGGATATCCGCTGCTGGCGATCCGGCTCGGCCGGTTACCGCTGCCGGAACTCCCGCAGCGCGCGGCCGACCTGCTCACCGACGACAAGCCCGCCGCGCCGACGTCCACGGTGTTCGACGCCGCTCGCCGCGCCGACGAGGTGCTCACCGGACTGCTGCTGGGGCTGGCGATCGTCTCGGTGTGCTGCGCGCCGCCGCTGATCGCAAGCGGCGGTACCGCGCGGTTGACCATCCTGGTGCTGGGCGCGGTGGCGCTGCTGCTGCGGTCCCGGCTGTTCGTGGTGCCCCGGCAGCGAATTCCGCTGCTGGTGGCCGGATTGCTGGCGGTCGCCGGGTTCGCCGGGCAGCTGATCGCCGGTTTCCAGTCCACGCTGGCGCTGGCGCTCTCGCTGCTGGCACTGGGCCTGATCGCGCTGCTGATCGCGGCGGCCGGGGTGGTGTACACCCGGAAGAACCCGTCACCGTACCTCGGCCGGATCGCCGACTGGACCGATGTGGTGGCTATCCTGGCGCTGATCCCCTACGCCGCGTACATCACTGGTTTCTTCGCCTACGTCCAAGGCCTGATGGCGTCCATCGGGTAGGGCCAGATCGTGAGCGCAACACAAGGTGACGGGATGAGGTGAGGGGCACCTGTGACCCACTTACTTGGTCACGGGTGCCCCTCACCCCTCACCTGAATGGGTACCAGCAGAGTCGAATCCCGAGAACAGGCTGAATCGTGGCTAATCGTCGAGACCAGCTCCAGGCCTACCAGTTCATGATGCAGCGGGTGGTTTCCGCGGTGGTGGTGCGCGAGACCGACCCGGAGCAGAGCCCGCTGCGGCGCGGGGTCGGTGCCGTGTTCGCGGGCGTGATGATCGCCGTGCTGGTGGCGGCCGGTTTCGGGGTGTACGGCGTGTTCACCGGGGTGGGCGGCACGGCGTGGCAGGCCGATGGATCGGTCATCATCGAACGCGAAACCGGCGCCAGCTTCGTCTACCGGCAGGGCGTGCTGCAGCCCACCCTGAACTTCGCCTCGGCCCGGTTGATCGCCGGGAAGTCCGACACGTTGGTGCACCGGGTGGCGACCAAGAGCCTCGCGGGCATCCCGCGCAGGCCCACCGTCGGCATCCTCGGTGCACCGGATTCGTTGCCGGACCGCAAATTCGTGCTCAAGGGCCCGTGGACGATGTGCTCGGTGCCCGGTGTGAACTCGGCGGGCGGCGCGATCGACACGACCACGCTGTTCGTCAGCGGGTCGCTGGCGGGCGGAAGTCCGCTGGACCAGCGGTCGGTGCTGGTCCGCGACGCGACCGACCACCTGACCTACTTGATCTGGCGGGACCACCGGTACCGGATCGTCGGCTCGCCGGACGGCGCGGTCCAGCCGGAGCAGGTGATCCGGTCGGTGTTCGGGCCGCAGGCCGTGGTGCTGGACGCTGGAACCGGCTGGCTGAACGGGCTCCCAGCCGGTCAGGACATCGCGCCGATCGCCGTCGACGGCTTCGGGACACCGTCCACAGTGCTCGGTGGTCGCAACGTGGGTGACCTCGTCTTCCACCCGATCGGTCAACGCCAGCAGTACTACCTGGTGCGTCCGGACGGATTGGCCCCGCTGACCGAATTCCAGGTGCGCACGCTGCGCGGCCAGTACCCGGTCGAACCGGTGCAGATCACTCCGGCGGTGGCGAACTCCGCGCCGATCAGCAACGCGCTTTCCGCGCCGAGCGGCGAATCGGCCAAGCCCGCTGACGTGCCGGAACTCGCCCCGGTGCCCGCCGACCGGCGAGCCACCCTGTGCGCGCGCACCGCGGACGCGGGCCTCGCGGCGCAGGTCTCGCTGGGCGGCGACACGGCGGTGCTCGACGCGGGCATCGAGACCAGCTCGGAGACGGTGGAGGGGGCCCGGCTCGCCGACCGCGTGCTGGTGCCCTCCGGCGGGGTGGTGATCGTGCGGGCCAAGGCCTCGGCGACCGATCCGGCCGGTGCGTACAACATCATCACCGATCTGGGATTGCGCTTCCCGGTCCCGTCGGAAGCCGTGCTGCAGACCCTGGGCTACAGCGCGGCAGATGCGGTGCCGATGCCCGCTGAGCTGGTGCAGCGCATTCCGGCGGGGCCGACGCTGGATCCGGCCGCCGCGCTGCTGACCGCGACAGCACTCCCGTAGTTCTCCCGCACACAACCCGGCATCTGGCGGTGTGAGCTGCGAATTGTGGATGATGGCAGGGTTTTGCCACTGTCCGCCATCTGGCAGCGGATCGGCATAGCCTGCCGGAGAAACCACTGCCCACCTATGAGGGGTGACGGAGTTGGCTGGAGATCTCAAGCTCACACCGGAACAGACCAACCAGTTGCAGGTCGCCATCGGCGACACGCACGAGAACGCCAGCACGCTGATGCGCCAGATCGTCGACAACTACATGTCGATCGCGGGTGCGGCGTGGCAGGGCGGGGCGTCGAACGCGGCGGTCGGCAAGCAGCAGGAATTCGAGTCCATCTGGCGGAACTTGTCGCAGATCCTCGTCGATCTGGCCCAGGGCGTGTCGGGTACCACGCAGATGGTCGGCCAGCAGGACGCCGACTACCAGAACCTGCTGGCCTCCGTGGACGGCGGCGGCGGGATGGGAAACTTCGGCCGCCTGGGGCCCAGCTAGGAATGCGCGGACCGGCGGAGCAGGCACGCGGATTGGGCCGCTGAGCAGCGTGTGTTCGTGAGTGAGAATCCCCGGTTCTTACCGGAACATCCACTCACGACCCAGGCACCACGCACGCCAATCTTCGCGATCTCCAGATCGTCTTCTCCAGTCCGCGGGGCAAGCGAGCACCACCACAGATCGGGACTCTCAAAGCGGATTTGCCAAGGAAGGTCACAGCACATGACGATCCAGTACGGGTTCGGGGCGATCAGCGACACCGGTAGCAGCACGGTCACCGCCGCTGGCCAGATGAAGACGATCTTCGAGGACCTCAAGGCCAGGGCCAAGGCGATCCTCGCCGAGGACTGGCACGGTGCCGCGGCCCAGGCCTTCGACCAGGCGGAGCTCAAGTGGGACGCCCAGGCCAACGCGCTCGGCGACGCCCAGACGCGCACCGGTCAACTGACCACGCAGGCCAGCGACGACATGCTCGCCACCGACGTGCGGGCGTCCAACCTGTTCGGCTGACGCGCGACCAGTTCCGCCCGACACCGATCGGCACCGGAGTTCCGGGGCTGTGCTGGGTGGAACTGGGCAGCGGCGAATTGCACCGTCCACTGTGGTCGTCCACGGCGATCGCTGGGCGGCGGCCGACCGTCGCGCGGGTCACCGGAAGATCCATGCCAGCGCCGCACTTTCCTTACCTGAACAAGCTCCTCCAGCGTTGCCGGAGCCGGGACCGGAAGCACCACAACCGGACCCGGCTCCTTCGTGCGACTGCTGGACGAACCGGGGTGGTGAACTCGAACATGCTGTCAGCCAACGGATTTCGGCCGGTCGCCGAAGAGCTCGACCGGTGGTGCGGGCAGCTCGTCCTCGGGGCGATCCGCCGGAACCGGGGCGAGGCCGGTTCGCCACCGCCGACGTCGACCGCGCGGGCCGAACACCACCACCACGGTCATCACCGCGGCCGCCGCGATCCCCGCACCGGCCAGCGCGTACGCGAGCGAGTTGCTGCGCTGCCAGGCGGCTTCCCTGGCGAGCTCCTCGGCGGTGGGCAGGTCCGGATCGGCGGGTGGCAGTGCGATCGGGTGCCCGCCGACCAGGTTCGCCACCGCCGCCTGGTACGGGTTGACGATGCCGTGGCCGTAGCGACCGCTGTCCACGCCCTCCGGTGCCGGGGTCGCGGTGGCCAGCAGGCGCTGCACGATCTCCGCGTTGGACAGTTGCGGCCGGTAATCCCGCAGCAGCGCGACGGTTCCGGCGACGTACCCGGCCGCGAGTTCGGTGCCGGACGCGGGACCGACACCGCTGTCCGGGTAGCTGACGGTGACATCGGCACCGGGTGCGACCAGGTCGACGCGCGGCGCGTGCGTATCGGCCGCGATCATGCCGTCCGGCCCGATCATGCCGACCGACACGACTCCGTCGTAGGACGCCGGGAACGGCACGATGCCGGGCGGATCGTTGCGTTCGGCGTGGCCAGCCGCGGCGACCACGACGATGTTGCCCGCCAGCGCCCGTTGCACGGCCTGGCGAAGCGCACCGCTGTCCTGATAGGACACTGCCGCGACGGTGATCACGGTGGCCCGCTGGTCGACCGCCCAGTTGATGCCCGCGGCCAGCGTGTCCGGGGCGACGGACTCGCGCGGCTGTGCGCCGTTCGGGTAGGAGTCGCCCACCACCTTGGCGGACAGCAGCTGGGTGCTGGGCGCCATGCCGTGGAATCCGATCTGCTCGGACTGCGCCGCGGCGATGATCCCGGCGACCGCGGTGCCCAACCCGAGGCAGTCGGGCCTGCCGCTGGCGAGGCTGGACCGGCTGGGCGGGCTGAGGTCGACGCTGGCCGCGATCCGGTTGCCCAGCAACGGATTGCCCGATATCCCGGTGCTGACCACCGCGACGCGTTGCCCGGACCCGGAGGTCATCGGCCACAGCCGCTCCGGGGTGAGCATCTGCTGTGCGAACGGCACCGGGCTGGTCGGCGCACCGGCCGGGACGCACTGCTGCGCTTGCGCGACGGGCGGATTTATCACCAGGATGCCGAGACTGCCAACAGCGGCGGCGAGCAGCATTCGCAGACTGCGTTTCGCGTACACGCTGGGAATGTTAGCGGAATGGGTGCGCGGGTTGTCCACAGTTTCGGCACGACGATTTTCGGGATCTTCACCAGTTTCTGGACTTTCAGGAGTGGACCGATGGACTACCAGCCGATGTCGGTGAATCCCGTTTTCCGCGAGTTGCTCGACCAACTCCAGGAGGCGACCAGATCGATACCGGAAACGCAGCGGCGGATGATGGACCAGACCGGGGTCGCTTGGTCGCCGGACCGAATGGTGAAGGTGGTCGTCGGTCCGCGCGGTCAACTCGTCGATCTGGAAATTGATCCCCGGATTTTCCGGCAGCCCAACGCGGCCGCCCTGTCCACGATGATCCTGCAGGCCAGCAGGGATGCGGTGACCCAGGTAACCGAGTCCGTCCAGCGGATCATGAACGAGAAGATGCCGCCCGAACTGGCCGAAATACGCGCCGAGTACCAGCCGGATCAGATCGGCGCCGATGACCACCTGGCCGATTTGATGCGCAGTGATGCCGAGCGTTATGCGGAACGGAAGGAGCAATCATGAGCGACGATTCGCTGAAGATCCTCGGTGGCCCGGAGGCGGTGTACGGATTGGTCAGTCGGCTCGGTGCCATCGGTGCGTCGTTCCAGGAACATGCCGGGGGTGAGAAAGGCGTCATCGGGCAACTGATGAACGATCCGCAGACCTTCGGCAACGACAAGTTGGGGCAACAGGGAAAGCCGAGTTTCCTCGGATACGAGGAGGTTTTCGAAAACCGTGAGCACCTCGGGGAGCAGTTGAACACGATCGCGGCGAACGCCACGTCGGCGCTGGCCGCCTACGGCGACGTCGACGAGTTCTCCGCGCGGCAACACCGCGACGTCCAAGCGTGAGCGCGGTCGCGGCCAACCGCGATTGATCCGTGCGGAGTTCGCGCGAAGTGCAGTGCCCGGCCCAGCTGCTGCGGAGGTTTTCCGGTGGGTGATGTGCTCGACGACTTCGCGCAGGGCGTCGTGGATTTCGGGGAGGAAGCCGACAAGTACATCGACCTGATCAACGAGTGGTTGCGCACCTGGTTGATCGCGCCCGTCCCGATCCCGCGGTTGAGCTCGATCATCCGGCTGCTGGTCGGCGATTACCCGGAGGCCGACGAGGCCAAGTCGGCGGAACTCGGCGGAGCTTGGGCCCGAGAAGTCGAAGAGGTAGCCAGGTTCGCCAAGGACACCGCCATCGCTGCCGAGCAGCTGGACGCCGCGTGGAGCGGCGGCCTGGCGGCGGTGAACATGCAACTGGCCATCACGCAGCTCGTTCAGGCGACCAACGCCTACGTTTCCACCGCCGGTTCTTACGCGCAGGGCGCTTACCAGTTCAACAACGCGGTCGTGCTGACCAAGAACGCCTTCCAGGCGAGCCTGTTGTTGCTGTGCTTCGAGATCGTGCGGGCGCTGATAGCCGCGGCGTTCACCTGGGGTGCCTCGCTGCTGGGCATCCCGCCAGCGGTCCTGATCGCCCAGTCCGTGACCCGGCGAGCCATCACGTTCGCGTTGCAGAGGGTTGGCGCCATCTTCATCCAGCAGACCCTGCGGCGGTTGAGTGTGCGGGCCGGAACCGTGGCCGCGCAGCTGACCGGCCGGACGCTGGGCCTGTTGGGGCAGACCGCCGCTGGCACCGCTGCCAAGAACGCCGCGACGAGGCTGGCCGGGACCGGACTCGGGCGCTATTTGAGCAACCTGGCGGCGCAGTCGGCGGCGCGCCAGCAGTCCGGGCGGATCATCCGCGAAATGGCGTTGGACGCCGCGCGCACCGCCGGGACCGGACAGGCCGCGCGCCAGGCCGCGCGGGACATCTTGCGCGACCGCGCGTTGCGGCAGGCCGTTGAACGGCAGCTCGCCGCGCGGCTGTCCGGGCGAGCCGCGCTAGGAGCCGCGCCGGTGTTGAGCGCGCAGCGGCAGGCGCTGGTGAACAACGCGGTGCGCCGTGCCGTCGACCGGCAGTTGACCACCCGGCTCGGCACTCGGGAGCTGACCACCGGCAACGTCCTGCGGCAGCGGATGGTCGGCTACGGCTTGGCCAGTGCGCTGAAGTTCGGCGTCGGCTCCGACCTGTACGCGCAGTTCAAGACCATGGCGGAGACGAACGGTCGGTACCAGTACAGCGCGCAGTCCACCGCGGGGGCGTTCGTCGGCGCCAGCCTCGGCGGTGCGCCGCTGGGCCTGGCCAGCAAGTTCAGCGGCTTCGTGACGACCGGTGCGGTCGGCGGGGTGGCCGCGGTCGTCGGTGCGACCGCGGTGACGAATCCCGAGCAGCTCGCGGGGCTCGCGGCCAAACCCACCCGCCTCTACGGGTCCGAGGGACTCACCTGGGAAGGGGTCGGGCAGGCCGCGTTGGGCGGGGCGATGGGCGGGCTGTGGGAGCAGCACATCGGCGAGCGCAGCTTCGCCGAGGTCGGCGAATCGATCAACCTCATGGAGCAAACCGGTGCGGCGGGCCGAACGCCGCACATGGGCAACTTCATCGCGGACCCGCCGAGCACGACCGCACCGACGTTGCAGGGCGCGGCCGGTGCTGCGCCCGCAATGGGCGGGGCCCCCGCCAGTGGTGCCCCGGCGGGTGGTGGTGCTTCGGGCGGTTCCGGTGCGCCGTCGGGTGGTGCTTCGGGTGGGTCCGGTTCGGGTGCGGGGCAGGGCGGTTCGGCGGCGCGTCCGGGAGACGCGGCGGCGGGTTCCGGCGGCGGAGCCGGATCGGACGGTGCTGGCAGCGGTTCTGGCAGCGGTTCGGGTGGTGGCTCGGACGACGGCACGTCGAGTTCCGGCTCCGACGAGGGCGCCGACGACGAGACCGGCGGGAATGCCGACAACGAAGCTGGTACGCCCACCCCGGAATCCAACGATCCGGATGCCCCAGATCCGGACGCCGCAGCTCCGGAGTCCGGAGGTGCCGAGCCCGGGACGCCGGATCCCGATGCGTCCGAAGGCGACGCCGCAGACAGCGGCGACTCCGGTAATGGAGCACCGGATGCCGATGGCTCCGAAGTTGGTGGCTCGGAGAGCGGTTCGCCCGAAACCGGGGAGACCGAGTCTCGGGAAACCGAGTCTGAGGAGACCGAGTCCGGCGAAACCGAGGCGGGGGAAGCCGGGAGCGACGGGTCGGAGAGCGGCCCGTCGAACAGCTCAGATCAGTCCTCAGTGGACACCGAGCAGACCGAGAACGAATCGCACGACGACGAGCAAACCGAGTCGGGCGCCGCCGATGGCGAATCGCAGGAGGAGAACCCCGCCGCGGACGGGCGAACCGAGGAGCAGGGCGATCCACCGGACCCCTCGGCATCGGAGTCCGACGACGGCCAGTCGGCCGATGAATCCGGCCAGCCCGGGAAGGATCAGGAGCCCGCCGAGTCGCAGCGATCCAACGCCGACGCCGAGCACAGCCTCGCCGACGCCGCGACCCGGGCGGCCGCGGCCGGGCCGGATCAAGCGCCTGCGGTGCAGTCCGGGCTGCGGGACGTCGGACCGGCTCCGCAGGCCCAGCCGATCCGGCTCGAACCGCCGGGAAACCTGCTCGACCCGGTCGAATCGCTGGAGATCGCGCGGCAGGGCGCGACCAACCAGCTCGCCGAGCTGGTGCGGGCAGGTCACGCCGTCTTCGACCCCGGCACCGGGGTCGTCACGCTGACCGCGCCGGATGGCTCGGTCGCCCAAGCGCGGCTGCAACTGGACCACGGACTGCCCGCCGGAACCTGGGAGGTGCGCCCCGGCCAGTTCGAGCTGAGCCCGGGCGGCTACGTCCAAACCGCGCCCGCCGAGATCCTGATCTCCACCACCACGACCGCGAACGTGACCGAGGCGCTGGACATCGGCGCGAAGCTGCTCCTCGAATCGGCGGCGCACCTGCTTGCCGCCAGTCCCGCGGTCGTCCACGGCGAGTTCGACGCATCGCACGGTCGCGCCGAGGTGCAGGGCGCGGCAACTCGGGAAGGCGACGTCTGGCAGGCGCTCGCCCGCACCGTGCAAGTGGTGCCGAACGGCGTGCTGACCTCGCCGGGCCAGGCCGATTCCCTTCTCCGCAACGAGATCGCCCGTCGTCGGGCCTTCACCCCGCCCCCGTCCGGTGACTCGGACGCGGTCGCACTGGCGGGCGCTGGCAGATCGAGTACCACGGTGCTGGCGCACTACGCGGAATCCGGCACGGACGTGGCGGTGCGCGTCACCGTCGACCGGGAGCTGGGTCCTGGTCAGATCCACGTGCGCACCCCGTCCTGGCGCAACGACGGCACCGCCCTGCGCCAAGCGGACTGGGGTGAGCTGCGCGTTTCCGCCGCGTCGACCGCTGATCAGATGCACGACCTGGTCAACGCGGGGCTGCGCGAGATGCAGCAGGGCGTGCCGGGTCGCGCCGACCGGCCGCACCAGCTGTTCAGCGCGGCCACGCTCCAGCAGGCCCGCGAACTGTCGCCGATCGAGGGCGAACTCCCGGTGACCGGGGAGACGGCCGCGCACACCGACGAGGTCCGGCAGCACGCCAGGAACTTCCTCGACCGGCTGACCGAAGCGGCGGGCGGCCAACCCGGCAGCCGGGCACCGGTGGCGGCGGCCGTGGACGGCAACGCGGTGCGGCTGCACTACCCCACCGCCACCGTGCACGCGATCTTCCAGGTCGACGCCGAGCTGCCCGCCGGGCGATTCCGGGTCACACCCCCCGAACTCGCCGTCCGAGACGGGCAGTTGGTGCAGGTCAGTCCCGTGCAGGTCACGATTTCCGGCAAGACGCTGGAGGGCGGGAGCCAGCAGAAGCTGCTGACCGACGCGGCGCTGCGGCGGGCGCTCGGCGAGGTGCACGACCTGACCGAAGGACTCGGTGAGGTGGCGGACCGGTCATTGGGCATCACCCTCGACGCGACGACCCAGCCGATGCACGCGGCCATCGTCAACGCCGTGCCCGGCGTGCAGCTGCTGGTCGACCCGCTGGCGCCGACCGACGCGGCCGAGCACGCGCGCTACTCGGTGCGCATGCCGGACGCCGAGATCTTCGCGGCGGACGCGCAGGCCCTGCTGCGCGCGCTGACCGACTCCGGTTTCGAGCCCGACGGCATCGCCGACGGTTGGCGGACCGGCGATCCGGGCGTGGTCACCACCTGGCGGGACCCGCGCAACGGCAACCCGGTGGTGCTGCGGCTGGAAACTCCGGAAGCCTCGGTCGCCCGCGGCCACGCGGCGCGCATCGACCGGGAACTCGCCCAGTCGTCGCAACCCGAACTGGCTCGCCACCGCGAAGAAATCCTCGCCGGAGCGCGCCGACCCGCCGGGGTCGCGGAGCTCGTGGCACCGCAGACCACGGCCGTCGCGCAGACCCCCGACAGTTCGGAAAGCGGTGCGGACAGCGCGGTTCCCGCGCCCCGCCGCCGAGTGTTCGACCTGCTGCCCATCGCGCCGCGATCCACGACCGCCGCCCGCGCCCTCCAGTCCGATGTGGACGAATCGGGCCAGTCGGTGGACCGGGCCCGGGCGCAGTTGACCTCCGCCCGTGCGGTGGACGTCGACCTCGCGCGCAAGATCGCGGACCGGTCGAACTGGGCCAAGTGGCTGGCCGTTCGGGTCGTGGAGTTCGCCGGGCTGGACCCGAACACCGACGCCCTGATCGATTCGTTGGCGGAAGCGTTGGAGCTGCCCAGGGGCGAGGTCCGCGCGAAGATCCTCGAACCGGGCCTGACCCGCGGCACCGATTCCCCGGTGGAAGCCGACTTCGTGCCCAAACCGTCGAGCCTGCCGCAGGAAATCCTGCGCGCACCGGCCACCGAAGTGCTCGCGATGGCCGTCCAGCACTACGAGAAGCTGCTGGTGCACAAGCAGCGCTCGGCGGTCGCGGTGCAGCGGGCCGAACAGCGGCTGGCCAACGTCGCCGGAACCGCCCAGACCGAGATCATCGAGGCCCGCGACCGCGCGCTGGAGCGCGGCCTGTCGGAACGCAAGGCCGACCGCATCGCCGATCCGGTGCTGGACCTGCTGAAAGCCGACCTCGACCGGGATCTGCTGCGCGCCGACTCCGAAGCGGAACTGGCGGCGGCAGTCGTCCCGGAGGCGCCCGCGCTCGACCCGGACGACCTGCCCGGCGACGTGAAGCGGGGCATCCGGGGCATGGTCGGTGTGCGCTGGGACCTGTACGAGGTCGTCCGCGTCTACGAACCCCTTCGACGGCAAGCCGAATCCGGGTACCGCGTCCATTGGCAGCACGTGCAGCAGCTGCGCCAGGAGTACGCCGAGCAGCGGCGGGTGCTGACCCGGGAACTCGCCGCGCAGCGGCCCGGCAACGTCGCGCACGTGCTGCGGATGCCAGCGCGCTTCGTCACATCCGGGCAGGTCCAGGGCCCGGCCGCGCCTCGCGGGCCGGAGAGCGCGGTGCAAGCCCTGAACCGGGCCGCGCGTGCCGTCAAGGAGCTGGAAGGGCGGCTGGACGAAGCCGTGGATGGGCTGCGCCGCGCCGAGCAGCGGCGGCTGCGGGAGCACGCCGAGTACGTGGCGAACCTGCGCGATGTGATCAACAGGGCCAGCGATGCCGGGTTGACGCACCAGGAGATCGGCGACCGCACCAGGCTCACCCAGGCCGAGATCGCCCTGATCACCGGGAAGGTCACCAGTCCGGGCCGGGCCGAGCAGCCAGCCGACCACCGGGTCGCGCTGGTGGACAGGCTGCTCCAGATCGACCGGTTCTTCTCCCGCACCTGGGGTCGGATGACGGGTCGCGAATCGCTGGCCCCGGCTGCGCGAGCGGCCCGCACCGCCTTCGAGGGCCTGGATCCGACGAACCCGGACCTGGTCGACGAACTGCGCGCGCTGGGCGTCTCCGAGGACACCGCCGGGATGATCGGCAAGCCGCGGGTGGGCTTCCGGTACGCCAGCGACATCCACCTGCACCTGCTCGGCTACGCCTTGGAACGCTACGTCAACCCGGCGCGGCTGCTGCAGGACCTGGAGAACCGGGGCGCCGAGGGGCGGGTGCTGATCTCCGGGATCCGGGAACGCGGCTTCGGCCTCGCCGCGGGCAGCGGCACCTTCTACTACGGCACCCTTTCGGTGCTGCGGATGGGACTGCTGGAAGGCACCACGGGTTTCCTGGAACTGCAGGGCAAGTACGTCGACGCCTGGATGTACAACCTGCACGGCCAACTGCCCGACCACCTCAAGGAACGGGCGGTCGTCGGCTCCGTCGGCACCCGCTGGGACATCCCGGGCGCGATGGGCAGCCAACTCGCGTCGGTGATGGTGCACGGCGCCTACGTCAACGGCGAAGAAACCGGGCGCAAGGAACTCGTCGACCGGCTGCTCGGCCGGGAGACCAACACCATCTACAACCCGGCGTGGGTCGCCCACCTCGGCCAGCTCATCGAGGCCGCGAACGTCATCAAGCAGGCGTTGCGCGACGGCGACCTGCGGCACGCGCAGCTCGGACCGGAACTGGCCCGGCTGTTCCCGGCCGACGGCAGCCTCCACCAGGGCGGTGCCGAAGCCGAACAGCAGCTGGAATTCTTCGACACCCTCGTCGAGCGCGTCGTCGAGCTGAAGAACCTGCTGCGCCTGGCCGGGAAGTCGATCGCGGCGGAGAGCCTGAACACCACCGCGCCGAGCAAGTTCAACCCGTACCTGCTGGAGAAGATGCGCGCCCACCAGGTGCTGGGCACCATGCAGCTGCTGCACTCCGACAACGGGTTGGCCCGGCTGAACACCAACGGCCTGATGCTCTCCGGCGCCCCGGACGAACGCGGCCTGGTGCCGATGCTGGCGCTGCTGAAGGAGAACCCGGACCTGGCGACCAACCGGCTGGTCTGGGCGCACCTCGGGGTCGGCAACTGGACGTCGCTGACCGCGCAGCACCTCCAGTTCGTCCACCGGGCGCTGGATGCCGTGCCAGGGCTGAACTTCGACTTCTCCTGGAGCCCGCTGGGCCAATACCTGCGCGACGACGCGGTGCGGCAGGCGTTCATCGACCTGGTGCGGGCGCACAGCGACCGGCTGCTCTACGGTTCCGACACCATCAACCCGCAACCGGGCGCGCACTACACGCGGCCCTACAACGAGCTGGAACCGGTGCTGCGGGAACTCGGTGACCAGCGCGGCGAGGACCTGGCCCGCAAGATCACCCGCGACAACTTCGACCGGCTGGTGGACGGCTCGATCCAGGCGGGCAAGCAGCACTTCGTCGACGAGTACTTCTCCGCGCACGGCGCGGCGTGGGAGGAGTTCTTCGCCGAGTTCACCGAGGACCGCGTCCAGCAGATCCGGCAGCGCGCCGAGCAACTGCTGGCCGAAGGTTTCGTGCCGAATCCGGAAACCGCCGTCGGGCCCGGCGACTGGCGCGGCAACCAGCAGATGCGGTCGCTGGTCGCCGCGACCAACGTCGTCGACTCCGACCACGCCAAGCGCGAGCGGCTCGCCGCCACCGGCCTGGCCAGAGACATCATCCAGAACCAGCGCGCGGCGCAGCAGGAGCGGGCGCAGGCCGAGCAGACCGCGCGCGACCTGCGGCCCGCCACCGACGCGGACGGCCTCACCACCAACCCGCTGACTCTGGAATCGATCGTCGCCACGATGTACACCAGGGACGCCGGTCAGGACGATCTCGTCGGCGTGGTGCGCGACACCGTCGAAGAAACCGAGCGCGGCCAGCAGGAACGCGACCGGGAGCTGGCCCGGGTCCAGCAGCGGGTGCGCCGCCGGAACCTGGCGGGCATGGCCGGGGCGGCGGTCGGCGTCGCGGGCGCCACGGCGGTGGGCCTGACGGCCTCCCCGGTGCTCGCCGGATCGCTCGCGCTGGCGGGCAGCGTCGCGTTCATCACCCGCAGCATGATGGGCAACGCGAAACTGCTGCACGCGCAGAAGATCCGCGCCCTCACCGAATCGCTGGTGGAGCGCGGCAGGCTCGACCCGGACGCGGTCGAGACGCTGGGGAGGCTGATCCAGAAGTACCTGCCGGACAACATCAACCCGCTGGGCCGCGCCGGTCGGGAGGTCTTCAAGGAGATCCTGGACAACGCGGGCGTGCAGTTCCAGCGCCGGATCAACGAGTTCCTCACCGACTACCAGGCGGTCATCTCCACGCCGCTGAACACCACCGGCGGCGAAACGATGGAAGACCGGGTGCAAGCCGCGGTCATGCTGTTCTCCCGGTTGACCGACTACCTCAACCGGGACGTGTACGGCGGCACCGGCGGCGCCGCCTCGAAACGGCTGGAACGGTTCGTGGCCATCGGCACGCCGGTCACCTGGCTGGTCAACCTGGCGTCCAGCTTGGCGCAGGCCAGCATCGGCACCGACTGGACGATGGCCATCGGCATCGCCTACACCGCGGTGGCCGTGCCGTTCCTGGTGACGACCCTGCCGGGGATCTGGAAGCAGTGGGACGTCGGCCTGCACCCGAAATTGCGCTTCCTGCAGAACGTCGTCGGCTGGGGTGGCCTGACCGGGGCGAACGTGCTGCTGCTCGGCGAGCAGTTGGCGACCGGCAACGTCTTCGGCGCGGTCGCGGCGACCACGCTCACCGCGGCCACCGCGTACCTGACCAAGATCGGCTGGACCATCGAGACGAAGCAGGGCCGGGTGGGTTCCAAGCTCGGTCCGCAGGCCTCGTACGTGGCCAACGCCTCGCTCGGCGGCATCGGGGTGATGCAGCTGACGGCGGGCACCGCGCTGGGCCCCGCCGGTGCCGCGTTCGGCGCGGCGCTGGCCGCATCCGGGCCGGTGATCCAGCACATCCGCAAGGCCCTGCACCGCGTGCACCAGCCAGGGCCGTCGGTCCGGTACACCAGCGCGGACCAGCTGCACCGCGCCGCCACCTCGGCCGAACGGCCCGACCCATCGACGGCACCCGCGAACGAGCGGTCGTTGCAGCAGAACTTCCGCGCCGCGCTGCGCGACCACCGGCCGGAACAGCAGCAGGCCGACCTGTTCGGGCGGTTCGCGACGTACCAGACCGATGAGGCGTCCGGGCCGGGCCAGCAGCCCCGAACCGAGCGGTTGCCGGTGCCCGCCGGGAAGCCGGAACTGACCGGACTGCGGGAGGTCGTGGCGGGCCTCGCGCGGCACGAGCTCGCGCGGGTCGGCGTGGCGGAGGTGCAGGTGGACATCGGCACCCGCAACGACCCGCGCACCGTGGTGGCGTTCACCGGCGGCGCGATGGCCGAGGTCCACTTCGGTGCGACGGCGTCGGACGACGTCGAGATCCAGCTACCGGCAAGCCGAACCGGTGCGGACGGACTGCCCCGAGCGGCCGATCCGGTCGTGGTCGAAGTCCCGGTGCACCGGGACGACGTCGCCGACCAGGTGCTGCAAGCCCTCAACCGAATCGCCGAGCACTTCAACCCGGGCACCGCACCACCGGCACCGAACCCGACCGGTCCCGCCGGACTGCCAGGGGATTCCGGCCAGCAACAGGCGCGAGCACCACAGCCCCAGGCGGCGCCCGCAGCGCCTGCAATGGCGAACGTCGCTTCCTCGCAAGGGAATTCCGGCCCGCAACAGGCCGCCGCACCAGCCGCACCGATGCGGTTGGACGGTCGTGCCGAACCGGTGGTGTTGAGTTCCACGAACGTCGTCGCCGAGCACGAGGCCGCTTCCGACTCCGAGGTACTGGCCTCCGCGGCGCGGTTCTTCGACCATGCGCCGGTCGAGTCCGCGCAACGCGACGAGGACGGCACCTGGCAGCTGCGCTGGGCGAACGGCCTGGCGCTGGATGTCCAGGTCCGGCCCGGCACCGGAACCGAGGGCACGCTGCGGATCCCGAGCATGCGGCGAGGCGACGACGGCTGGCAGCAAGCAGAACCGGCGGTGATCGAACTACCGCGCGGCTGGCCGCAGCAGGCGGTCCGCGACCTGGTCACCGGCGTCGTGCTGCGAAAAGCGTTGCACCAGCTGGAAACGGCGATGACCGAGTTGGGGCCGTCGGAGGGCACCGCACCGGCAGCCAGATCCGTCCCGAGCGTCTACCAGGCCCCGATGATCCAGCGCGACCTGGAACGCGGCCACCTGCTGGAGCAGATCGGCGGCGCCTCCGACACGCGCCGCATCGAGCGCTCGAACGAGCTGATCGAATCGGTCGATGGCAAGCCCTACCAGCGCTACGTCCAGGAAGCCATCGACGCCCGCTGGACGGGCATCCGGGCGGCTGTCGCGGAAGGACGGCACGAAGACAAGGACGGCCGCACCTACACGAAGCGGAGCCTCGGGAAGAACAGCGGCGCCGTCAACGCGTTGCTGCTGGACCGGCGCTATGGACTGGTCGTCGAGGCCATGAACGGACGGCAGGGCACCGTGGTCCCGACCAGGGCGACGGGAGCCGACGGCAGCCAGCTGACCGGCGTGGACAGCGACGGCAACACCTATCCGCTCACCAACGCCGACCTGCTGCACGCGAAGCTGCGCGAACTCATCCGCGAGATGGCCGGGCAGGTCGAAGGCCCCGCACCGGGGCAGCGCGCCCATCGGATAGGTGTCGAGCTGAACGACCTCGAATTGGGTTGGTTCCCGCACCTCGACCACCCGCACCGGCACGCTGAGGTCAAGGCGCTCGACGCGGTGCTCAAGCTGCGGGAGCAGATCCGCGCGGACGAGGAGCGGGCAGCGGCGCAGCGGGACGGCCGCGACCCGGTCGGGGTCGTGTCGGTGCGGCGCGAGGGCCGGGACGTCGACATCATCCCGATCACCACGTGGGGCGAGTTCGAGGCGGTGCTCGACGACCTCTACGTGGACGTCCGGAGGACCCTGGAGTCGTTCAGGATGCCACAGGACGAGGGCAAGCAGATCGTGGCCTGCTGCGCCAACTGCGCCCGGATCCTGTCCGGTCCGAGATCGTTGCCCGCAGACGTGCGGCAACCGGCCGACCTCCGGCACGGTGCGCTGCTGGGCACCGGCGGTTTCCCAGTGGGGCGGCACATGAACCCCTACGATCCGAACAGCCGGGCGCCGGAGAACACGAACCCGCTCTACACCTCTCCGGTCGAGATCGCTAATCCCGACTACGCGGCCCTCAGGCAGGCCCGCGACGAGGCGATCGAACGGCTGGAGCGAGAACGCAGGAGTCAACAGTGATCAGGGTCGACGCCGAAGAGCTCGACAGCCAGCCCTACGGTCCCGTCTGCTACCAGGGCGAACCGTTCACCGGTGAAGCTGCGGAGTGGCTGCCGGACGGCACGCTGATCGCGTTGACCGGTTATCAGGACGGGGTGCAGCACGGCACGGAAATCGAGTGGTTCCCGGACGGCACCCGCAAGGAAGAAGCCGAATTCCGCCGCGGGCTGCCGGTCGGGGTGCACCGCGGTTGGCGATCCGACGGCACCCTTGCCGTCGAGGTGGAGTTCTCCGACACTGGGCGGATCCTCCGGCGGCGCGGCTTCGACGCCCAGGGAAACGTCCGATGGCACGACGAAGGCTAGAGGTGTCCTCGGGCTCGTTTCGGGTAGCGGTGCGGGTCCGTTCAGGTGAGAGGTGAAGGGCACCTTTCACCAACTAACTGGGTAAAAGGTGCCCTTCACACCATAAGTACCGCCCCGCAGCGGTGGTGTGGGGAGCAAGAGCGAAGGCGGGCACTTGGAATCGGTGTCAGCGATGTGGAGAGGATCAATACGTGGAAGCTCAGTGGCGGCCCGTGAACAGCGTGGAGTCCGGCATGCTGGCCGCGCTTGAGGATGGTGACGGAACGCGGTACGCGCAGTTGCTGCGCGGTGCGACGTTGTACTTGCCCACCGACGACGAGGGCATCGCGGCGTGGCCGGGTTGGTTGCCGTCGGTGGACGCGGACCAGACGGTGGTGTTCACCTCGCCGGAGGCTCTGTTCGGAGTGTTCGGTCCAGCCGCGACCAACTACCAGGAACTCGACCTGGCCGCACTGCGGGTGCGGTTCGGCGATCCGGACCGGCAGCTGCTCGTCGATCCGGGCACCCCGGTCGGTGTTTTCCTGTCCTTCAACGACATCGACGAACTCGCGTCCGGTCGTCAGCAGCTGATGGCCATGCAGGACGTGGAGGACGCGGTGGTCGACGAGGTGCTGGAGGAGGTCCGGGAGATGGTCCTCGCGGAGTTGGGCAGCGATGCGGAAACGGCGGCGCGGGCGCTCGACGAGGCCTCGGCGAACGACCTGGAGGCCCGGCTGTTGGCGGCCGTCGACGAGCAGAACTTCGACGAGTTCGTGTTCGCGCTGGTCACCTCGGAGGTCGTGGTGCCGACGCGGCGCCCGGTGCCGGATGCCGCGCAACCGGCCGCGCAGGGGTCGCCGTGGCGGGTGGTCGGTGGCGAGCAGTCCCCGGTTATCCCGGTGTTCACCTCGACCGAGGTCCTGGACCGCATCGCGCCGAGCAACGCGCACCGCGTCCAGCTGCCGTTGTTGACCCTGCTGACCAACTGGCCCAGCGAGGAGCACGTCCTGCTGCTGAACCCGGGCACCCCGACCGAGCTGACACTGCCCGGCCCGGCAGTCCCAGACCTGATCACCGCGGCTCAACAAGCCAATCAAGAACCGTAACCACCACCCGCGAAACGCCGAACGGTCCCACAACGCCAATCCGCGCGACCGCTCATTCGCGAACGGCGTCGAGGAGGTCGTCGAGGGTCAGGGTTCGGAGGTCTTCTCGGGTGGGGCGGCGGCCGAGGCCGCGCAGCCGGGTGGATTGGGATTTGCGCATCCGCTCCAGCAGTTTGCGCGCCTCGCGGGCGTTGCCGAAGTTCTGGTCGCGCTCGATCTGCGCGAACCACTCCAGCAGCGCCACGTCCAGGTCCTCGCCGAGCAGGTAGTCGTCGCTGCCCGCGATGTGCCCGCTGATCTGCACCAGCTGTTCCGGCGTGTAGTTCTCGAACTCCAGCGTCTTGGCGAACCTGGACGCCAAACCCGGGTTGGTGTCCAGGAACTGGCGCATCTCCTCGGTGTACCCGGCCACGATGACGGCGACCTCGTCGCGGTGGTCCTCCATCAACTTGACCAGCGTGTCGATCGCCTCCTGGCCGAAGTCCGCACCGCCGCCGCTGGAGCGCGACAGCGTGTACGCCTCGTCGATGAACAGCACACCACCGCGCGCCTCGTCGAACGCCGACGCCGCCTTCTCCGCGGTGTGCCCGATGTACTGGCCGACCAGGTCGCGCCGGGAGACCTCCTTGAACCGCCCGTTGGGCAGGATTCCCAGCGCCTGCAACAACTTCCCGTACACGCGGGCCACGGTGGTCTTGCCGGTGCCGGGTGCGCCGGTGAACACCAGGTGGTTGCTGACGGTGCTGACCGACAGCCCTTCGCTGCGCCGCCACTCGTTGACCTGGATCTCGTCGATCAGCGCCCGCACCTCGGCCTTCACCCCGGTCAGGCCGATCATGCCGTCGAGTTCGGCCAGCAGGGTGTCGATCTGCTCCTGGTCCTGTTGCGCGCTTCCGGAGGCCTGCGCACCCACCGGCGGTTTGGCGATCGCCGAGTCGTTGCGCCGCACCTGCGTTCGCGCGCCGTCGTCGATCAGCACGCCGGGGGGTGCGGTGTTCTCCACCCGGCAGTCCTCGATCACCCCGCCGCAGCCGCGCCCCACCGTGATGCCCGCACCCTGCGTGTCGTGCACCCAGCACTCGACGATGTTCGGCGAGGTCTGATCGGCCACCGCGATCCCGGCGTCCCCGGTCCGCGAGATGTCGCAGCGCTCGATGCTCGAATTCCCCGCCTGGTACATGTAGATCCCGCGAAATCCGGAACCTTCCACAGTGCAGTGTCGCAGCGTGGCGCGGGCCCCGAGCCGCACGATCACCGCGTCGTCGACGGTGTCGCGGAAGGCGCAGCTCTCCACCATCCCGTCGGCGTTCTCGATGATCAGCCCGTACTGGGCGGAGGTGACCTCGACGCCGCGCAGCTCCACGTCGGCCCCGCGTGCGACGCTGATGGCCGCGGCGAATCCGGCGGACGCCGAGCAGTCGACGATCTTCGCCTTGCCGCCGACGATGCGGATCGCGGAGTCCGCTGTGGAGTGCACGGCCAACCCGCTGAACTCCACGGTGCCGTCGGTGACCGACACGGTCGGCTGGTCCCGCAACGGCGAGGTGATGGTTACCGTGCCGGGTTCGCGGGCGGCGAGCACCACCTGCTGCCCGCGGATCGTGATCTGCTCGTCGTATTCACCGGGGGCGATGGAGATGATGGCACCGCTGTCGGCGGCATCCAGCGCGTCCCGGATCGTCGGAAGTGCACCGCGTTGCTCGGGCGAGACGAAAAGGGTGCGTGCCATGACTCCCCGCGCATATCCGTGAAGAAGTACTAGTGTGCGTGCAACAAACTACCCCAGAAGGGCGGTTTCGGGTGGATTCCGAATGGCAGCCTGCCAATGAAATCGAACGCGAGCTGGTCGCGGCGCTGGATGCGGGCGACAGCAGGCGGTACGCCCAGATCGTGTTGGAGTCACCGCTGTACCTGCCGGTGCTGCCCGAGCCGGGCAGCGAACTGCGCCGGGATTTGGACGAGTTCATGCCGCTGGACCGCGCGCACGTCCTCGCTTTCACCTCGCCCGAAGCGCTTTCGCACGGGCTGGGCCCGTACTCCTTGGGGCATCGGGAAGTCGACGTCGCGGCGCTCGCGCGGAATTGGCCGGGACCGGACCACCAGTTCGCGTTGAACCCGGGACTGCCGATCGGCGTGGTTCTCCCGCTGGACGCGTTGAGCCGATTGGTCGACGGCGAGGAAGCCCTGATCCCGGTCGAAGACGCCGAGGCGGTGTTGGCCGAACAGGTGCAGGCGGAGATCCGCGAGCTGTGCCTCGCGGAACTGTGCGGTGGGGTGGCGCCGGGTGCGGCCGCACCGGCGAACGAACTCGAAGCGGCGCTGGCCCAGGCGGTCGAGCGGCAGGACCCCGATGCGTTCCTGAGCGCGTTGGTGGACGCCCTCGTGGTGGTGCCGATGAGCGGTCCGGTGTCGGAGGATTTCGACGGCGCGAACTTCCCGTGGTTGCGGATCGGTCCGGCCATCCCGGTGTTCAGCTCGACCGAGCTGCTCGCCCGAACGGCGCCGCGCGTGGCGGAGCACATCGAACTGCCGTTCCTCGCGGTGGCCGCGAACTGGCCGGGCCGGGAACACGTTCTGTGCTTCAACCCCGGTAGCGGTACCGAGCTCATCATGTCCGGCGAAGGCGTCGATGAACTGGTCGAGGTCATTGCTGAAATGCTTTCAGAAAACCCGGATGCGCAGAACAACTGAACGCACCGACCGAAGTGGAACCGATTGCACCGCCACCACGCGTTAGTCGTTGTGGTGGCAACATAATGCCAAATCCGCGGGTGCCGCGGTTTCGATTTGGCCGGTAGGCCCTTTTCGCGCCACGAATGTGCTACAACATCGACAACTGTGCGGTGCTGCGGGGTCGGACGGGCATGGCGAACGTTTGTCGTCACCAGTGGCTCGATTCTCGATAGAGGTGATTGACGTGGTGGACGCGTCGGGCAGCCAACTGGGGAAATTGCTCCGCGAATTCCGCAAGCGCGCCGGTCTGACGCAGCTGCAGGTGGCCGATCGAGCGGGGCTGAGCGCAGCGGGGCTGCGGGATGTGGAACAGGGGCGGGTGGTCCGCCCGCGCGCCGCCACCCTGCGCCGGTTGTCCGAAGTGCTCGGTCTCTCGCGAATCGAACTCGAAGAACTGATCCGCGCGGCGGGCGGCGAAGGCGGCAGTGGACTGCGGATCGAAGTCCTGGGACCGCTGAAGATCATCGTCAACGGAAAATCCGTTGACCCCGGCTCGGAAGCCCAACGAGTGCTGTTGGGTCTGTTGGCGTTGTCGCCGAACATCCCGGTGGCGCGGGACGCGCTGATCGAGGCGGTCTGGGGCGTGCAGTCCGTCTCCGGATCCGCCGACCTGCTGCAGTCCCGGGTGTCCCGGCTGCGCCGCAGGCTGCAACCCGGACCGCAGGATCCCCCGGTGCTGGTGGCGGATCGCGGCGGCTACCAGTTGGCGGTTCCCGAAGGCCAGCACGACCTGCTGGTGTTCCAGCGACTCGTCGCCCTCGCGCGGTGCGCCCGTGATGAGGAGAAAACCGCCGAGGCGTGCGGACTTTTCTCCGAAGCGGTCGCGTTGTGGCGCGGTGAGCCGCTGGAAGGGCTCGGCAGCCTGCAGGCCCACCCGCTGATCACGGCGTTGACCAGGGAGTACTACGCCGTGCTGGTGGAGTACGCCGCCGTGGCAGCAGGATTGGGACGCCACCAGGAAGTCCTGCCGTCCCTGCAACGCGTCGCGGAGGCCGATCCGCTGCACGAAGCGGTCCACGCGGCGCTGATGATCGCGCTGGCCGGTAGCGGCCAGCAGGCCGCCGCGCTCAACGTCTACGACACGCTGCGGCGCCGCCTGGCCGAGGAGCTGGGCGCCGATCCCGGTCCGGACCTCGTCGCGGCGTACGAGCGGGTGCTGCGCCAGGAAGTGCCGCGACCGGATTTCACGCCGGTCAGCGCGCACCGCCAGTTGCCGCCCGACATCGCCGACTTCACCGGCCGCGAGGCCGAGTTGAGCGCGTTGCACGAGCGGGTGCGCGCGGCCGACGGCGGTACGGCGGTGACGATCTCGCTGATCGAGGGCATGGGCGGGGTCGGCAAGACCCGCCTGGCGGTGCGCGCGGCGCACCAGTTGTTGGCGGCCGGGCGGTGCGGCGACTGCCAGCTGTACGTGGACCTGCGCGGGCACGCCGACCAGCCGCCCGCCGATCCGTCCGCGGTACTGGCCTCGTTCCTGCGGCTGCTGGGCGTTCCCGACGACCAGATACCGTCCAGAATGGACGAACGGGTGATGCTGTACCGGGATCGCCTGTACGGCCGGAAGGCCTTGGTGCTGCTGGACAACGCCTCCGGTGAGGACCAGGTCGTCCCGCTGCTCCCGGCCGGTCCGGACAACACGGTGCTCATCACCAGCCGCCGCACCCTGGCGCTCGACGGCGCGCACACCCTGCCGCTGGACGTGTTCACCCCGGTCGAGGCCGAAGACCTGCTGCGCAAGGTGGTCGGTCGAAACCGGGGCGCGGGCACCCCCGAGGCGGCGCGCCGGGTGGTGGAACTGTGCGGTCGACTGCCGCTGGCCGTCGCGCTCGCCGCGCGGCGGTTGCAGTCCCGCCGCGCCTGGACCGTGTCGGACCTGGCCGTCCGGCTGGCCGAAACCGGTGACCGGCTGTACGAGCTGGTGGCCGGAAACCGTCGGCTGCGGGCCGTTTTCGACCTGTCGTACCACGCGCTCGACCAGGACGAGCGCCGGATGTTCCGGCTGCTCGGGCTGCATCCGGGCGACGACTTCACGGTGGACGCGGTCGCCGCGCTGGCCGGGGTCGGCCGCGGCGCGGCGCAGCAGCTGCTCGATCGGCTCGTCGACGAGCACCTGGTCAACGTGGTGACCCGGGACCGCTACCGGCTGCACGACCTGCTCGCCGAGTACGTCCGCAGCATCGTGCGCGAGGAGGAGCCCCCGGCGCAGCGCACCGCGGCGATCACCCGCGTGCTGGACTTCTACCTGCACAGCGCCACGAGCGCCGCACACCTGTTGCAGCCGCACCAGCCGACGATGAAGTTGGCGGGCAGCCGGCCGGTGCACCGGCCGACGCTGCGCGGCAAGGAGGACGCCAGGCAATGGCTGGACGCCGAGCGGGCTTGCCTGATCGCCGCGGTGAGCCTGGCCGCCGAGCAGGGCTGGCCGACGCACGCGTGGCAGCTGACCAGGTCGCTGCGGGAGTACCTGCACCTCTACGGCTACGGAAACGACCACGACTGGGTCCGCACCCACGAGGCCGCCTTGGCCGCTGCCGTCGCCGCGCAGGACCCGGTCGGCGAGGCGATGACCCGCGCGGATCTCGCCGCCGCGTACCTCGACCAGGGCCGTGGCGCGGACGCCTGCGAGCACCTGTACCGAGCGCTGGATTTCCACCGGGCGACCGGAGACCGGGTGTTGGAGACCAGCAGCCTGGAGTCGCTGGGCACGCTCTGCTTTCGGCTGGGCGAGTTCCACGAGGCGTTGCAGCACTACAGGTTGGGTGCGTCGCTGTGCGCCGGGCTCGACCCGTACCGCGAGGGCGTGCTGCGGATCAACGTCGGAAAAGCGTTGGCAGCACTGGGATTCGTCGACGAGTCGCTGGAGAGCCTGCACCGCGGGATCGAGTTGTCCAGGGAGGCGGGCAACACCGACGGCGAGTGCTGCGGGCTCGCCGACATCGGCGAAGCGCACCGGCGCACCGGCAACTACGCCCAGGCGGTCGACTTCCTGCGGCGGGCCGTGGCATTGGCCGTCGAGCACGGGTTGGAACCGAGGGTCGCCTATGCGCGGCACCGGCTCGGCAAGACCTACCGCGAGCTGGGCCGCTACGACGATGCGATGACCAATCTGCACGCGGCGCTGCAAATCGTGCGGCAGGTCAGCGGCCCGGCCGCGGAAAGCGAAGTGCTCATCAGCTTCGGCGCGGCGCACCGCGACATCGGCGACCTCACCACCGCCGCCGAGCTGATCGACCAGGGCCAGCGGCTGGCCATCGACCGCAGCGAGCGCTACCCGCAGGCGCTGGCCCTGCACGAACTCGCCGAGCTGCACCGGTGTGCCGGACGAGCCCAACTGGCCCAGGACTACTGGCGCCGCGCGCACGCCGTCTTCGCCGAACTCGGCACCCCGGAAGCCGCCGAGCTCCGCCGAGTCGCGGGCAGCACGATCCGCTGGGGCGCGAACTCCGTCGCTTGACCAACCTGCCGATGAGTTTCCGCCGATCGCCAGGTCGATACGGTGGGAACGACGCAGGAGGAACCGTGGGGTTTTCGAAGGCGCGATTGGCGCGAATGCACGAGGTGCTGTCCGGATACGTGGCTCGCGGCGAGGTGCCGGGCCTGGTGGCCCTGGTCAGTCGGCGGGGTGAGACGCACGTGGTGGCGCTCGGTACGCAGGCCGTCGGCGGGGCCGAGGTGATGCGGCGGGACACGATCTTCCGCATCGCCTCGATGACCAAGCCGATCACTGCGGCGGCTGCGCTGGTGCTGGTGGAGGAATGCGTGCTGCGGCTCGACGACCCGGTCGACGCCTTGCTGCCGGAACTGGCCGACCGCCGGGTGCTGTCGCGGGTCGACGGTCCGCTGGCCGACACGGTGCCCGCGAACCGGCCGATCAGCCTGCGCGACCTGCTGACCTTCCGGTTCGGCCTGGGGGTCGTGCTGGGTGATCCGCCGATCTTCCGGGCGATGGCGGAAGCCGGATTGGTGCCGGGGCCGGACTCGCCCGAGCTGTCCTTCGACGAGTGGCTGCGGCGGCTCGGGGACCTGCCGCTGGCCTACCAGCCCGGCGAGCAGTGGCTCTACCACACCGGATCCGACGTGCTGGGCGTGCTGATCGAGCGCGCTTCGGGCCAGGCGTTCCCGGACTTCCTGCGGGAGCGGATCTTCGAACCGCTCGGGATGCGCGACACGGGGTTCCACGTGCCCGCCGACCAACTGCACCGGTTGGCGCCGAGCTACCAGCCAGACCCGGCCGGTGCGCTCGTGCCGCGCGACGACCCCCGGGACAGCGCGCCGGTGTTCCACTCCGGCGGCGGCGGGCTGGTCTCGACGGTCGACGACTTCCTGGCCTTCTACCGGATGCTGCTGGACCAGGGGCGCTGCGGGCAGCAGCGAATCCTGTCCCGACCGGCCGTGACGCTGATGACCACCGACCAGCTGACCGAGGAGCAGAAGATCGATGCGCAGCTGATCCTCGGCACCGACGCGGGCTGGGGATTCGGCCACGGCGTGGTCACCCGCCGCACCGATCTGTCGACCACGCCCGGCCAGTTCGGCTGGAACGGCGGCCTCGGCACGACCGCCTTCGCGGACCCGACCGAGGATCTGGTGGCCATCCTGCTGACCCAACGCGCAATGATGTCCGCCGCCCCACCAAAGATCTTCCACGACTTCCGAACCACCACGTTCCAAGCCCTAGACGACTGACCCAATCCCCGCCGCTCGCGAGTGAGAACTGAGTGAAGGGCACCTTCGACCGGCATAG
This sequence comes from Saccharopolyspora antiqui, assembly GCF_052246905.1. Taxonomy (NCBI): domain Bacteria; kingdom Bacillati; phylum Actinomycetota; class Actinomycetes; order Pseudonocardiales; family Pseudonocardiaceae; genus Saccharopolyspora; species Saccharopolyspora antiqui. Next base: position 296,125 of record NZ_JBQQBO010000006.1, read on the forward strand.
TCGGTCAAAGGTGCCCTTCAGCCTTAACCCGAACGTGGCGCGATTCCGCATTGCGAAACTGGTCGTTCAGGGGCATTTCGGGCGTGGGGTCGGGTTCAGGAGTTGGCGGACCTGGCCGAGCAGGTCGCAGCCGCGGTGCCAGTCGCCGTCCACCGCGACGGCCACCTTCTCCACCCCAGCCGCCGCGTAGCCCGCGAGCTGCTCCGCCGCCTGCGCCGGAGTCCCGGCGACCACGACCCGCCGGGCCACCTCGACCGACATCCCGAAGGTCGCCGCGAGCCGACGAGCACAGCGTTCGGCCAGGCCCGGATCGGGCCGGTCGGTGAGGGCGGCGTGGATCACCGTCGCCAGCCGGGGCGCCGAGCGACCGTGCTCCGCGGCCAGCTCGCGCAGCCGAGCGGCCTTGGCGCGCAGGTCCGAGGCACCGTGCAGGTCGGCGAACCACCCATCGCCGAAGCGGGCCGCGCGGCGCAGCGCGGCGGGCGAGGAACCACCGATCCACACCGGCGGCGGAGCCACCGGAGGAGCGAGCCGCACGACGGGGCCGTGCGGCAGCGCGGTCGGTTCGCCGCTGAGCAGCGACGGCAGCAGCCGCAGGAACTCATCGGTGCGCCGACCGCGCGTGGTGGGGTCGACGCCCACCGCGTCCCAACCGCTCTGGTGGTCGCCGACGCCGATGCCGAGGTGCAACCGGTCGCCACCGGTGAGGTGCTGCAGCGTCGCGATCTGCTTGGCGGCGCACACGTGCGGGCGCAGCGCGGGCAGCAGGACCGCGAAGCCGATGTCGATGCACTCGGTCACCGCCGCCGCGGTGGCCAACGTCAGCATGCCGTCGAGCACCGGCACTCCGTTGGCGAGGTGATCGCCGCTCCAGATCGAGTCCAGCTCAGCATCGACGGCGTGGTAGGTCGCCTCCCGGATCTCGACGTCCGCCGCGTCGGGCAAGAAGATTCCGATATCGACCGGCATGGCGCCCTCCCGGAGGCCTGCGGGACCAGTGCTTTCCCAGCGTCGAACTTCGAGCACACTGGAGGTCAAGTCCCCGCGGCGAACCGTTGACCTCCAGTTAAGTCGAACTCTTAGGTTCGGTGGCAGCAGAGCGGAAGGGATTGCGGCGATGACCAACGGAACGATCCTCGTGGTGGGCGCGACCGGCAAGGTGGGGCGGCACGTCATTGCCGGACTGGCAGCGGCAGGTGTCCGGGTTCGAGCGATGACCACTCGGAACCCGGCCGACGTGCCGGTCCCCGACGGCGTGGAGGTGGCACGCGGCGACATCGCCGACCCCGACTCGCTGCCGCTGCACGGCATCGAGTCGGTGTTCCTCGTCTGGCCGCTGGCGTCGGCGAACCTGGCGCCGCGGTTCCTCGCCGCGGTCGCCGAGCACGCCCGGCGCATCGTCTACCTGTCGGCCACCGGGGCGGGCGAGAGCGAGGAGCTGTTCCACACCGAGCTGGAACGGCTCATCGAAACCTCCGATGTGGACTGGACCTTCCTGCGGGCGGGCGGATTCGCCGCCAACACCTTGGGCTGGGCGCAGGAGATCCGCGCCGATGGTGTGGTTCGCGACGTCTACGGTGCGGCGGCCCGACCGCTGATCCACGAGAAGGACATCGCGGACGCCGCCGTGCGAGTGCTGCTCGAAGACGGTCACACCGGGGCGAAGTACGCCCTGACCGGGCCCGAGACGATGACCCAGATCGAGCAGCTGCGGGTGATAGGTGCGGCGATCGGCCGCCCGCTGCGCTGGGAGGAGATGTCCCGGTCGGCGGCCCGCCGCCGAATGCTGGACGGCGGCTGGCCGACGACCATCGCCGACACCGCCCTCGACTACTGGGAAAGGCTGACCCGGGAACCGGAGCTGGTGTCCCCGATGGTGCAGAGCCTGACCGGCCACCCGGCCAGAACCTTCCGAGAATGGGCCACCGACCACGCAGCGGACTTCTCGTGAGCCAAATTCCGGTTCTAAGAACTCGCACGGATTGGGCGTAGCGGGGGTGGTCGTCAGGCAAGCGGCGTCAGCCGCTTCCCGCCACCCTCGCAGCTGGCACCGCCGCGGGTTCTCAGGCAGTGCCATGCGGGGACACCCGGCACCCCGAGTTATCTCGCGAGGACAGCCACGACGCTGCGTATCGGACATACATGATGTCGGGGATCCCGGAGACGAGAAGACCTCTGAGAGTCTGTCTTCGAACTCGTTTTGCTTCGCGGTGCGGGTGGCAGACCTGGCGATTTCGCGCGAAATCGCCACCCGCCCCGCGGGGGAGACGGCGATTTCGCGCGAAATCGCCCACCTCACCCGAGGTGGACGGCCCGACACGACCACTTCAAAAACAGGCACTCAGGTTCCGCTACCCGCACCGCCACCCAAACCAACCCGCGCACTCTCTTACCGGGACGATCATTCATCCTGCTGGGCTCAAGGGCCGGTGCAGATCGAGGGGACGGCGCGGGCGAGGCCGATCTGGTGCAGCCCGTTCAACCGCAGCTCGCTGCGGGTCTGCTGGAACGCGCTGATCAGGTAGCCGCCGCAGGACGGCTGTTCGCGCAGCCGCTCGGTGTCGCGCAGCTCAAGCAGGATCTCGTCGCCCAGCCGGTCGATGATCGGTCGGATCTCGCCGAGGTCGGGGCGCTCGGTCGGCTGCTCGTCGGGGTGCGCCGCCCAGTACGCGTGCAGGGCGCGCTGGACGACTTTGCTGGCCTCGATCTGGTCGCGGAAGACCCGCTTCGACTCCTCCGGATCGATGCCGAGCTCCACCGACTTGCGCGCCACGGAGTCCAGCACCTGCTGCTCCCGTACCGGGTCGTCGATCGGCTGGTCGGTGCCCCACTTGGCCGCCGCCACCTGGTCGGACGTCGCGACGCGCTCGGCAGCTGATCGCAGCAGCGGGTCGAGGGAATCGTCGGCGGCCTGAGCCGGAGCTGCGAACGCGACGACGACGGCGCTGGCGAGGAGCAGGGAACGCATCGCAAACCCTCCCGATAGACGACCCAACCGCGCCCGAGTATCGCGCACCGACCACCCGTCGACCACCGTTCTCAAGGGATGCGCCAGCGCGATTGCGCACCCGCTTTCCGGAACCTGACGAAAGTCAAGGTCGTCGGTGCCGAAAGACCACTGCTGCCACCCGTGCCGGATCCCTACCGTCGTTGCGACCTGCGAAGACGTGGAGGGATCGATGAGTTTTCCGTTGGCCGCCAATGAGATCGAGGACGTGCCGGATATCAGCATCGGCTGGTACCGCGCGGTGATCGGCCTCGCCCACGACGCACCGGGTTGGGTGCAGGGGTTGGCGGACATCGCCACCGAGGCCGTGCTGCTGGTGTTCGGTGCACTGGTGCTGGCGAACCTGTGGCGAACGCGCCGCGCCGACCGCCGGATGCGCATCTTCGCGTTAGCGGTGCCGGTCGTCACGGTGCTCGCCTACGCGATCAGCGAGTTCACCAAAACCCTCGTCGAGCAAGAACGCCCGTGCCGCGCGGTCCGCGACATCGTGGCGACCATCGCGGAATGCCCCGAGCCGGGCGACTGGTCGCTGCCCAGCAATCACGCCACCATCGCGGCGGCCGCCGCGGTCGGGCTCGCCGTCGCGTGGCGCCGACTGGCCATCGTCGCGGTGGTTATCGCCGCCTTGGAAGGATTCCTGCGCGTTTTCGTCGGCGTGCACTACCCGCACGACGTCATCGCCGGTCTCCTCCTCGGCGCCCTCACCGCGACAGCGGGCATGTCCCTGGCCACGGCGCTGGCATCCCACCGGTCCGTCCAGCAGCACTCCTGACCTGGCCGGGATCGACCGGAAAACCGTTCGCTGCGGAGCGCGCGTTGGTACGGAAGAACGAATTTCCCAACCGGCAACTAGTCGTTCGGCTGGCCGCGGGTCGTCGAACTGCGGCCATTCCACAAGATCCCGCAGTCCTTCGGTTGGTGCTGGGCAACTTCCGGCCACCCGCGTTAGTCCTCCCGGGCGGGCGTCTTCCGGCCGAATCGCGCTGGAGGGTCGTGAGTGAGAACCGGGATTCCCACTCACGACCCCGCCGATCCGCGCGCCTTCTCACCGGTCCGAACCTTCGCGGTCCACCAGGCCCGCTTCGTAGGCGAGGATCGCGGCCTGGACCCGGTTCTTCACGCCCAGCCGGTTCAGGATCGCGCTCACATAAGCCTTCACGGTGCCTTCCACGACGTGCAGCCGCCTGGCGATCTCGGCATTGGACAGCCCGGCCCCCACCAGCGCGAGCACCTCGCGCTCCCGCTCGCTGAGCGCGTCCACGTGCTCGCGAGCGGCGATTTCCTGCCGCAGTCGAGGACCACCGAACTCCTTGATGACCCGACGGGCCACCGGCGGCGAAAGGTACGCGCCGCCTTCGGCCGCCGCCCGGACACCCAGCAGCAGTTCGCGCGGGTCCCCGGTCTTGAGCAGGAATCCGCTGGCCCCGCCGTGGAGGGCCTGCGCGACGTAGGCGTCCTCGTCGAACGTCGTCATGATCAGCACTGCGGTTTCCGGTGCCACGCGGCGGATTTCGTCCGCCGCGGCGAGCCCGTCGAGGCCCGGCATCCGGATGTCCAGCAGCGCCACCGACGGCCGGTGCCGCCGCACCAGTTCCACGGCGTCCCGCCCGTTGGCGGCTTCCCCGACGACTTCGATGTCCGCATCGGCGCCCAGGATCGCCCGCACCCCGGCGCGAACCATGGCTTCGTCGTCGGCCAGCACCACGCGCACTTCTCCTCCTACTGTTGCAGAAAGTCCTTGCTCACCAACGTGTTCTGCCGGAAGCACAGCCGGTACAGCTCCCCGTGCCGTTCGCCGAACGGGTTGTGGTGCGCGCTGTAGTAAGCGCAGCTCGCCCCCGCCGGTCGCGGCGGGTCGCCCTCGGGCGGGTCATCGATCCGGGTGCGCATCGGCAGCAGCGGCTCGATGGCGGACCGCGATTGCCCCAGCTGCATCCGGTCGAAGGCCGCCGAGGGCAGCACCGACGTGATGGTGTCGAACACCGTGATGCAGGCGGTCAGCAACCCCAACACGACCGCACTCGCCGCGGCCACCGCGACCACGACGTTCCGGCTGCTGCGCACCTGGCCTTCCGCCCGCGCGAGGTGCTCGGCGGACTCCGACGTCGCCGCGATTGCCTGCGCCACCTGCGGGATCCGCGCGGTCAGCAGGAAGCGCCCCTGCCGCGGCCCAGCTTGGAAAGACCCGCCCGCCAGCCGAACCCGCTCGGCGAGTGCGACGAGGCCGTACCCGTTCCCGGCCGCACCCTCGGCCTCGACCAGCGGATTCGCCACCGACACCCGGCTTTCGTCCGTGCCGTGCCGGATCTCGACGGTCACGTCCGCGCCCGGCGCGTGCTTCGCGGCGTTGGTCAGCGCCTCCTGCACGATCCGGTACACCGAGCGCATGCGCATCGACGACCGAGGCACGTCGCCGGTTTCGGTGCGCGTCACGGACATCCCGGCCTGCCGCGCGTGCTCGACGAGCCCCGCTGCGGTCTCATCGGTGGTGACCGGCGCGGCGTCGTCGCGCAGCACCTCGACGACTTCCCGCAGCCGCTCGGCCGCAGCGGTCACCGAGACCCGCGCCTGACCGGCCGCTTCCCGATGCCCGGTGGCCAAATCGGGCGCGACCTCCAACGCGCCGATGCGCAATGCGACGAGGCTGAGCTGGTGCCCGAGCAGGTCGTGCATGTCCCTGGCGATCCGGGTGCGCTCCTGCAACCGCGCCTGCTCCCGGACCATCTGCTGCTGCCGTTCCAGGTGCTCGGCCCGCGCCCAACCGGCCCGCACCAGCGTCCGGTACTTCTGGTGGTGGCGCCCCAACAGCCACGGGACCAGCGCGAACAGCAGCGCACCGAGCAGTGCGACCAGCCAGGCCCCGACGTCGTGCGACAACACGAGCACGAGCAGCGACAGCACGGCGCTGGCCAGGGCGAGCCGGATCAGCGCGTCGCGATGTCGCCGTACCCGGTATCCGGCGGCGTAGCTGATCGCGATCACCACAGCGGTGCAGGCGAACGCCCCGATGGCGGTCTCGTCCGGTCTGGAGATCAGCGCCAGCGCCCAGGCCGCCAACGCGACGACCACCGCGACCAGCGGCCGGGTGCGCCGCAGCAAGACGGTGCCACCGACCACGGCAACGCCGAGCAGGATCTCCCAGGCGCGAAACGGCGCGGTGGCCGCGAACTGGTTCACCGCGAGCACCGGAACGGACAGGACGAGCCACCACAGCACGTCCCGCTTCGACACCTTCACCACCTGAACGCTACCGGCCGGTCGGTAATGTCGGATTGATGCGGAGTCTGCTGGAGCTGAGCGCGACTTGGTATCGCGCGATCGCTGAATGGGCGAAGTCGACACCGGAGTGGGTGCACGGCTCCGCGCTGGTGGGAACCCAGGCGCTGCTGGCGGTCTTCGCCGCACTGGCCGTGCTGGGGTGGTGGCGCACCGATCCGCAGAAGTTCGAGCTGGGCGGGCGGCGTGCCGATCGGCGGCTGTTCGTGCTGGTCGTGCCGCTGGTGGCCGCGCCGGTGAGCTGGTTGCTCAGCGAGCTGATCAAGGACCAGGTGCAGCAGGAGCGGCCGTGCCGGGCGTTGCGGATCGCGGGCGGAACAATCGCGAACTGCGCGGACGTCAGCAACTGGTCGCTGCCCAGCAGCCATTCGGCGGCGGCTGCCGCCTTCGCGGTCACGCTGTCGGTGCTGTGGCGCCGAATCACGGCACTCGCGGTTGTCCTCGCGCTGCTGGAGGGCTTCTCCCGAATCTTCATCGGCGTCCACTACCCCCACGACGTCCTGGCGGGTTTCGCTCTCGGTGCCGCCGTGGGTGCGGTGACCGTGTGGTTGAGTTGGGGCGGTGCG